>JAGCYX010000005.1 GCA_017960585.1 Bacteroidales bacterium
ATTCGCGGAGGTCGCTCAACTGGGGCTTTCCGGTGCCGCCGGTGCGCTGTACGGCGTTACGCGACAGCTGGGAAAGGGCGATGATGGGAACGTTCAGCTCCTTCGCCGTGGCCTTGAGGGTACGGGAAATGGCCGCCACCTCCTGCTCGCGCATGCCCTTGAGTTCGGCGGGACCCTGCATCAGCTGCAGGTAGTCCACGACGATGAGGCGCACGCCCTTGTTCTTCACGAGGTTCTTGGCCTTGGTGCGGAACTCCATCAGCGGGAGGCCCGGCGTGTCGTCGATGTAGAGCGGAGCCTTGGACAGGGCCTTGAGCTTGTATTCGAGCTGTTCCCACTCGAAGTCCTCCAGCTTGGCGCCGCCCTTGATCTTGTCGGCCGGCAGGCCGGACTCGGAGGTGATGAGGCGCTTGACCAGCTGGATGGCGGACATCTCCAGGGAGAAGAAGGCCACCGCCATATGCTGGTCCACCGCGGCGTTGCGCGCCAGGTTCAGCGAGAACGCCGTCTTACCCACGGAGGGGCGGGCCGCCAGGATGATCAGGTCGGACTTCTGCCAGCCCATCGTGATGCGGTCGATGCTGTAGAAGCCGGACGGCACGCCGTTCAGGCCGGTGCTGCCCTGCATCTCCTGGATGTCCGTCATCGCGATGTTGATCAGGCTGCCGATGTCCTGCACTTCGCGGCGGACATTGCTCTGGATGGCGTCGTAGACCTTGCTCTGCGCCTTGTCGATCAGGTCGTCCACCTTGATCGAGTCGTCGAACGAGTCCCGCAGGATGTCGTACGAGGCGGAGATCAGGTCGCGCTGGATGGTCTTCTGCTTGAGGATCTTGACGTAGTACTCGATGTGCGCGGCGGAGCCGACCTTCTCGGACAGGTTCGCCAGCACCACCGTGCCGCCCACGGCCTCCAGGTTGCCCTGGGTCTTGAGTTCGCTGCTCACCGTGATGATGTCCACGGAGGTATGGTCCGTGACGAGGCGGGACATCGCCTCGAAGATCATCCGGTGCTTGGGATCATAGAAACAGGAGGGCGTGAGCTCCTCCATCGCGAGGTCCACGCAGGACGGCTCCAGCAACATGGCGCCCAGGACGGCCTCCTCGACGTCCGGCGCCTGGGGCGGCTTGTTGCCGATCTCCAGGCCGAGTGTCTCGAGGTTGACCGTCTGGTCTTTCTTGCGGGCGTTGCCGGGCCGTTGCGCAGCCATGCGTCCTAGATGTCAGGGTTGACGATGATGCGTCCGCAGTGCTCGCAGATGACGAGCTTCTTGCCGGAGGCGATGTCGAGGATGCGCTGCGGGGTGATGGTGTGGAAGCAGCCGCCACAGGCATCGCCGTAGGTGCCGTCCTCGTGCTTGGGGAACAGCGTGACCACGGCGAGGTGGTTGTGGGCGTTGCCGCGGATGCGCTCGTAGGCGCTCAGCGTGCGCTCGTCGATCTTGGCGGCGCAGGCGGCGCGCTTGGCCTGGAGGGCCTTCTCCTCCTTGGCGGTGGACTCCACGATCGTGGCCAGCTCTTCCTGCTTGGCCTTGAGGTCCTCCTCGCGGATGAGGATGCGGTCGGCGATGCGCTCACGGTCGATCTTGCGCTCCTCGATGGCGGCGCGGGCGTCGGTGATGTTCTTCTCGGCGATGGCGCGCAGCAGGCCCTGGTTCTCCAGTTCCTTGTTGATGGAGTCGAACTCGCGGCTGTTGGAGATGTTCTCCAGCTGGCTGCGGTACTTCTCGATCTCGGCGTCCAGCTCGACGATCTGCTTGTTGGCGTTGTCGATGGTGGCGTTGAAGCCCTCGATCAGCTGCCCGATCTTGTCGGACTTGGCGCGCAGGCCGGCCAGTTCCTCTTCGAGGATGGCGACTTCGGCGGGCAGTTCGCCGCGCAGGTGAACGAGCTCGTCGATGGCCACATCGGCCTCCTGCAGTTCGTAAAGGACTTTAAGTTTCTCCTGGGTGCTCTGCTCGGTCTCCGCGAAGCTCTTGCGCAGCGAGACAAAAGTCTCCCGCTCATCGATCGGAGTCGGCACTTTCGTTGTTTTCTTGGTGGTAGCCATATATGTTTTTAGAATTTTATTACTTCGTAATATTACAACTTGCAAAGTTAGGAAATATTTTTCTTAATCTCCATAAGTTGGGCCCGGATTTCCTTGAGGGATTCGATGGCCTTGACGCTCCGGTCCACGGGACGGCGGTCGCCTGCCAGCTGGAGGGCGGCGCCTTCCAGCGTGAGGCCGCGGTCCTTGACCAGATGGTGGATCTGTTTGAAGGTCTCCACATCGGCGGCAGTGAACTGCCGGTTGCCCTTGGCGTTGCGCTTGGGCTTGATGAGTTTCGGGAAAGAGTTGGACCAGAACCGGACCAGGGACACCGACTCGTCCAGGATCCCGGCCACTTCACCGATCGAATAATACAGTTTCTCCATATCGTTAATCCATTGATTGCAAGGTATTCACGGACATATATAACATATTCACGTACTCCGCCGGGCTGACGGAAGCGAAGAAGAATCCGACCGGGTCCATCCCGGCGCCGTTCCGCCGCACTTCGTAGTGCAGGTGCGGGGCGAAAGCCTGCCCGGACATACCCACGGCTCCGATCCGGTCGCCGGCCCGGACCCGCTGCCCCACGTGCACGTTCATACTCTCCAGGTGGGCGTAGACGGTTTCATAGCCGCCCGTATGGGCGATTTTGACCGTATTTCCGGAGGACCGGTCCATATTCGCGGCGGTCACCGTGCCGTCGGCGGCGGCCAGGACGGGCGTTCCGCGGGTGACGATCAGGTCCAGACCCTCGTGATAGACGTAGGCCTTCAGGAAAGGATTCATCTTGCGGCCGGTGGACGCGCCCACCTGCGGATAGGTGATGTCCGCGATGGGAAGGGTCATCGGCGGCAGGACCAGCGTCGTGTCGGAAAGCGCCTGGAAGATGCGCTCGAATGCGGCATCCACCGATTTGCTGCGCCGCAGCAGGCTGTCCGCCTTGTCTCGGGTATAGCCGGCCAGCCGCGACTCGGGAATCGTGTCCACGACGCTGAAACTGCTCTGCACCTCCATCGGATCCAGCATCGGGGCGCCGTTGGAACGGAAGACCAGGCCATAGATTTCGTTGTCCTTGTGCTGCAGGTTGGCGATGGCGTCGCCGAGCAGCTGCTCCCGTTCCTCGAGGCCGGGATAGAGGCGCTCGTACATACGGATTTCGCGCCGCAGGCGACGTTCCGTGTCGGTGCGGTACACCAGCGCGAAAGCCAGGTAGACCAGCACCGCCAGCGTGAAGGTCAGCAACAGGTAGACCAAAAGCGTCACCAGGGTCCGCCCGATCTGGCGCGGCACCTGGCCGAAGTGGAAACTGTCGGCGTTGAATATGAGCTGCCTGCGTTTATTCATGACCCTGTCTGCTGCGCCGGAGCAGCTCCGTCGTACTCGTCCGCTTGCCGACGCGCGATTCCTGCTGGCGCGTGCCGATCATCGACCGGTACTCGTCGAGCGACATATTGAAATCCATATAGTTCATCGGGTTCACACGGTTGCCGCGATAGACCACCTCGTAGTGCAGGTGCGCGCCCGTGGACTTGCCGGTCGAACCGACGTTGCCGATCTGCTCGCCCCGCTTGACCCGCATGCCCTCGGACACCGCGATCACGCTGAGGTGCGCGTAGCGGGACTGATAGCCGTAGCCATGGTCGATGACGATCTGGTTGCCGTAGCCGTTCGACTTGAACTCCGCCATCGTCACGATGCCGTCGCCGGTGGCATAGACCGGCGTGCCCGTGGCCGTGGCCATATCCTGGCCGCCGTGGGCCTCGCCCCCGCCGAAGACGGGATCCGTGCGGTAGCCGAAGCCGCTCGACAGGTGCACCTTGTTGTGGTCGGGCAGCAGCGGCGGCACGCTGGGCACGCAGGCGAGCATATCGCCCGCATTGCGGGCCAGCACGCCCACCTCGTCCAGCGCCTTGCCCTGGATGTAGGCGCGCTTGGTCAGGAGGTCCAGCCGGCGCACCGCCCAGCCCAGGGAGGAATTCGTCCCCAGCCGGTCCAGTTCCGCGTAGCGGTTGATGCCGCCCAGGCCGGAATTCTTCACGGCGTCCGGGATTTCACCCAGGCCATAGATGGACCGATACACCTGGTCGTCCCGCTGCTCGATGCCCGTCAAGGTGCGGTCGTAGAGGTCCAGCCGGTTGGAGAGCACCTCCATGCGCGCCTCCCACTGCGCCGCCTGGCGCTTGAGCACCGCGGTGCGGGGAAGGTCCCAATGGAAGACGGAGGTATAGAGCCAGAAGTACAGAAATACGAACCCGGCGGCGGCCAGAATGGCCACCGACAGACGCAGGGGTTTGAGGTATTTGGGATCCTCCCGTTCCTCATACAGCAGCGTCTCGGGATTGAGGACGTACTTCGGCATAGGGGTGCAAAGATACTAATTTTTTGCGAATTGCACCCACTCACCTAAAGTTCCGCCCGCCAGGCCTGGGGGTCGCGGAAGCCTTTGAGGAACTCGGTGACGGCCATTTTCTTCTTGCCGGAGAGCTGGAGTTCGGTCAGGGAGAGGGCGCCGTCGCCGGTGGCGATGGCGAGGTAGGTCTTGCCGTCGCTCAGCACGGTGCCGGGCTCCGCGTGGAGGTCCGGGCGCTTTTCCGTCCCGTAGATCTTCATGCTCAGAGATTCCGGGTCAAGCCCGGAATGACTACCAACGGGCCCGGAATGACGAGTTATATCCGTATAGGCCGCAGGATAAGGTGAAAGGCCGCGGATGAGGTTGTAGATCTCGTCGGTGGGGCGGGACCAGTCGATGCGGCAGAGCTCCTTGGTGAGCTTCGGGGCGGGCTTGAGCTCCTCGGAGCCCTGGATGAAGGAGCGCTGGACGCGCAGCTCCACATTGTGCTGGATCAGCGCCTCAACCGTCTGCAGGACCAGGTCGGAACCGATCTCCATCAGCTCATCGTGCAGTTCGCCGGCCGTCTCGTCCGGCCGGATGCGGCACTCCTGGCGGAAGATGATGCCGCCGGTGTCGATGTCCTTGTCGATCATGAAGGTGGTCACGCCCGACATCTTCTCGCCGTTGATGACGGCCCAGTTGATCGGGGCGGCGCCGCGGTACTGCGGCAGCAGGGCGGCGTGGAGGTTGAAGGTGCCGAGTTTCGGCATGGACCAGACTTCCTCCGGAAGCATACGGAACGCCACCACGACGAAAAGGTCGGCCTTCCAGGCACGCAGCGCCTCCAGGAACTCGGGATCCTTGAGCTTCACGGGCTGCAACACGGGAATGCCGTGCGCGACGGCGTACTGCTTGACGGCGCTCTCGTTCATCTTGAGGCCGCGCCCCGCGGGCTTGTCCGCCACGGTCACGACGCCCGCGATCTTGTAGCCCGCCTGCACGAGGGTATCCAGCGGTTTCACGGCAAACTCGGGCGTGCCCATATAGACGATGCGCGTCGGGCGGAACAGGCGCACGACCTTGCTCTTGATCTTGCGCCACCAGGTGGTGAATTGGTCCATATTGAAGAGTTCGGCGTCCCGCAGCGCCTTCCAGGTGAAGAAGACGCCGATGGGCGCGATGACGGCAGCGGATATGAAGACGCCGATGGGGGTCTCCACGGCGCCGTCCCGCGCCAGTTTGCTGCCGGAAATGTTGACGACGTAATAGAGGACGAAGAAGAGGACGGAGATGATGAGGCTCACGCCGAGGCCGCCGCGCTTGCTCTTCACGAGCGCGCCCAGCGGGGCGCCGATGAAGAAGAGCAGGAAGCAGGCCAGGCCTTCGCCGTATTTCTCCAGGAAGGAGAGGTCGGACTGGTGGAGGCTGTAGCTCTTGTCGTAGATATCGAAGCGGAAATTGTTGATATCGCCGTTGAAACGCCCGACGTTGTCGGCAGCCCGGTTGCGAGCCTGTGCGGCGGCGTCCGGAGTGTTCCATCGCAGGTAGTTCGACGAACTGAAATCCGACCGGTTCGGGTTACGGGTGGCGGTATCCAGTTGCTTGCCCTGCTGGAAAACGGAACTGAGCCGGATGATCTTGTAGTGCCGGTCGTGCAGCGAGTCCAGCTCGTGCCGCAGCGAGTCGCTGAGATGCCGCAGTTCGGCCATCTGCTTGGTCTTGATGGCGTCGTCGAAGCGCACGGAATCCGACTTCTCGAAGCTGTAGTTCTTCAGCGGGATCAGCAGTTCCTGCCGGGCGAAGTCGATGTGCTGCAGGACCATACTCGTGTCGTTGTAGCGCAGCGTGTTGTCCTCGCGGTACGTGGAGCCGTGGAACAGGGTGAAGGTCAGGTAGTCCTTGCTCTTGGACATCTTCAGGATGGCGGAATCCGCCATCGTCACGGAGATGTTGCCCTTGCGGGCCGTATGGTCATAGACCTGCACGTCGTGCAGCATCCGCGTCTTCTTGTCCTGCGAACCCACACGGAGGATGTAACCGTCGATGCCGTCGTAGAAGGTTCCCGGCGGAATCTTGATCTCGTCCTTGGTGCGCGCGATGTCGTCGCGCAGGGTGTAGATCTGGTTGAAGGCGTGGGGCACGAGTTTCGAGCAGACAAGCCAGGTGCCGCCGGCGATGAGCGCGGCGACGAACGCGAGCGGCAGGATGACCCGGCCGAAGGAGATGCCGGAGGCCCGGATGGCCATCAGCTCGCTGCGTTCCGAGAGCTGCCCGATGGTCATGGTGGCCGCGAGCAGGGTCGCGAGCGGGATGGCGAGCGGCAGGGCGATGCTGCACACGCCCCAGAACAGGAATTCCAGGATGGTGCGGATGCCGAGGCCCTTGCCCACGAGCTCGTCGATGTAGAGCCAGAGCGTCTGCATCGCCAGGATGAAGACCACGATGAAGAGGATCGCGACGAACGGTCCGATGAACGACTTCAATATGAAGCGGTCGAGTTTCTTCATCCTGACGGGGAAAGATTACTGGCGGGTGGCGATCTCCTGCAGGGCGTCGAGCGCCTGGGGCAGGCCCTCGGCGTTCTTGCCGCCCGCCGTGGCGAGGCCGGGCTGTCCGCCACCGCCGCCCTGGATGAACTTGGCGGCGTCGCGGATGTCCTTGCCGGCATTGCGCCCGGCGGCGACGAGGTCGTCGGAGTACATCAGGACCAGCTGCGGCTTGCCCTCGAAGGCGTAGGCGCCGACCAGGGCGGTATTCTTCAGCTCCTTCTGGAGGGCCAGGGCGGCGTTGCGGACCAGGGCGGGATCGAGCTCCTGCCCGGCCGTGCCGGTGACGATCAGCTTGATGCCGTTCACGTCCTGCGCCTTCTCGGAGAGCTTGCGGGCGAACTCGGCGGCCTTCTGCTTGCCGAACTCTTCCGCCTGCTTCTTGAAGGTGGCGTTGTCCTCGATCAGTTTCTGGATGGCGCCGGCGAGGTCGGGCACGTTGTTGAAGAAGGAGCGGGCCGTCTTCAGCATACCCTGGACGCCGAGGACCATATCTTCGGCCTGTTCGCCGGTCACGGCCTCGATGCGGCGGATGCCGGCCGCGATGGCCGACTCGCCGGTGATCTTGAAGAAGCCGATGTTGCCCGTGGCGGAGGTGTGGCAGCCGCCGCAGAGCTCGACGCTGGGGCCGAAGCGGACCACGCGGACGCGGTCGCCGTACTTCTCGCCGAAGAGGGCCATGGCGCCCATCCCGCGGGCTTCGTCCATGGTGGCGTCGCGCTTCTCGTCAAGCTGGAAGTTACTGCGGATCAGCTCATTGACGCGCTTCTCGACGGCAGCGAGCTGCTCGTCGGAGAGCTTCTCGAAGTGGGAGAAGTCGAAGCGGAATCCCTGGTCGCCCACGAAGGAGCCCTTCTGCTCCACGTGGGTGCCGAGGATCTCGCGCAGGGCGCGGTGCAGCAGGTGCGTGCAGCTGTGGTTGTTCGCGATGCGCTGGCGGCGCGCCGCGTCCACGCTGAGCTTGAAGGCACCGCCGCAGTCCTGCGGGAGGCGCTCGGCGATATGGATGGTAAGGTTGTTCTCCTTGACGGTATTGAGGATCCTGATCTGCTCGCCGTCGGCGGCGGTGATGACGCCCGTGTCGCCGATCTCGCCGCCCATCTCGCCGTAGAACGGGGTGCGGTCGAAGACCAGCTGGAGCATCTCCTTGTTCTTCTGGACGACGGTGCGCTGCTTGAGCAGCAGGGCGCCCTCGACTTCGTTGGTGTCGAAGCCGACGAACTCGACATCCTCGCCCTCGTGGTAGACCGTCCAGTCGCCGAAGGTGTTGGCGGTGGCGTTGCGGGCGCGGTCCTTCTGCTGCTGCAGTTCGGCCTGGAAGCCCTTCTGGTCCACGGTGTAGCCGTTCTCGGCGGCGATCAGCTCCGTCAGGTCGATCGGGAAGCCGTAGGTATCGTAAAGCTTGAAGGCGTCGGCGCCGGCGATGACCTTGCTGTCCTTGCTGCGCTCCATGCACTCGTCCATCAGGCGGATGCCGCGGTCGAGGGTACGCAGGAAGGCGAGCTCCTCCTCGCGGATGACGCTCTCGATGAACTTCTGCTGCTTGGCGATCTCCGGATAGGCCTCGCCCATATCGTCCACGAGCTGCTGGACGAGCTGGCAGAGGAAGGGCTCGGACAGGCCGAGGAAGGTATAGCCGTAGCGGACGGCGCGGCGCAGGATGCGGCGGATGACGTAGCCGGCCTTGACGTTGGAAGGCAGCTGACCGTCGGCGATGCTGAAACTGATGGCACGGATGTGGTCCGCAATCACGCGCATCGCGACGTCGGTCCGGGCGCTCTCGCCGTATTTGTGGCCGGAGAGCTCGCCGATGCGGGTGAGCATGCCGGTGAAGACGTCAGAATCATAGTTGCTGTTCTTGCCCTGAAGCACGGCGCAGAGGCGCTCGAAGCCCATGCCGGTGTCGATGTTGCGGGCGGGCAGCGGCTCCAGGTGGCCGTCGGCCATGCGCTGGTACTGCATGAAGACGAGGTTCCAGATCTCGATGACGTGCGGGTCGGACTGGTTCACCAGATCGCGGCCCGGGATGCCGGAGGCAGCCTTCTCCTCCGCGGTGCGGATGTCGATGTGGATCTCGGAGCAGGGGCCGCAGGGACCGGTCTCGCCCATCTCCCAGAAGTTGTCGTGCTTGTTGCCCAGGAGGATGTGATCCTCGGGGAGGTATTTGCGCCAGGCCTGCTGCGCCTCGGTGTCGAGCGCGGTGCCGTCTTCGGCGGCACCCTCGAACACGGTGGCGTAGAGGAGGTTCTTGTCGATCTTGTACACCTCGGTCAGGAGTTCCCAGGCCCAGTCGATGGCCTCGGACTTGAAGTAGTCACCGAAGCTCCAGTTGCCCAGCATCTCGAACATGGTGTGGTGGCGTCCGTCGTGGCCCACGGCTTCCAGGTCGTTGTGCTTGCC
>JAGCYX010000039.1 GCA_017960585.1 Bacteroidales bacterium
ATTTCACGCACGTGCGTGGTGGCGAGGCCAATCTGGTTGCCGTAGCTGGAGTAGCCGGCGGCGGCCTTGCGGCTGATCATACGCTGCGGGAGCTTGCCCGGCAGGGTGTCCTTCACGGCGGCGTTGATGTCGCCGGCGCCCGTCACGCGCATCGCCTGATAAACGTAGGCACGGCCGGAGAGCGGGTCGCGGATGGCGCCGCCCAGACAGGTCGCCGCGCCGCCGAAAGGCTCGATCTCGGTCGGATGGTTGTGGGTCTCGTTCTTGAACTGCAGGAGCCACTTCTCGGGCTGCCCGTCCACCTCCACGTCCACGAAGATGCTGCAGGCGTTGTTCTCCTCGCTCTGCTCCAGGTCCTCCAGCAGGCCGCGCTTGCGCAGGACGCGCGCGCCGATGGTCGCCAGTTCCATCAGGCAGAGGCTCTTCTGCTCGCGGCCCAGCTCCTTGCGGACGGACAGGAACTCGCGGTACTCCGCCTCGATCTCCTCCTTGACGAAGGAATCGTCCACGCGGACGTCCGTCAGCTCGGTGGTGAAGGTCGTGTGGCGGCAGTGGTCGCTCCAGTAGGTGTCGAGGATGCGCAGCTCCGTCTCGGACGGGTCGCGGCCCTCCTGCGTGAAGTAGCGCACCACCTCGGAGAGGTCGTCGGTGTTCATCGCCAGGCCCCACTGCTTGCAGAAGGCGGCGTACTCCGCAGGCTGCATCTTCGTGAAGCCCGCGAGCGAGGCCAGCGGCTTCACGTCCGCCTTGCCTTCCGGCTGCAGGCGTCCCAGGTCCTTGGGCCGGGACTCCACCACGTTGATGAAGTAGTGGCGGATGGCGGCGAGCGTCTCGTCGGAGAGGTCGTCGTCGAAGATGAGCAGGCGCGAGGAACGGATCTGCACGTCGGCGGCCGGGTCGATCAGGTGGACGCAGTCCAGGGCCGAGGAGGCCCGCTGGTCGAACTGGCCGGGGATGTACTCCACCGCCAGGAATTTTTTGCCCTCGAGTGGGCAGTCGTCCGTCACGGTGTCGGTGACCACCTCGCCGAAGACGGTATAACGGCACTTCTCCAACAGCTCGTCGGAGAAGCCGAACAGATCATAAACATTCAGGAGCCGCAGGGAACGCAGCGAGAGAGAAAGGTTTTCGTTGAACTCGTTCTTGAGGCTCTGTGCCTCAACCTGGAACTCCGAACACTTTTCTACGAAGATGCGGTGTGCATTCATAATTTATATCTCGGTTTGAAGGACCTTTTCAGCCTGTTTCTTCCGGAAATCCTCCAGTTTGGCCGCGAGGGCGGGGTCCTGGAGGGCGAGAACGGCGACGGCGTAGAGTGCGGCGTTCTTCGCCCCGTCTATCGCCATCGTCGCGACGGGGATGCCAGAAGGCATCTGGACGATGGACAGCAGGGAATCCAGTCCGTTCAGGGCTTTGCTCCTGATCGGAATGCCGATCACCGGGAGCGAGGTCAGGGCCGCCGCCATCCCGGGCAGGTGGGCGGCGCCGCCGGCGCCGGCGATCACGATGCCCACCCCGCGGTCGCGGGCCGTGGCCATGTAGTCACAGAAGAATTGCGGTGTACGGTGTGCGCTGATGACTTTTTTTTCGTACGGGACCCCGAATTGTTCGAGGGTCTCGCAAGCGGCTGACATCACTTCCCAGTCGCTTTTGGATCCCATGATTATGCTGACTTTCATACTCGAACTAACAAGCTGCAAATTTACAACAATCCCACGCGCCTTGCAAGGAAAGTTATCGACAATTTTACATTTCACATTGTTAATAACTTTGTCGCGTACGCGTACGTTTTCCCGCCCGCGCGACGGGAATTTTGCCTATCTTTGTCATTTGGTATAACAACACCCGACATGACATTCGATTTACCATTCTGCTGGGAATGCACCGTCCGCCTGCTGGGAGCCACGCTGCTCGGGGCCGCCATCGGCCTGGAACGCGAAATCCGCGGCAAGGGCGCCGGCATCCGCACCCACCTCCTGGTGGCCCTGGGCTCGGCCCTGTTCATGATCGTCTCCATGTATGCCTTCCCGGACGCCAGCAAGTTCGACGCCTCCCGCGTCGCCGCGGGCGTGGTGGGCGGCCTGGGTTTCCTCTGCGCCGGCATCATCATGAAGAACCGCCACATCAGCGGCCTGACCACCGCGGCCGGCCTCTGGGTCACGGGCGCCGTGGGCCTGGCCATGGGCGGCGGCATGTACGAGGTCTCCGTCCTCACCACCGTCGTGATGATCATCTGCATGGAGGCCGCGAACCTGTTCCCGAGCAGCATGGGCGACCGCCAGGTCAACGCCATCCTGTCCGGCAACAAGCAGGAGGACGTTTCGGCGGCCATCGAATCGCTCGGCAAGCAGGTGCGCTGGTTCGCCCTGCACCGGGAGGGAGACGTCACCAAGGCGGAAGTCTGCCTCCACACCAAGAAGAAAGAGAATCCCCTCGCCCTGTTGGAGCGCCTCTCGGCGATGCCCGGCATCCAGGTGGAAAACATGGAATAAATGGACAGATTGCTCAAAGGCGGCACCCTGATCGACGGCTCCGGCTCCCGCCGGGGCGACATACTCGTCCGCGACGGCCGCATCGCCGCCATCGGGCCGGACATCGTCGAGGCCTCCGGCGCGCAGGTCGTCGACTGCCGCGGGAAGCTGGTCAGCGCCGGCTTCGTGGACGTGCACGTCCACTTCCGCGAGCCCGGACAGAGCTATAAGGAAACCATCCGCACCGGCTCGCTGGCGGCTGCGCACGGCGGCTACACCACCGTCTGCGCCATGCCCAACCTCAATCCCGTGCCCGACAGCCCGGACACCCTCGCCCTCGAGCAGGAGATCATCGACCGAGACGCCTGCATCCGCGTCCTCCCCTACGCCGCCATCACCCGCGGCCGCCGGGGGCTGGAACTCGTGGACATGGCCGCGCTCAAGGGGCGCTGCGTCGCCTTCTCCGACGACGGCAGCGGCGTGCAGGACGACGCCATGATGCTCCGCGCCATGGAGACCGCCGCCCGCGAGGACGTGATCATCGCCGCGCACTGCGAGGACAACCGCCTCCTGCGCGGCGGCTACATCCACGACGGTCGTTACGCCGCCGCCCACGGCCACAAAGGAATCTGCTCCGAGAGCGAATGGGGGCAGATCCGGCGCGACCTGGAGCTGGCGGAACGGACCGGCTGCCGCTACCACGTCTGCCACATCTCCTGCGCGGAGAGCGTGGAGATCATCCGCCAGGCCAAGGCGCGCGGCGTGCGCGTGACCTGCGAGACGGGGCCCCACTACCTCACCCTCTGCGAGGACGACCTGCAGGAGGACGGCCGCTTCAAGATGAATCCCCCGCTGCGCCGTGCCGAGGACCGCGAGGCCCTCGTCGAGGGTCTGCGGGACGGCACCGTCGACGCCGTCGCCACCGACCACGCGCCGCACAGCGCCGAGGAGAAGTCCCGCGGACTCGCGGGCAGTGCGATGGGCGTCGTGGGCCTGGAGACGGCCTTCCCGGTGCTCTACACCGATCTCGTACTGACCGGCAAGGTCGGGCTGGAGCGCGTCGTGGAGGCGCTCACCAGCGGGCCGCGGGCCGCATTCCGCCTGGACGGCGGACTGACGCCCGGCGCCCCCGCCGACCTCACGGTCATCGATCCCGACGCCGCCTGGACCGTGGATCCGGCGGATTTCCGCTCGCTCGGCAAGGCCACGCCCTTCGCGGGAAAGACCGTCCGCAGCCGCATCATCCTGACCCTGAAAGACGGCGAGCCCGTCTGGCAAGCATAGCGCCTATGCAGAAACGCATCTTCCATATCGAAAGCAACGACGCGGTAGCCCGGGACACCTTCCGGATCGTGCTGCGCACCGACGCCCCGGTGGCCGTGCGCAGCGGGCAGTTCGTCGACATCGCCATCCCGGGATACTACCTGCGCCGCCCCATTTCGGTCAGCGACACGCTGCCCGACGGGGTGGTCCTTTACTACAAAGTCGTCGGCGCCGGCACGAAAGTGCTTTCCACGATGACTCCCGGCGCCCCGCTGGAGTTGTTATTACCTCTGGGCAACGGCTTCTGGCCGGGCCTGTGCGCCTCCGACGCGCTGCTGATCGGCGGTGGCCTGGGCGCAGCGCCGCTGTACCTGCTGGCCAGGGAACTGCTCGCGGCCGGCAAACGCGCCACCGCCGTGCTCGGCTTCAACAAGGCGGACGAGATCTGCCTCGCGGACGAGCTGCGCGCCCTCGGCATCCCCGTGCTCATCTCCACCCTGGACGGGTCCGTGGGCACGAAAGGCTTCGTGACCGACGCCATCGCCGACGCGGCGCCCGCCTTCGACTGCTTCTACAGCTGCGGCCCGCTGCCGATGATGAAGGCGGTCTGCGCGGCCCTCCACACGCCCGGCGAGGTCAGCCTCGAGGAGCGGATGGGCTGCGGCGCCGGCTTCTGCTACGGCTGCACCGTACAAACCGCATCGGGTCCCCGGCGTGTCTGCGCCGACGGTCCCGTCTTCGACAAGGAGGAAGTGCTATGGTAAAAGATCTTTCCGTCTCCCTCTGCGGCCTGCGGCTCGCGAACCCGGTCATCCCCGCCAGCGGGACCTTCGGGTTCGGGCTCGAGCTCGCCGGCACCTTCGACCTCAACGTGCTCGGTGGCATCTCCCTCAAGGGAACCACGCGCGAGGCGCGTTTCGGCAACCCCACCCCGCGCATCGCGGAGTGCACCGCCGGGATGATCAACTCCGTGGGCCTGCAGAACCCCGGCATCGAGGTGCTTGTCACCGATAAGGCCCCGGCCCTGCGCCGGATGTACAATGGCGCCATCATCGCCAACATCAGCGGCTTCAGCGTCGAGGAATACGCCTACAACTGCGCACAGGCCGACGCCTGCCCGGACATCGACCTCATCGAGGTCAACGTGTCCTGCCCCAACGTGCACGCCGGCGGCATGGCCTTCGGCACAGACCCCGCCTCCGCCGCGGCCGTCACCAGGGCGGTGAAGGACGCCGTCCGGCGGAAGCCCGTCTTCATCAAGCTCAGCCCCAACGTCACGGACATCGTGTCCATCGCCCGTGCCTGCGAAGACGCCGGGGCGGACGGCATCACCCTCATCAACACCCTGCTGGGGATGCGCATCGACATCAAGCGGCGCAAGCCCGTGATCGCCAACAAGATGGGCGGTTTCTCCGGCCCCGCCGTCTTCCCCCTCGCCCTGCGTATGGTCTACCAGGTGGCGCACGCCTGCTCCATCCCCGTGATGGGCTGCGGCGGCGTGGCCCGCGCAGAGGACGTCGTGGAGATGATGATGGCCGGCGCGACGGCCGTGCAGGTGGGCGCGGAGAACCTCCGCAATCCCCTGGCCTGCCCGGAAATCATCGCCGCCCTGCCCGCCCTGATGGACAGCCTCGGCATCAACAGTTTACAAGAAATCATCGGAATCGCATAATGGCAAAAGACGTCATCATCGCCTGCGACTTCGCAGGCCGGCAGCAAACCCTGGACTTCCTCGACCGCTTCGAGGGCGTCCGCAAGCCCTTCGTCAAGATCGGTATGGAGCTCTTCTACGCCGAGGGTCCGGACATCGTGCGGGAGATCCGCCGCCGGGGGCATCCCATCTTCCTCGACCTCAAGCTCCACGACATCCCCAACACGGTCCGCAAGGCCATGAAGGTGCTCTCCGGCCTGGATGTCGATATGTGCAACGTGCACGCGGCCGGCACCGTCGACATGATGCGCGCCGCCCTGGAGGGTCTGTGCGAGGGGAGAAAACCGGGGCCCCCGAAAATCTCTGATTTACGGGGTGGTCTCGACGGGACCCGGCCGCTGCTCATCGCCGTCACCCAGCTCACCTCCACCAGCGAGGAGCGGATGCAGAAGGAACTCCTGATCGGCGCCGGCATCAACGATACCATCGTCAAATACGCGCAGAATGCCCGCGAGGCCGGCCTGGACGGCGTCGTCTGCTCGCCGCTCGAAGCGGGTATGATCAAGCAGGCCTGCGGCGCGGACTTCCTCACCGTCACCCCGGGCATCCGTTTCGCGGATGCGAGCTCGGACGACCAGGTCCGCATCACCACCCCGGCCCGCGCCCGGAAGATCGGCTCGGACTACATCGTCGTCGGCCGCCCCGTGACGGCCGCCCCCGACCCCGTCGCCGCCTACCGGCGCTGCCTCAATGAATTTTTAAATCAATAACATATGGAACGTTACATCGCCAAGCAACTCCTTTCGGTCAAGGCCGTGTTCCTCCGCCCGGACGAACCCTTCACCTGGGCCAGCGGCATCCAGAGCCCGATCTACTGCGACAACCGGCTCACCCTTTCCTCCCCGGCCGTGCGCTCCCGCATCGAAGCGGGCCTCGCCTCGCTCGTGCAGCTGCACTTCAACGATGCGGAAGTCTTGATGGGCACCTCCACCGCCGGCATCCCCCACGCCGCCATCACCGCCATGCTGCTCGACATGCCGATGGGCTACGTCCGCAACGAGGCCAAGAGCCACGGCCGCACCAACCGCATCGAAGGCAAGCTCGAACCCGGTGCCAAGGTGGTCGTGATCGAAGATCTCATCTCCACGGCGGGCAGCGCCATCGACGTGGTGGAAGCCCTGCGCGAAGCGGGCGCCGAGGTGCTCGGCATCGTGAGCATCTTCACCTACGGCCTGAAGAAGGGCCTGGACCGGCTCGCCGCCGCGAACGTCACCAACTACTCGCTCTGCAACCTGGACGTCCTCGTGGACGTGGCTGTCGAGGAGAACTACATCACACTTGAACAGAAAGAACAGATCCTGCAATTCCGCAACAGTTTATGAAACACCTCATCGATCCTACCGACCTCACCAAGGAAGAAATCGACCAGATCGTCGCCCTGGCCGAAGACATCATCGCCCACCGCGAGCGCTACCAGGGCAGCATGGCCCACAAGAAGCTCGCGACGCTCTTCTACGAGCCGAGCACCCGCACGCGACTGAGTTTCACCGCCGCGATGATGGAGCTGGGCGGCAACGTCCTCGGCTTCTCCAATCCCCAGAATTCCTCCGTGAGCAAGGGCGAGACGGTGCAGGATACCGTGCGCGTGGTGGGCTGCTTCGCCGACATCATCGCGATGCGGCACCCCATCGAGGGCGCCCCGCTGGTGGCCTCCGAGGTGTCGCGCGTGCCCATCATCAACGCCGGCGACGGTTCGCACAGCCACCCGACGCAGACGCTCACCGACCTGCTGACCATCAAGCGTGAACTGGGCCACATCGACAACATCACCATCGGCTTCTGCGGCGACCTCCGCTTCGGCCGCACGGTCCACTCCCTGATCAAGGCCCTTTCCCGCTACCAGGGCATCAAGGTCGTGCTCATCGCCCCGGACGAGCTGCGCCTGCCGGACTACATCAAGCAGGACGTCTGCGACAAGATGGGCGTGGCCTACCGCGAGACCGACTCGCTCGACGATGCCATCCCCGAGCTGGACGTGCTCTATATGACACGCGTGCAGAAGGAGCGCTTCCTGGACGAGGACGAGTTCGACCGCGTGAAGGACAGCTTCGTGCTGGACGCCCGCCGTATGGCGCTCGCCAAGCAGAAGATGGCCGTGCTGCACCCGCTGCCGCGCGTGAACGAGATTCTCACCGAGGTGGACGACGACCCGCGCGCCGCTTACTTCCGCCAGGTGGAGAACGGCAAACTCGTCCGTATGGCGCTGATCATCAGCCTGATGGAATGGAAGAACGACCCCGCGCACGCCATGCCGGAGCACGAGGCCCCCATCCTCAACCCCACGCTGCACTGCACCAACCCCAAGTGCATCTGCAACAACGAAAAGCACGAGCGCCGCTTCCGCCTCGCCGAAAACGGCATCACGAGGTGCTGGTATTGCGACAGCAAGGTGCGGTAATTCCCCCGCGCGCAGTTATCCCGAAAAACCAGGAGCCATGAAAGCCAAGCATTTATTCTTCATCCTTCTTCTGTATGTCCTCGCGTCCTGCGGCGGAGGGCGGAAACTGTCCGGGCCTTTCGAGGTATGGGAGCGCACCGTGATCACGATGTCCGACAGCGTGATGTACGTCAACGTGGTCAGCGATATGGAAGACAGCCTGGGGCTGCGGGCCGTGAGCAAGGACCTCACCGATGAGGAACTGCAGAGCGACCTGTACGCGATGCTCTCGCGCAAGATGCTCTGCACGGTCCAGTCGCCTCAGCAGGGCGGCGTGGGCCTGGCGGCGCCGCAGGTGGGAATCCTGCGCCGCATCGTGGCATTGCAGCGTTTCGACAAGGAAGGCGAACCCTTCGAAGTCTATCCGAACCTCTATATCCTGGAGCATCTGGGCGACACGGTCCGCGGCCCGGAAGGCTGCCTGTCCATTCCCGGGAAACGGGGCGTCGTGCCGCGCAGCGAGGGTGTGGTCGTCCGCTGGACGGACTGGCAGACCCTCCAGCCTGTGACGGATACCGTCCACGGCTTCACGGCCATCATCTTCCAGCACGAAACCGACCACCTGGACGGCGTGCTGTACACCGACCGGGCGGAAAGCGTCGTTGACAATCCGGAGTGGATGGAAGAGCGGGCTCCGTATGCCGCCGAGGGTGCATACGACAAGCCCCTCTGGCTGCGCGGCCCGGGATATTAAGCCTGATCTGAATCCTCACTCTGCCCCATGGCCTCCGCGTCCACGGCGTGGTGGGCCAGATAGAATTTTTTGCTCTTCACGGCCATGAAGATGTAGAGGCCGAAGAAGAGGAAGAGCAGACTGCCGGCGATCTCGGAGGTTTCCGACATCATGAGCGGGAAATCATACAGCGTATGCAGGATCATCGGGCAGACCAGGGCCAGTATGGAATTCCATCTATGTTTCTCGTAATCGCCGAAACAGGCGCGCGAGACGAAATAGCCCATCGTGACGGCGAAGAAGAAATGCGCCGGGATGGACATGAACGCCCGCAGGATGCCGACCGTGACCCATTCGTCCAAATCTTCGAAGAGATAGAAGACGTTTTCCAGCGCCGCGAATCCCAGACCGACGCACGCGGCATAGACGATGCCGTCCACCCACTCGTCGAAATAGGCGTTCTTGCGCAGGAACATCCAGAGAATCACCAGCTTGGCAAGTTCCTCCGGGAAGGCGGCTCCAAAGAAGGCATGCGCCAGGTGCTCTCCCGTCGTCGAGGCCTCCTCGGTAAAGAATCCGAGGTAATTCAGCGGCGTACTGATGAGCATCGACGCCAGGGCGGAAAGCATTCCCAGGAAGAAGGCTGAAACAATCTGTTTCGGCGGCTCCGTACGCAGATCGTCCTTCCGGTAAATGAAATACAGGATGGCGATGGCCGGCAGCACGGCAGCAAGCAATACGATGAACATCTTAAACACAAATTTCCGATAAAGATACGCATTCTTGTCCGTATTTTTGCGAAAACCAAACAATTATGTGGCACGAGGAAGTTGGTTATATCGTAATAACTTGCATATTTGTGAGTTGTATAACCAATCCAATAATTGAAATGAAAAGATTCCTGTTCCTTTTCGCTGCTATTGCGCTCGCATGCGTAGGTGCATCCGCGTAGAATTCCAAGGAGATCGAACTTGATCCAGTAAACATCATCCTGGGCAATAGTTTCACTTGGGAGACCAGCTTCCCGGCCGGTTCGGAAGTCGTATTCGACTTTCTGGACAGCAACGAAGATGATGTGGTGGAACTTGAGGAGAAAGGGAACACCGTCATCATCAAGGGCATCGCGCTGGGCACGACGAAAGTCGTCGCCATCTGCGGAGACAATGTTATTCACCGGATCGTGAATGTGGTCCTCCGCGGCGCCGGCATGACGAGAACCTACGCCCGCAAGGGAAATGTCGTCATCGGCACGCAGCCGGGCAGCAAGTCCACGACCCTCTTCGTCTGCACCGATTCCACACGCACTGAGTATCTGGTGGGCAACGAGAAGAAACAGTACGCCAAGGTGCGTGAGAAATCCGGCTTCTCGAGCGTGGACGACGCCATTTATCAATACCTGAAGAGCCAGATGAGCGAGACCGTCTTCGGCAAGCAATACAAGAAGGGCGACGAAGGGGTCACAGCAAAGGACACGGTCATTTTCGGCCGGCCGGCATACGTCCTCACCAAGGAGACCCACGAGAAAAACGCCGTTGCGGAAGTCTGGGGCAAAGGCATCTTGCATGTTGACAAAGAAAACGGCCTGCCTTACTATAAATGGGCTGTTGTTAAAAACAACGGGAATGTGATTTCCGAGGGGAAGGTCTTCGAAATCACCGAATTCTCCGCCAACCCGACCTACGACGGCCTTATCGTCAGTCTCGACGACCTCACGGAAATCAGCAAATAACCCATCCATCGACCCGTCGGTTTTGGGGAAGGTCTCATTTTAGATGTCAGACCTTCCCCGCCGATTATGTTCCTGGCGTCTATCTGGGGCACTTTTACCGGGGAAGGTATCGCCCATAAAATAGACCTTCCCCAAAGGGGATAACCCGTGAATTAGAACTGGAAATAAATGAACGCCTGGAGGTCGGCGGTAATGAACTGATAGACGACGAAGACGACGAAGACGACGGCGAGTGCCATGACCGGCAGCGGGAGCATGGCGAAGTTGAGCCGGTACCAGCGCTTCCAGCGCACCGGCAGCCAGTGGATGACCATACCGGCGATGACCAGCGCGAAAACCTTCCAGTAGGTCGCGCAGATCTCCGGGATGAGCGCCCAGTTCCAGGCGGAACCGATCTGCTCCACCATCCGCCGGGCCGTCTGCCAGGCCACTTCGTTGGCCGTGGCCGGGTCGAGGTTACTGCCGCTGCGGAAGAACAGGCGCGTGAAGGTGATGAAGGTGAAGGTCTGCGCCACGCCCCAGAAATAGCCCAGCTGCTTGCAGCCCTTGCCGCCGCAGCAATGGTAGATGAAGCGCACCAGCGTCCCGGCCCACACGAAGAGCGCCCAGACGAAAAGCAGGTTCCAGACCGGCGCCCCGACCGTGAAATGCAGCACGCCGAGCATCGCGGTCAGGCCCGTCACCAGGCCGATACGCTGCCCCCAGCCCATCTCCTTCCAGAACTGGTACACCACCAGGCCGATGCCGTTCAGGCCGCCCCAGATAATGAAGTTCCACGAAGCGCCGTGCCACAGACCGCCCAGCAGCATCGTGATGAAGCGGTTGATGTTCGCGAGGATCTTCTTGCGCCGCTCCGGCCGGAAATGCCCCACGATGAAGAGCGCGGCCGCCAGGCCTACGAAGATGAGCGACACCACCCAGCTGCCGGACAGGATCACCGCGATGACCGCGAACAGGATGATCCAGAAATAGGTCCCGAAGGTGGCGTTGCGGTTGCCGCCCAGGGGGATGTAGAGGTAGTTCTTCAGCCAGTTGCTCAGCGACATATGCCAGCGCCGCCAGAAGTCCTGCGGGTTGGACGCCTTGTACGGCGAATTGAAGTTCTGCGGCAGGTAGAAGCCCATCATCATGGCCACGCCGATGGCGATGTCCGTGTAGCCGGAGAAATCGGCATAGACCTGCAGGGAATAGCCGAAGAGCGCCGCCAGGTTCTCGAAGCCCGTGAAGAGCTGGGGATTCTCGAATACGCGGTCGATGAAGTTCACGGCGATGTAGTCGCTCAGGATCAGCTTCTTGGCCAGACCGTTCAGGACCCAGAACACGGCGATGCCGAACTGCTTGCGACCCAGGAAGAAGGGCTTGTAGAGCTGCGGGATGAACTCGCTCGCCCGCACGATCGGGCCCGCCACCAGTTGCGGGAAGAAGCTCACGTAGAAGCCGAAGTCCAGGATGTTGTCCACCGGCTTCACCTTGCCGCGGTACACATCCACGGTGTAACTGATGACCTGGAAGGTGAAGAAGGATATGCCCACCGGCAGCACGATGCTGTCCACGCTGAAGCGCTCCGCGCCCGC
This sequence comes from Bacteroidales bacterium, assembly GCA_017960585.1. Taxonomy (GTDB): domain Bacteria; phylum Bacteroidota; class Bacteroidia; order Bacteroidales; family UBA932; genus Cryptobacteroides. The sequence continues at coordinate 11,859 of JAGCYX010000039.1, forward strand.
CAGGGCGTTGCCCAGCATCCCGAACACGTTCACGACCTTCAGCTCCAGCCCCGTCAGCGAATGCACGAAGTCGGCGAAGAAGTACGTATACTTGAAGTAGCACAGGATCAGCAGGTCGATGCAGACGCTCAGCACCAGCCAGGCCTTCTTCCGCCCGGGATGCGTCGCCGCGGCGATGCGCCGGGCGATCGTGAAGTCCGAACAGGTCACGAAGATCAGGATCAGCACCGACAGGCCGCTGGTCTTGTAGTAGAAGAACAGGCTGACGAAGAACAGGAACGCGTTGCGCAGCAGGCGGCGGTTGCCGATGAGCGCGAAGAGCGCGTACACCAGGGCGAAGAACGCCCAGAAATAGAACTGCGTGAACAGCAGCGGCGAGTTCGGGTCGAAGCCGAACAGGCGCTGCGCGAAAGCCGATATACCGCTGAGATCCATCTCTACTTGCTATGCTCCTCTTTATCTGCCACCAACGCCTCCGTGAAGAGGTCGCCCAGCAGCTCGTATCCTACGTCCGTAAAATGCAGCCGGTCCGCTTTCGCGAGCCCGGCGTCGCGCCATTTCTCCACCGAGTGCGCCCCGCCCATGATGGCGTAGACGTCCCAGACTCCGGCGCCAAACTCCTTTGCCAGCTCCATCATCGCCTTGCGCACCGCTTCCGTGTTCTGGTTGTAGCTCATGCCGCGCCGCACGTAGCGGTAGCTGTCGTTGTTGGTCACGAAGATGAAGGCGCACTCCGGATTGGTCCGCAGGACCATCCGCATCAGGCGCCGGTAATTGTCCTTGAATTTCTCGGGCTTGAAGTCCTTCGCGCTGACGGCGGAATCGTTGATGCCCACCGCCAGGATGGCCAGGTCCGGATGCACCAGCTGCATATCGCGCTCCAGGTCCACGCAGCGGTCCAGCCAGGACGGCAGCGCCGCCCCGTTCACGCCGGAGGCGAAATAATTGACCCCGGGCCGCCAGCTGATCGGCTGCAGGCCCGTGAGGGTGAACTCCTCCCCTTCCGGGATGTGGAACTCCACGTGCACGGTATCGGTCGGGGCCGGCAGGTCGAAGAGATAGCTGGCCGTTTCGGGTTCATAATCGAAACGCAGCGTGTCCGCGAGGCAGATGATATAGGGATAGGCCCGCTCCGAGGACCCGTAGCCCAGCACCCGCAGGCTCTGGCAGTTCCAGCGGTCGGATCCGTCCACGTTCAGCCGGAAGGATACCGAGGCGTCGGCGCTCGAGGTGCGCGCGCCGTAGCCCGTGACGCCGTAGCGCGGGCGGCGTTCGCCGCTGGCCTTCGTGAGGATCGGGGCCACCCACTCCCCCGTGGCCGTGATGCGGTAGGTCTTGTCGTAGTTGGTCTCCGCGAGTTTCAGCGGGAAGAGGAAGCCGCGGTCGCCGCGCACGGTCAGCGAGTCGAGGTTGTTCATGATGCGGTTGGGGAAGAAGGCGGCCTGCACGTGGGAGCCCCCGACGTGCCAGACGTTGACGTTCCCCCGCCCCGTGGCCACGAGGCTGTCCAGCTTGGCGTAGAAGCGGTCCTGAGCTTCGCGGGAGCCCGGGAACTGGAAGACGGAGGCTTCCGGGTGGACGCAGTCCGGGAGCTCCTGGGCCGCCGCGGCGCCGCCCAGGAACAGCATTAAAAAGAATATGAACTTTTTAGCGTCCATTCTTCTTACGCCATTTGTAATATTCATAGTACAGCAGCAGGGCGTCGCAGAAGACGTCTCCGACCTTCTGCGAACCGGCCAGCGTGAAGTGGACGTAGTCCGAGCCGGCCAGCGCCGGACGGGCCTTCACCCACTGGATCATCGAATTCTCTCCGCCCATCACGCCGTAGATGTCCCAGTAGGCGGCGCCGCTCTCCGTGGCGGCCAGCCGCAGCGAATCCACGATCTCCGGAAGCTTGGGATAGGTCTGGCGCTTGCCGTTCACCACCGTGGCCATGTCCGAGGGGCCCACGAAGACGATCTTCGCCTTCGGCGCCACGCCCTGCAGGAATTTGATCTGCTTGCGGATGGACTCCTGGTAGGTGGAGATGGCCTTGTCCGTCTTGAGGTACGGCACGCTGTTGCCGCCGTACTGGAGCAGGATCAAGCGCACGTTCTCCTCCTTGTAGAAGGAGCGCAGCTGCTCGGGATCCATCGTCGTGAAGATGGCGCCGGAGCTTCCGCGCATGGCGATGTTGTCCATCCGGACGCCCGTCTTGCTGTCCAGCAGGATGCCGTAGAGGTCGGCGTAGCCGGAAGCGGTCAGCGAGGCGCGCGTGGAGCTGTCCGGCAGCTCGTAGCGGATGAACGCGAGCGCGCCGCTGCCGGGCTCGACCGTGCGCTTGTCGCCCTTGCTGGTCACGCTGAGCGTGCTCCGCACGTTGCCCGCCACGAGCGTCATCCGCTCGAAGGTGCTCTGCCTCTTGTCCTTGCGGGAGACGGGATAGAAGGAAAACGTCGCCACGGTGTCCAGGCGCGTGAAGTCGGCGTAGGGGCCGTACTGGCGGATGCCCGCCCGGTGCGAAGCGTCGCCGTAGTTGAAATAGCGCCGCAATTCCGCCGTGCTGCCGCCGCCCACGCGCGGCGTGGCGTGCTTGCGCGCCGGCATCATACCCGGGCCGTTGCCGCCGAAGCGCTCCTGCAGCCGCTCGCGGATGGTGCCCGTGATGCGGTCCTCCTCGATCTGCGAGTCACCGTAGTGCACGATGCGCAGCGGCTCGGTCTCCGCCCGGTCGAAGGCCGCGAACAGCTCGTCGAAGAAGCGGACGTCCCCGCCCGGCAGGTAGAAGCGGGCCGGATCCTCGCGGAAGAAGGTCTGGTATTCGTTGCCTTGCGCCGCGAGCACCGCCTGCCGGCGCTGCTCCATCAGCTCCTCGGGACTCGGGCCCGCGTCCCCCGGCTCGGCGGCCGAAAGGATTTCGCCGAGCTGCGGGAAACGCAGCCCGAGCACCCCCTCTTCGGGGAACACGGCACAGAGGATCGCCAGGGCGGCGATCACACCGAACAGAAACAGGACTATGCGGGATCTTTTCATTTCTCTTTCCAAACTTTGAGGTATTCCTGCAGGGCCCACATCTCGTCGCGGTAGTGGGCGGCCTGCGCAAAATCGAGGTCGGCGGCGGATTTCTTCATCCGGCGGCGGTCCTCTTCGATCATCTTTTCTATCTGCTCCCGGGACATCGAGCGGATCACGGGATCCTGCAGCACGGCGGCGAGGTCGGCCGTGACGTAACCGTCGCGGTAGGCCGCGCCCGCCTCGCGCTTGGAGTCGTGGCCGAAGCCCACGCTGACCACGCCGCGTCCCAGGTCGGAAGGATTCGGGATGTAGGTCGGGTCGTCGTAGGAGTTCGGCGCACTCACGCGGCCGGTCGTGCCGTTGGCGAGACCGCGCGCGATGGGCTTGCCGCCCCGCGAGGTCAGCTCGCCCGCCAGGGCGTTCTGCTTCACCTCGATCTGCTTCGGGGTGATATGGTGCAGCTTGTTGTATTCGATCTGCTTGCGGCGCCGGCGTTCGGTCTCCCGGATGGTCTGCTCCATCGACGGGGTCACGGAGTCGGCGTACATGATTACGAGGCCGTTGACGTTGCGCGCCGCGCGGCCCGCGGTCTGCGTCAGGGCGCGGGCGGTGCGCAGGAAGCCTTCCTTGTCGGCATCCAGGATCGCGACCAGCGAGACGGTCGGGATGTCCAGGCCCTCGCGCAGCAGGTTCACGCCCACGAGCACGTCGAAGAGGCCGTTCTTGAAGTCTTCGATGATCTCCACGCGTTCGGTGGTGTCCACGTCGGAGTGGATGTAGCGGACGCGCACGCCGATGCGGCGCAGGTACTCGTCCAACTCCTCGGCCATGCGCTTGGTCAGCGTGGTCACGAGCGTGCGCTCGTCGGCCTCGGAACGTTTGCGGATCTCCTCCACGAGGTCGTCCACCTGGTTCTTGGTGGGCCGCACCTCGATGGGCGGGTCCAGCAGGCCGGTCGGCCGGACCACCTGCTCCACCACCAGGCCCTCGGACTTCTCCAGCTCGTAGTCGGCCGGAGTGGCGCTCACATAGACCTTCTGGCCCGTCAGGGCCTCGAATTCCTCGAACTTGAGGGGACGGTTGTCGGCCGCCGCGGGCAGGCGGAAGCCGTATTCGATCAGCACGCTCTTGCGGCTGTGGTCGCCGCCGTACATCGCGTGCACCTGCGGCAGCGTGACGTGGCTCTCGTCCACGAAGGTGATGAAGTCCTTCGGGAAATAGTCGATCAGGCAGAAGGGGCGCTGCCCCTCCTTGCGGCCGTCGAAGTAGCGGGAGTAGTTCTCGATGCCCGGGCAGTAGCCCATCTCCTTGATCATCTCCAGGTCGTACTCCACGCGCTGCTTGAGACGCTTGGCCTCCAGGCCCTTGTCCACGCTCTCGAAGTACTCCATCTGGGCCGTGAGGTCGTCCTGGATGTGGGACACGGCTGCGGCGCTCCGCTCCTTGGTGGTCACGAAGTTGCCCGCCGGGTAGATGTTGATCTCGTCGATGTCCTCGCGCTTCGCCCCGGTCACGGGGTCGATCAGGGACAGGCCGTCGATCTCGTCGCCGAAGAATTCGATGCGTACGGCGTCGTCCGAACCGGCGAGGTACACGTCCACGGTGTCGCCCCGCACGCGGAAGGTGCCACGCTTGAACTCCACCTCCGTGCGGTTGTAGAGGGCGTCCACCAGGCGGTAGAGCAGGCCGGTGAGGCTGCGGGTCTCCCCCCGCCGGACCGGGACGGTCTGGGCGTGGAAGTCGTCGGGGTTGCCGATGCCGTAGAGGCAGGAGACGGAGCTGACCACGATCACGTCGCGCCGCCCGCTCAGCAGGGCGCTGGCGGCGCTGAGGCGCAGTTTTTCGATCTGGTCGTTGATGCTGAGGTCCTTCTCGATGTAGGTGTCGGTCGTGGGGATGTAGGCCTCCGGCTGGTAGTAGTCGTAGTAGGAGACGAAGTATTCGACGGCGTTGTGGGGGAAGAAGGACTTGAATTCGCCGTAGAGCTGGGCGGCGAGGGTCTTGTTGTGGCTGAGGATCAGGGCCGGTCGCTGCAGGCGCTCGATGACGCCGGCCATCGTGAAGGTTTTGCCCGAACCGGTGACGCCAAGGAGCGTCACGTCGCCCACGCCCGCGTTGAGCGCGGAGCAGAGCTGGGCGATGGCCTCCGGCTGGTCGCCGGCAGGTTTGTATTCGGATTCAAGCTGGAACTTCATGGCCCTTGATAAATCTTACAAAAATAACGCTTTTGCGTTATTTTTGCAACCGCATCTGCCCGGCGGTCTCAGTCCCGCGGGCGGCGGTTAGCCGACGAGTACTTTCTTGTACCCCAGGCGGTGAAGTTCGATGGCGGCGCCGACGCGGTAGAGGACCGTGTAGGCGCGGGCGAGGAGGTAGAAGCCGCGAGCGGTCTGGGTCTCGACGCCTTCGTGCTGGAGCAGGCCGAGGACGGCGAGGGCGCAGCTCTGCAGAGTGTCGGAGATCTTCCTGGCATCGTGGCTGTCGAGCGGCAGGCCCAGGACGTCGCGCAGGATGTGCTCGTCCATGTCGTCCCAGCCGCGGGCGCCGTACCAGCGGCGGTAGGGCTGGTCCTTGTAGCGCTGCCAGTCGCTGTCCCAGGCCCAGGCGACGCCCAGCCCGAGGAAACCCGCCCAGCCGAGGGCGGCTTCGGGATATTCGTTGAAGTTGACCACCGCGTCGGCGATGTAATCCTTGATATAGACGTCCCAGAGGCCGTCGATGTCCGGGCAGCGGACGAGTTCGGCGGGCAGCAGGCCCGCGCCGCTGCAGATCTTGACCAGCCCGTCCTCGAGCAGCTGCTCGAAGCGGTCCAGATCCTTGGTATCTTCCTGGTTCTGCATCAGATGCGTTTGATTTTGATCACCTGCCTCAGGGCGCTGACCTGCGAGATGACCTTGTCAAGTTCGGCGCTGGACGGCACCAGCAGGCGGATGGTGATTTCGTAGGTGTCGGAGCGCAGGTTCTCCCGGACGTTGAAGGCGCGCATCGACACGCGGAACTGGCCGATGATGTCCATGATGGCGCTGAGCACGGGATGGTCCAGGTCGGCCGTGACGGCGAGGGTGCACTGGAAGTCGCCCGTCCCCTCTTTCTCCTGCCAGACCACCTTCTGGATGCGGTACGGGAAACGCTCGATGAGCTGGGCGGCGTTCGGGCAGGAGATCCGGTGGATCTTGATGCCCTCCGTGCGCGTCACGAAGCCGAACACGTCGTCGCCGAAGACCGGATTGCAGCACTTGGACATCTTGTATTCCAGGCCCTTGACATTCTTGGCGTTGATAACCAGGATGTCGTCGGACGTCACGCCGGAATAGCCCTTCTGCGGCGGCGTTTCCGCCACTTCCGCCACAGACTGGACGGTACGCTCCTGCTGCGCAGTCAGCTTTTGCTGGATGAAGGTCTTGATATCGTTGACGTCCACCTCCTCGCGCGCGATGGCCGCCATGAACGGCAGGACGGAAGGATACTTGCGGGCCTTGATGAACTCCATCATCCATTCGTCCGGGAACTCGAGTTTCCAGTTGCGCAGGCGCCGCTCCAGCAGCTCGCGGCCGTCGGAGGCCGCCTTGCGCTCGTCGGCGTCCAGTTCCTGCTTGATCTTGTTGCGCGCCTTGGACGAGATCACCCAGCCCAGCCAGTCCCGGTTCGGGCGCTGGTCCTTGCGGGTCAGGATCTCCACCACGTCGCCCGTCTTGAGCTTCTCGCGGATGGGGACAGCCTTACCGTTCACCTTGCCGCCGGTGCAGCGGCAGCCCAGGCCGGAGTGGATGTTGAACGCGAAGTCCAGCACGGACGCGCCGGCGGGCAGGATGCGCAGTTCGCCGGTGGGCGTGAAGACGAAGATCTCCTTGTCCGGCGGGGCCGGCATCTCTTCGGGCGTGGCCTCGAACGGATGTTCCAGCGTCTCGCGCACTGACTGCAGCCAGCGGTCCATGGAGGCCTCGTGGCGGATGCCCTTGTAGGCCCAGTGCGCGGCGTTGCCGCTCTCGGCCTCGATGTCCATCCGCTTCGTGCGGATCTGCACCTCGAGGGCCTGGCCCTGCCTGTTCTTGACGGTGATATGGAGGGATTCGTAGCCGTTGGGGCGCGGCGTGGTCAGCCAGTCGCGCAGGCGGGCGGTATCAGATTCGTATTCCTCGGTCACGTAGGAGAACACCTTCCAGCAGAGGTCCTTCTCCAGCTTGGGGTCGTCCTCGCAATCGATGATGAAGCGGATGGCGAAGACGTCGTACACGCCCTCGAAAGGCACCTTCTGCACCTGCATCTTGCGGTAGATGGAGTAGGCGCTCTTGGTGCGGATCTTCAGCTTGTAGACGATGCCGGCGTCGGAGAGCTTGCGCTTCAGCGGTTCGATGAACTCGGCCGTAATCTGCTCGCGGTCTTTCTCCGTGGCTTTCAGCTTGTTGGTGATGGCCCGGTACTGCTCGGGGTCGGCGTAGCGAAACCAGATGTTGCCCAGCTCGTTGTTGATGTTGTAGAGGCCCAGCTGGTGCGCCAGCGGCATGTAGAGCATCAGCGTCTCCAGCAGTTTCTGGTCGCGGGAGGTCTTGGGGAACATCTGCAGGCCGCGCATCACCTCCAGCCGGTCGGCGATCTTGAGCACGGTCACGCGCGGGTCGGTCGAGTACTGGACGATCAGGCGTTTGTAGTTCTCCGCCTCCAGGCGCGTGTCCTTGGGCTTGATGGTCGAGATCTTGTTGAGGCCGTCCACCAGCGTCCGCACGTCCTGCGGGAACGCGCTGATATCCACGTCCTTGTGGGTGCGGGTGGCCTCGTGCAGATAGACGGCGGCCACGCACGCATCCGGAAGGCCGATTTCGTCCTCCACGATACGCGCCACGTTGTCCGGGTGCGTGATGAACGGCGACCCGTCGAAGCGGGTCTCGTCCTTCAGCGCCTCCAGCGCCACCGCGCGGGCTCTTTCAACCAGATTGTCCATATAGGACAAATATAGTTAAAAAAATGATTCGGTAGCCGGCGGTGCGCGTTGGCGTTGCGGAGGGCGGGGCTAATACCGCCGGCGTATTAGGATTGTGCGGCTTTCGACCGGCTAACCAGCCAGACGCCGCCGAAGACCAGAAGTGCGGCGAGGGCTTTCTGCCAGGTGAAGACATCCATCCCGACGGCGATGCTCACCCCCGCCGCGATCATCGGCTGCAGATAAGAATACATGCTGACCAGCGTCGGGCGCAGATGCTTCTGCCCGATCGGAATCAGGAAATACGCCACGAACGTGGCAAACAGAACGACGTACGCAATCTCCCACCCCACTCTCGGCGAGATGGCGGCATAGTCCGTCCGCAGCAGCCCGCCCCAGGCGAACGGCAGCGAGAGCAGCAGCGCGAAGAGGAACATCCACTTCATCAGCGTCACGACGTTATAGCGCGAAATCAGCGGCCGGAAGGCCCCCAGATAACCCGCGAAACTCAGCCCGTTCACCAGCAGCAGGATCACCCCGAGCGGCTCCGTCCGCGCCACCGTGCCCACGGCGTGCGTGGAATTGTAGATCAGCAGCAACGCACCGCCGAGACTCATCGCCACGCCGCCCGCCTTCTTGAAGGTGATCGGCTCCCGCAGGAACAGGAAGGCGAAGCACATCGTGTAGATCGGGCACAGCGAGCCCAGCACCGCCGTATCCAACGGGGTGGCACGCTCGATGGCGAACAGGAAACTCAGCTGCGGAATGAACAGCCCCAGGAAGCCCGCCAGCGCCATTTTCAACACGTCCCGGGCTGGGACATTCTCTTTCGGGAGGAACAAGGACAACACCCAGAACAGCAGCGTGGCGCCGGCGGCGCGCAGGACGAACAATACCAGCGGCGACACCGCGCCCGAATTGGCGATGTCCTTGTTGAAGATGATATTGAAGCCGAAAATGAAGTAGGCCCCGGCGGCGGCCAGGTGACCGGCGAACTTGCTACCGTTCATTCTTAACCGGCCGTTTGACCATAACCTTCTTCCACTTGTCGCGGGCCAGCTGCTGCATGTCGCGGACGGTGTCGTTCTCGTCCACGATTTCGCTGCCCAGCAGCGTCTCGATGACGTCTTCGAGGGTCAGAATGCCCTGGAAACTGCCGTATTCATTGATGATGATGGCGATCTGCTCGTCCTTGCTGAGCATCTCGTCCCAGATCTGGTCGAGCGGCGTGTCCTCGTCGAAGTTCGCCACGTCGCGGCGGATGTCGCCGAGCGTGAGGTCGAACTTGTCCTCGGCCATCAGCTGGAGCGCCTCCATCCGCAGGATGTAACCCGTGATGTACTCGTCGTTGTCGGCATAGACCGGAATGCGGCTGTGGTGACGGTAACGCTTGTTCTTGTAGAAGGCCTTGAGCGTCATCGACTCGGGCGCGATCTCGCAGACCACGCGCGGCGTCATGACATCGAAAGCCTTGACCTCATCCATGCTGATGAGGTTCTGGATGATGGTGTTCTCGTCCTCTTCGAGGTCGCCCTCCTCCTCCGCCACGTTGGCCATCGCGCTCACTTCGTCGCGCGACACGGCGGGCTCCTCCACGTCCTTGGGCGTGATGAGGCGCGTGAGCAGTTCGATGAGCAGCACCAGCGGGTACATGATGAAGATCAGCGCCCGGATCATCACCGTGGCGAAGCCCATCAGGGATTTCCAGCGCGTGGTGCCGATGGTCTTGGGGATGATTTCCGAGAAGACGAGGATGAGGATGGTCATCACGGCGCTGACCAGGCCGAACCAGCCCGAGCCGAACACCACGGTGGCCTGATGGCCCACCCCGGCCGCGCCGATCGTGTTCGCTATCGTGTTGAGCGACAGAATCGCGGCGATCGGCCGGGAGGAATCCTGCTTGTACTCCTTGAACCGGACGGCGGGCTTGTAGCCCTCCTCCTCCCGCATCGTGATGTAGGAGATCGGGGTGGACATCAGCGTCGCCTCCAGGATTGAACAGAGGAACGAGATGGCCATCGCGCCCAGCAGGAAGAACAGCAGAAGTGCCATACAGAAGGGTCTAGAAGGTGTATTTGAGCATCAGCTGGAGGCGGTTGTTGACCACCCAGTGCAGATCGCCCGTAGCCAGGCCGTAGTTGCCTTGACGGACACCGTATCTGTCAGCCTCCACGAAACTGCCGTACTGGATGCCGGTGAGCTCATACTCCAGACCGAACGCGACCTTGCCGAGGTTGTAGACCAGTTCCGGCGTGACGCGGAACATCTGCGTCATGTTGGAGAAACTGTTCTTGCTGAAGTACAGGTCGCCGACCAGTTCCTTCGCGGTGCCGAAGTTCTTCACGTAGCCGGCGAACAGGACGGCCTGGAACTTCTTGCCGTAGCTCATGCTGATCCAGCTGGAGGAGTTGCGGGTCGGGGTGTACTCCCAGCTGCCGTCGGCGTTGACGGCGCTGACGCCGTAACCGCCGTTCAGGTTCATGTGTTCACCCGCCTGGGCGAAGATGGTCTTGGCCTTGATGGAGAACAGGTCCTTGGTGTATTCGAGGTAGAGGAACGGGCTGAAGGTGGTGATGCGGTCATTTACCTTCTTGGTGCCGGTGGCGTCGAGGTGGCGCGGCCGGATGGAGAGCATGTCCACACCCACGCGGCCGGTGAAGCCATTCGCCTTGTAGCTCAGGCCGAGGTAGAGCTCGGGGATGCCGCCGTACTTGATGTAGTTGGCGGAAGCGCCTTCCGGACCGGCGGAGGTGTACTGCATCTGCCAGAGCGCGGCGGCGGTCAGGGTCACGCTGTCGGACAGCTTGCCGTCCAGCACCACTTCCGGGGTGCGGCAGAACGGGCCGAACGGAGCGCCCGTGTTCAGCGAGAACACGTGCGGCATGTCGGCGGCCATCGGGTGCCAGGCCTGGCCGACCTTGGCGCTGAAACTGCCCTTCGCGAGGGTCACGTACGCCTGGCGCAGGCGGAAGAGGGCCGTGCCGGTGACGCCGGACACGCCGGCGTAGAAGTCGCCTTCCAGCTTGGCAGCGACCTTCCAGCCGTTGATCTGGTAGCCCGTCACGTCCAGGCCGAGACGGGAAGTGAGGGCGGCGAAGGCGAAGGTGTTCTGCGCATTGAGGTCGTCTCCGTTCACCATCTTCGTGTCCTTCGGGACATAGAAGAAGAAGTCCTCCGTGCCATAGACGCTCTCGCGGGTGTCCATCACGGCATAGTTGCGGATGAAGCCGTAAGGCTTGAACTGGACGGTATTGTTGTCCTGGGCGCTCGCGCTGCCCAGCAGGGTCGTTGCCAGCAGGGCGGCAGCAAAGATTTTCTTGGTCATATTGGTAGAATTAAAATCTGGTGGTCCCGCACAGGGAGCCACCAGATAAGGGATTTACGATTACGCGAAGGGGAAGATCCTGGTGAGCCAGAAGTAACCGAGAACGAAACCGATGGCTCCGATGATGATGCCCACGCGGGTCATGTCCTTGGTCTCCACCAGGCCGGTGGACGCAGCGATGGCGTTCGGCGGCGTGGAGATCGGGAAGAGCATGGCGATGGAGGCGCACACGGCGATGAAGGAGATCATGGCCTGGGTGCCGCCGAGCGCCATGAACTGGGCGTTGTTGGCGGCGGCCGGATCGGCCATGCCCTCGGCCACCACGATCAGGATCGGGATCAGCAGGGCCGCCGTGGCGGAGTTGGAGATGAAGTTGGACAGGAAGTAGCAGACCAGGCCGGCGACCACGAGCACCAGCACGACGGACATCGTGCCGAACGGGATGGCGTTGATGAGCACCTTCGCAAGGCCGGTGCCCTGCAGGCAGGTACCGAGAGCGAAACCACCCGCGACCAACCAGAGGACGCTCCAGTTGATTTCCTTGATGTCTTCCTTGGTGAAGATGCCGGTGGCGGTCAGGACGCCGAGCGGAATCAGGGCCACGACGTTGGAGTTGATCTTGGTCCACTGCTCGGTGGCCCAGAGGAGGATCGTACCGACGAAGGTGATCCACACCACGGTGGTCTTCCAGTCTTTCTTACGGGTATTCTCAGGGATGGCGAGCTTGATCTCCTTGGCCTTGAACGGGAAGAAAATCTGCAGCAGAACCCACGCCACGAGGAGCATGATGATCACGAACGGGATCATGCGCAGGGCCCACTCACCGAAGGTCACTTCCTGGCCGGCTTCGGCAAGGAACTTGACGGCGGTGGCGTTCGGCGGGGTGCCGATCGGGGTGCCGATACCGCCGAGGTTGGCAGCGACGGGGATGGACAGCGCCAGGCCGATCTTACCCTTGTCGTCGGACGGCAGGGCGGCCAGCACCGGGGCGAGGAAGGCGAGCATCATCGCGGCGGTGGCGGTGTTGGACATGAACATCGAGAACACGGCGATCACCACCAGGAAGCCCAGCAGGACCATCTTGGGGTTGGTGCCGAACGGCTTCAGCAGGAAGCGGGCCAGGGTGACGTCCAGGCCATATTTCTCAGCCATGATGGCGAGCACGAAACCGCCGAGGAAGAGCATGACCACAGGGTCGGCGAAGGCGGCCATCAGGCTCTTGTAGTCCACGAGGGTGCCGTACTGCGGATCGCAGAAGAAGCCGATACCCTTGTTGGAAACGGTCAGCAGGGCGATGACGATGACCAGCAAAGAGGTGGTCCAGTTCGGAATGATTTCGAAGATCCACATCAGGGCGGCGAAGACGAAGAGCGCGATCACGCGCTGCTGGACGACGGTCAGGTCAGCGATTCCGAAAGCGCCGACCGGGAGGGCCCACAGAAGGATTGTGGCAATCAGCACGATGGGCAGAAGGACACAATACTTGACGTTAAACTTGCTGTTGGACATAAATATTTGATACTAATTTTACTTGTCTCTCAAAAAGCGGCGCAAATTTAGTCATTTTCAGAGACAAAACAAAGAAAAAGGCGCTTCTCCCCTACTTCGTTTTCTGCCCCAGCAGCGAAGCGAGGTAGGCGCACTTTTCGGGATTGCCGAGGGTCTTGCCGAGGTTGCAGGAGAGCTTGACGCAGTCGTGCCACTCGCGGAGTTCGGTGATGCGGCCGCGGGTGAGCTTGACCACGATGTTCATCGGATCGGCGCCCGTGACGTCGCAGGTCAGGTGCGTGCCCACGCCGTAGGAGTCCTGCACGCGGCCGTTCACGTATTTGTGGATCTCGATGGCCTTGTCGATGTCCAGGCCGTTGCTGAAGCAGACCTGCTTGGTGGCGGGGTCGATGCCCAGCGACTTGTACTTCGCGATGATCTTCTCCGTCTGCTCGAACTCGTCGCCGCTGTCCACGCGCAGACCCTTGTACATCATGGCCATACGCTTGGAGAGGTTGGAGAAGAAGACCTCGTCGCCGAAGCAGTCGTAGAGGTAGATACCGTTGTCGCCGTCGTAGACGTCGCTGAACTTCTTCATCACGTTGAAGTTGCACTCGAACACGCCGCTCACGTTCTCCTCGAAGGAGATGAGCTGGTGGGACATCGTACCCAGCGGCACGCAGTTGTACTTCATCGCCAGCCAGACGTTGGACGAGCCGGTGAACTTGCCCGGCCAGTCGGAACGGGAGTCATAGACTTCCTTCATCACCCGCACCACCATGTCGTGGTGCGCGAAGCTGAATCGGCGGCGCGTGCCCATGTCGCCGAGCACCAGGCCGCTGCCGAAGATGCGCTCGGTCTTCGCACGCGCTTTCGCCTCCTCGTGGGCGGCGTCGTAGCGCTCGAAGTCGCCCCGCAGCTCGTGCATCAACTCGCTGATACATGAGAGGATGGGCATCTCCCACATGATGGTGGAGAACCATTTGCCGCGGACGCTGATCTCCAGATGGCCTTCGGCGTCCTGCTTGACCGTGACTTCGCCCGGACGGAAACGGTAGCCGCGCAGGTAGGTGAAATACCACAGCGGCAGGAAGACGCAGCGGGTCTTCATGTACTCGATTTCCTCGTCGGTGATGGTGACCTCCGCCATATGGTCGAGCTGCTCGCGGAGCAGTTTGTCGAAACCTTGCGGATAGACCTGGTGGTTGCGGTCGAAGAAGGTATACTCGACTTCCGCACGCGGATAGGTTTCCAGGATGTAGTACTGGCAGGTGAAGGTGTAGAGGTCGTTGTCGGTGAAGTGGGTGATGATAGGTTTCATGATATCTAAATGATTTCCAGTTTCTTGAGCAGTGCCTGCGGGTCAGGGTCGTGGCCGCGGAAGCGGCGGTACAGCAGGGCTTCGTCTTCGCTGCCGCCCTTCGAGAGGATGTTCTCGCGGAAGGAAGCGGCCGTCGCCGGGTCGAAGATGCCCCGCTCCCGGAAGAGCGAGAAGGCGTCTGCCTCGAGGGCCTCCGCCCATTTGTACGAATAGTATCCGGCGGAGTACCCGCCGTCGAAGATGTGGTGGAAGGCGGTGGAGATGCAGCTCCCCGGGATGTCGGGCAGCACAGCGCACTCCGCCAGCGCTTCCTGCTCCACCTTCAAGACATCCGGTCCCTGAGCCTGTCGAAGGGTCCGCTGCGTATGCCACGCCAGGTCCAGCAGCCCGAAACGCAGCTGACGCACCTGGAAGTAGGCCGCGTGGTAGTTGCGGGCGGCCACCAGCCGCTCCACGAGCGCGTCCGGGATGGCCTCGCCCGTCTTCCAATGCCGCGCAAAGGTATGCAGCCAGGCGGGTTCGAATCCCCAGTTCTCCATCAGCTGCGAGGGCAGCTCCACGAAGTCGCGCGCCACGTTGGTGCCCGTCAGGGAGGGATAACGCCCTTCGGCGA
>JAGCYX010000040.1 GCA_017960585.1 Bacteroidales bacterium
GTCGGGGAACTCGACGCCGAGCACCTCTTTGATGCGCACTTTGAAGCGCTCCGCCAGGTCCTTGAGTTCCTCGGCGGTGATTTCGGTGTCGGATTTGTATCCCCGCGATTCCTTGAGTTCTTCCATCATCTTGTCGAGCTGCTGGCGGATGGCCTTGCCGTCCTCCGGCTCGATGCCTTCGGCCTTCTCCATCACGACGTCGGAATACATCATGATGAGACGACGGTAAGCGTCATAGACGAAGCGCGGGTTGTTGGTCTTCTTGATCATGCCCGGGATCGTCGCGGAGCACAGACCGATATTGAGGATGGTATCCATCATACCCGGCATGGAGCTGCGTGCGCCGGAGCGGCAGCTCACGAGGAGCGGGTCGTTGGGATCGCCGAATTTCTTGCCCATAAGAGCTTCCGTGGCGTTCAGGGCGCCGCGGACCTCCATCTTGAGGTCTTCGGTATAGCCGCCGCCGAGCCGGTAGTACTCAGCGCAGCATTCAGTCGTAATGGTGAAGCCGGCGGGCACCGGCATGCCGAGCTTGCTCATCTCGGCCAGGTTGGCTCCCTTACCACCCAGGAGCTCACGCATGGATCCGTCGCCTTCGGCCGTCTTGCCGCCAAAGCGATAGACACGTTTCTTGATTTCGAACATAGGATATGGTTTAGTTTTACTTCTTTATAAATTCAGGCCGCGAATTTACGATTTATTTCTCATTATAACAACTTTGCAGCCAATTCAGACAATTCGCTCCGCTCGCCCTTGCGCAGGAAGACGTGCTGGAACAACTGCTGGCCGTGCATTTTCTCGCCCAGATGGGTCAGGCCGTTGGACCACTGGTCGAGGTAGGGCTGGTCGATCTGGAAGATGTCGCCGGTGAAGACCATCTTGGTCCCCTCGCCCGCCCGGGTGATGATGGTCTTCATCTCGTGCGGCGTGAGGTTCTGCGCCTCGTCGATGATGAAGAAGCAGCGGCCGAGGCTGCGGCCGCGAATGTAGGCCAGCGGCTCGATGATCAGTTTCTCCTGCGTGAGCATGGCATCGATGCGCTGCGCCTCCTTGGACGTCGGGCGGAACTGGCCCTTGATCACGTTCAGGTTGTCGAACAGCGGCTGCAGGAAGGGGCTCATCTTCTGCTTCTGGTCGCCGGGCAGGAAACCCAGGTCCTGGTTGCCCAGGATCACCGTCGGCCGGGACAGGAAGATCTGCTCATAGTCCTTCTCCTGCGCCAGCGCGGCCGCCAGGGCGAGCAGGGTCTTGCCCGTGCCGGCGCCGCCCGTCAGGGAGACGAGCTCCACGTTCGGGTTCGTCAGCGCGTCGAGCGCGAATTTCTGCTCGTCGTTGCGGGGGCGGATGCCGTAGGCCTCGCGGTTCTTGACCAGGACGATGCGTTCGCGGTGCGCGTCGTAGCGCGCGCAGACGATTTCCTCCCGGTCGCCGGCCCAGCATAATTTGAACATCTGGTTGGGGTACGGCCGGGTTTTCACGACGCGCTGCCAATCGACGGAGGTATCAGGGCCATAGGAGAGCTCCTGAAGCACGTCCGAGGCCGCTTCCATGGTCCGGATTTCGCGCTGGGCCTCCTCGACATGGTCGTCCTGGACCTTGTCGGTCAGGTAGTCCTGGACGGCCATTCCGATGGCCTTGGCCTTCATCCGGAGATTGATATCCTTGGTCACCAGCGCCACGAAGGTGCCGGGATGGTGGTCCCGCACCCACATGGCCGTGCCCAGGATGCGGTGGTCGGGGATGTCGTCGGTGAAGAAGCCCGCATACTCGCCCTCGAAGGGGTGGTTGGGCTCCACCTTGATCCGTCCGAGGTCCTTGCCGATGGGCAGGCCCTCTTCGCCGAAGAATTTGCCGTTGGTGATGCGGTCGAGGTCACGCATGAAGCCGCGCGCATGGTAAGAGAGCGCGTCGGTGCCTTTCTTGAATTTGTCGACCTCTTCGATTACGGCGACCGGAATCACGAGATCGTTGTCCCGGAATTTCCGGATGGCTTTGTGGTCGTGCAGGATCACGTTGGTGTCGAGCACGAAGATTTTAGGTTTTCCCATAAAAAACTATGTGGTTCAGTCCTCCCCTTCCGCATTCTGCATCAGGGATTCCAAAATAGTCTGTATGCCGGATTTGGCCGAAGCCTTCACCCGGATGGCGCCCGTCCCGGGGACCGGATGGCCCAGCGGGAAAAAGGCGACGTCCTGCAGCAGCAGCTCTGCGTCCAGGTAGTCGAAGTCGGCGTCCTGGATCTGGATCACGACGCCCGGCACCTCGGCGAAGAGGACGCGCAGCACGTCCTGCTCCTGGTAGGCGCGCATCACGTCGGACACGTCCACGGTCAGGTCCTGTCCGCCCGCCATCTGCCGGACCGTCCGGAGCAGGCCGCCTTCGCCCACCGTGGCGCCGGACAGCAGGATGCCGTCCTCGACCAGTTCCCGCACCACCTCGTGGCAGTCCAGGAAATAGTCGGCGTCGGTGATCTGCGGGCAGGAGCCTCCGCCCACGTCGAGAATCTGCGCGAAGAGCGAGCCGCCCAGGCGGAACTCGGATGTGTCGAACGGGATATAGATCACCCAGCTCTGGGGATCGGGCGCCAGCGTAGCCGGGCAGGAGCGGCGCGTGCCCAGCGCGGGATGCTCCGAGCGGAACGGCTCGCTGACGAAGGTATAATCTTCTTCGTCCGCGTCGCGGGCGATGCGGGTGCGGAGAACCAGTTCCGACGGACCCGTCGTCCGGGTGTAGCGGTAGCCGCTGAATTTCACGCCCAGGGCGTCGACGTAATCCGCCGCGGCGCGGACGGAATCGTAGAAGGCCGCACGCGCGCCGACGGGCGCCTCGTTCCAGCGCCAGGAGGCGTCCAGCCGCAGGTCGCCCAGGCGGAACCGGCCGGTGCGCCACAGCGTGTCGATGAGCGCCGCGGCCACGCGGACCCGCGTATAGGCGTCAGCCGCCGAGGCCGGAACCTGCTTCTGCGCAGCACAAACGGCCTCCAGGTAGGCGTCGATGCACTCGGAATCCAACGCCGGAACCCGGCACACCGGATCCAGCGTCTCGTCCACCGCACGCGCCTCCGCCGGAGCGGCCAGGGGATGCCGCCCTTCGGGCTCCGTCACGGCATCGAGCAGCTGCGCAGGCGTGTATTCCTCCTGCACTCCGTCGATGACGTAGATCGCGTGCAATGCTGACGTTTTTTCTGCCATTGCGTGGTAAAATCGTGTAAATTTAACTAAATTTGAAATCAGTTGCAACTATGATTTATACAGAAGACCTTTACAACCGGCTCCTGGCGGATTTATACGCCCGGCATCCCAGCGTGCAGAACACCGGGTTCACCCCCGGTGCCTACAAGCCCGGACTGGCCGGAATGGAGCAGCTGGACGCAGCCCTGGGGCATCCCTCGCGGCAGTTCAGATCCGTCCACGTGGCCGGGACCAACGGCAAGGGTTCCGTGTGCTCGATGCTTGCGGCGGCCCTGTCCGCCGCCGGCCTGCGCGTGGGGCTCTACACTTCGCCGCACCTGGTGGATTTCCGCGAGCGGATCAAGCTCGTGGAGCCGGAGGGCTGGTCGATGATTCCCCGCGAGGAGGTCTTCGATTTCCTCACGCAGCACGATTTCGAGGGGTTGTCCTTCTTCGAGATCACGACCGGGCTGGCCTTCTGGTGGTTCGCCCGGCAGCAGGTGGACATCGCCGTGATCGAGGTGGGTCTGGGCGGCCGTCTGGACAGCACCAACATCCTCACGCCCGAACTCGCCGTCGTCACCAGCATCGGTCTGGACCACTGCGCCCTGCTGGGCGGCACGCGCGGCGCCATCGCCGCCGAGAAAGCCGGCATCTTCAAGCCCGGCGTGCCCGCGCTCTGCGGGGAGCGGGACGAGGAGACGGCCCCCGTCTTCGAGGCGCGGGCCAGCGTGGTCCCCTGCCCGCTCTTCTTTGCGGAAGACTTCGACGTGGAACGCTTCGACACCGACCTGACGGGGCCTTGCCAGCCGCAGAACCTTCGCACCGCCCTGGCCGCCCTGGAACTGCTTGGGGTCGAGCCCGACCGGCAGGCACTCGCCGCCACCGCCGCCCGCACCGGCCTGCGCGGCCGCTGGGAGCGCCTGTGCGCGGAGCCGGAGGTCATCTGCGACATCGGGCACAACCCGCCCGCCCTGGCGATCAACTTCCGCCGCCTGCGCGAGAGCGGCCGGCCGCTGCTGATCGTCTTCGGCATCATGGCCGACAAGGACCTGGACGGCATCCGTCCCCTGATGCCGCCGCAGGCGCACTATTTCCTGGTGGCGCCGAAGGGCGACCGGGCCCTGCCCGCAGATGCCCTCGCAGCGCGCCTGGAAGGCTTTTCCCGCACCGTCTGCGGCGACGTGCAAGCCGGCGTCCGGGCCGCCCTGGACGAAGCAAGACGCACTCCCGGATGCATTTTATATATCGGTGGCAGCAATTTTGTTGTAGCAGAAGCCGTCGAGTTGTTCGACCCCAGATAACTAACGCCTTATGAAAGCGATTAAATTATTAACACTCACACTCTTGACCCTGATGAACCTTCCCTTTACCGCCTGCGCCAAGGATGACCACGCGCTCACCAAACTCTGGGCAGACTATGAAAAGGCTGTCAACGCCGACCGTCCCAAGGACCAGGTCGACATCCTCGACCGCATCAAGAAAGAAGCCTCCGCACAGCACCTCGCATGGGACTATTACGACGCCTGCATGAAGTACGTCGACGCCCGTTCCAACACCAACTGGAAGCTCCGCGACGAGCTCCGCGCCCAGGCCGAAAATGAAATCGAGACATTCGGCGAGCCCGTCGCCGTCTATTTTCTCCGGCTGGGACAGTATCCCACCGAAAGCCTGCTGAACTATGTCCAGGAGCAGAAGGAACGCCTGCTGCAGGCGCACAATCCGCAGTTCTACTCCTACGACCGGAACGTGAGCAGCAACTACACCTTCTCCGACGCCCTGGTGCCCAGGATCGCCAACGACTACGAATACGTCCTCTGGAGCCTGCTGCGCAACCGGGACAAGAACGGCAATGTCACGAAGACCGTGCAGGAATACTTCGCGGGGCGCTATCCCTTCGACGCCTTCGTCGAATTCTACCTCATCCAGCGGGACAACACCAGCTCCGCCGACGGTCTGCAGAAGATGACCGCCTACGCCGAAGCGCACGCCGGACAGGCCGTCTCCATCCTGGCCCGCGACCAGGCGCTGTCCTACCGCCAGAACCTGCTCCGCCAGGACAAAGACAAATCGGAGGATTACCGCCAGCTGGCCCTCGACTGCCAGACCCTCATCGCGGACCGGAAGAAGTTCACCGGGGACGAGAAGGTCATCGCCGAGTGCTCCCAGCGTGCCGACGATATCCTCGAGACGCTGACCTCCCAGGAAATCTCCCTGAATGTGGAGAAGGGCGTCGCCACCATCCTCGTCCGGAACATCCCCTCCGTCAAAGTCCGCATCCTGGACGGCAAGCGGGAGGTCTGGAACACCACCGTGAACAACACGGCGAACCGGTTCTTCCTCCGCGACTCGCTTTCCCTCCAGCTGCCCAACCTCGACGACAAGACCTACACGCTGAAGTGCTCCGGCGGCAAGGCGGACACGGAGAGCGAATACCGCAGATACACCCTCTCCATCGCGCACAAGCGTGATTACGACGGCTATGGCATCTACGTGGCCGACTATATGACGGGCGAACCTGTCAAAACCTGCGACGTCTTCCTGTACGATGACGACGACAAGCAGGTGGACCAGGTCTCCGGCCTGCAGCTGGACGGTTTCACCTACCTGCCCGAGTCCTTCGTCAAGCGGCTCGAAGACCACCATTACGGCTGGTCCATCCGGGCTGTCGCCCGCCTGGACGGCCGCGTCCGCGCGACGCCGATGCACAGTCTCGGCTATACGCGTCAGCAAGGGGTGAATACGGACAACCCGGCCACTGCGCATATGATGATCATCACGGACCGCAGCGCCTTCAACCCCGACGAGACGGTCCACTATAAGGTCCTCCTTTACGAAGGCACCTACGAATACGCCACCCGGACGTCGGGGGTCAAGCTCCACGCCGCGCTTACCGACCCGACCGGCAAGAAAATCGCCGAAGAAGATCTGACTACCAACGAGTTCGGCACCGCCGCCGGCGCCTTCGTCCTCAAGAAAGGCGAGCGCGGCGGCATGTACAAGATCTCCGTCACCGAAACCGGCACGCGCAATTCCGTCTCCACGCAGGTGCGGGCGGACGAATTCGTCCTGCCCACCTTCGAGCTCACCTGGAAGCCCGACGACCGCTTCTACCTTCCCGATGATGAAGTCACGGTCCTGGGCAACGTCCGCAGCTACTCCGGCCACAACCTCGGCACGGCCACCGCGACCTACTCCGTGACCAACCAGGGCGACGTCCTGGACGAGGGCGACCTCGCCCTCGCCGCCAACGGCGACTTCAGCATCCGCTTCACCGCGCCGGACACCAACTACTTCAACCAGAACGTGGTGATTACCGTCCGCGTGACGGACGCCACGGGCGAAACGCTGGAATTCAGGAAGAGCGTGTCCGTGTCGCGCCACCTGCCGGTCCAGATCTCCGTCAAGAACAATGTTTCCGGCCGTTTCGAGAGCCGGAACTACTACGGCGGCTCCATCATCGGCGAGAACACGGCCAAGGTCTGCATCCAGCTCGGCTACGGCAGCGGTCTCTCCCACCCGCATCTCAAGATTGAATACACGGTCCTGCGCGACGGAAAGACCGTCCTCAAAGGCGTTGCACCGAACCGGGAGATCCTTCCGATCGACCTGTCCGCCTACCCGTCCGGCCTTTATGTAATCGTGGCCAAGGCCACGGCCGTGAGCGACAAGGGCGTGTCCTACGAGAACGAGGTCCAGCACGAGTTCGTCAAGGCCGCCGACACCGACACCGCCCTCGACATGGACGTCCACTGCTTCTTCAAGGAGATTGCGGACGACGGCGAGAGCATCGCCCTGCAGGTGGGCGCCACGATGGGACCTACCTGGATCGTGGTCGAACTCTACGGCGACGGCAACCGCCTGCTGGAGAAGCGCATCGAGCATCTGCGCGGCGAGCGCGGGAAATCCGGTTCCCTACAGATCATCCGCTTCGCGCGCAAGGCCGAGTATCCCGAGAATCTGACCCTGAAGGTGTTCTGGTTCCGCAACGAAGATTCCTATTCCTACTCCGTCTCCTCCTTCAAACCGAAGGTGACGGCCGCGCTGCCGCTGAGCTTCAGCCGCTTCCTCGACACCACGGCGCCGCACACCGACTACAGCTTCACCATCCGCACCGCAGCGGGCTCCGAGGTGGCCGCCACCATCTTCGACAAGAGCACGGAGACCATCCAGCCCAACGTCTGGTCGACCGTCTCGCCGCGCCTGCGCTCGCTGCCCGACGTGCGTTATGACCCCACGGTCGGCGAAGACGAATCCTCCGCCTTCGACAACGCGGCCACCAGCGGCGGCCGGCGCAGGAACATCCTCGCCAAGAGCGCCATGGCGGGTGCTGCGCGTGCGGACGCCATGATCCTGGACGAGGAAGCCGGTCCCATGGCAATGAGCGCGATGACCGAGGATGCCGCCGATCTGGAAAGGGCCATTGGCGCCGAAGAGGAGAAGGAACCCGAGGTCGCCGTCCGCGAGAACTTCGCCAACACCATCGCCTGGGAGCCGTTCCTGCGCTCCGACAAGGACGGCGTCGTGACCTTCAACTTCAGCACCGCCGACAAGCTCTCCACCTATTACGTCCAGCTCTTCGCGCACGACAAGGCCTTCCGCAACGCGACCCTCCGCCAGGAGATGGTCGTCACGCTGCCGGTCAAGGTGGCCGTCGTGCAGCCGCAGTACCTCTATGAGGGAGACCGCTACGTGGCGCGCGTGACCGTGTCCAGCAGCAAGGGCGTGCCCATCCCGGGACGCGTCAGCGTCAAGTTCTTGAACGGAACGGACTATAAGACCGCACCCGTGATCGCCGACAAGAGCCAGCACGTCAGCGTGCCGGCCGGCGGCACGAGCGACTTCACCTGCGAGATCGCAGCCCCGAAGGTCCGCGACCTCGGCATGCTGGTCAGCTTCGTTCCCGACGACAGGAATTTCGGCTCCGACGCCGTGTTCGTCGTGATGCCGGTCTCGCCGGCCGTACAGACCATCACCGAAGCCCACTCCGCCCTGCTGCTCGCCGGCATGAACCGCGACGAGGTGCTCGCCTCCCTGCGCAGCCTGTTCGTCAACGTGTCGGGCGCCGAGACGGCCCTGCGGGAAATTTCCATCCTGGGCATGCTCCAGGAGGCCATCCCGGAGAAGGTCCTGCCGACCACCGACAACCTGCTCGACCAGTCCGAGTCGCTCTACGCCAACTACCTGATCGACCGCCTGCCCGGTTCCAAGGGTTCCGCCGCCACGCCCGAGCAGCGCGCCGGGATGATCAAGAAGATCCTCGACTGCCGCAACAAGGACGGCGGCTTCGGCTGGTTCGCCGGCATGAGCTCCTCGCCCATCCTCACCGCCACCCTGCTGGAGCGGCTCGCCGACATCGGCGCCGACTGCCCGCAGCAGCTGGCCGACGTCCTCCCGGACGCCGTCAAATACCTCGACCAATGCTTCCTGGGCGACCGCGAGCGGCCGTTCTGGTGCGGCGGCCTGAGCCTCGAGCAGTACCTGCACGTCCGCGCCCTCTATCCGCAAGTCAGCTTCGCGCCCAAGGGCGGCGGCCTCAAGCGGATGCACGAGTTCAAGAAGGAAACCAAGTCCTACCTCGTGCCCGGCAAGGTGCGCGGCCTCAACGGCCGGGTCTTCGAAAAGGCCCGCCGCATGAAGACGCTGCGCGCCCTGGTCACCAGCGAGCGCGGCGCGGCCCTGGCCCGCGCCTGGGGCATCTCCTTCTTCGCCAAGAGCCGGCTCTCCAAGTCGCTGGACAAGGACATCGAGTCCCTGCTCCAGTATGCCGAGCCGCACCGCAGCGGCGCCACCTACTATCCCAACGCCGTCATGCCGTGGCGCGGCCTGCTCGAGAGCGAGCTCTACGCCCACGCCCTGATCTGCGACCTGCTGACCGCCTGCGGCCACAACGACGTCGCCGAGGGCATCCGGCTCTGGATCATGGTCCAGAAGGAGACCCAGCAGTGGGAGGACGACCCCGCCTACATCCAGGCCATCGGCAGCGTCCTGAACGGTACGGAAGAGACCTTGCAGACCAAGGTCCTCGCCCTGTCCGCCACCACCACCCTGCCCTTCGAGCAGATCAAGGCCTCCGGCAACGGCTTCACCGTCGCCTGCCACTACACCTGCAACGGCAAGACCGTCCAGAACGGCGACATCCTGCATGTCGGCGACAAGGTCAAGGCCTCCTATGACATCTGGAACGAAGAGAACCGCAGCTTCGTGCGCCTCACGGCCCCGCGTCCCGCCGCCTTCCGCCCCGTGGACCAGCTGTCCGGCCACTATGGCTGGTGGCTCCGTCCCATCTCCATCACCGGCTGGATGAGCTTCAGCCCGCAGGGCTACCGCAGCGTCCTCGCCGACCGGACCGAGTACTGGTTCGACGCCTATCCCGAGGAGAAGACCACCATCACCGAGGAGTACTTCGTCACCCAGGAAGGCCGCTTCCAGTGCCCCGTCCCGGTGATCGAGTCCCTCTATGCCCCGCACTACCGCGCCAACGATGACGGGCACGCGCCCGTCGTCGTGGCTCCCGCTGAACCGAAGAAATAATGATGAAAAGAGTTTTGACAGCCGGCCTGATTGCGCTTGCCCTTCTGCCGGCCTGCACCAGAAAGCCCATGAACAGACAAACGGTTTCCCTGCATTGCGTCCAGCCGCCTTTCCTGCAGAAAGGAGACAAGATCGCCCTTATCTCTCCGTCCTACCACACCCCGATGGAGAATGTGGACACTGCATCGATGATCCTCCGCGAATGGGGCTTCGAGCCGGTCGTGGGCCCGAACGTCGGGAAAGAGTATCTTGGGAAATACGCCGGCACGCCCCGGGAGCGCCTTTCGGACCTCGAGTGGGCGCTCAAGGATCCCGACATCAAGGCCATCCTGTGCAACCGCGGCGGCTACGGCACCATCCAGCTGACCAACCTCCTGCCGCTGAAAGACATCACCGCCCATCCCAAGTGGATCATCGGTTTCAGCGACATCACCACGCTGAGCGGGATGGCCGCCCGGGCGGGGGTCATGAGCATCCACGGGACCATGTGCTCCCTGATGACCAAGTCCCATGGCGTCGGGCTCACCAACACCCTCCTGCGTGATATCCTGCTGGGCACGGTTCCGGTCTATGAGGCGCCCGCCCACCCGCAAAGCATTCCCGGCCATGCCGCCGGGACGCTGGTCGGCGGCAACCTCTGCACCTTCACGCCCCTGCTGGGTACGGATGCGGACGCCACCCTGGGCCAGGACATCATTCTCTTCATCGAGGAAGTGGAGGAGGACATGAGCCACATCGACCGGCTCATCAACACCCTGCTGCTCAACGGCGTCTTCGACCACTGCCGGGGCGTCATCCTCGGCGAATTCACCGACTGCAAGGCCAACCTGGACTTCGGCAGCGTGGAGGAGATGATCTGCTCCTACCTGAAGGATTACAACATACCTGTGCTCTGCGGCTTCCCGGCGGGCCACGACGACGTGAACCTACCCTTGCTGATGGGCGTGCCCGTCACGCTCGACGTCACCGGTTCGGGCGCGACCCTCACCTTCGGCGTCGAAGGCCGGACGGAAATCGTTTCGACGGAAGTCGCCCTGGCGGAACTCCAGGATGACGGGGAACAGAACGAAGAGAAGCAGCGCAAACTCATCCGCGCCATCAACTTCATCAAGCACTACGACGGCATCAAGAAGTAAAGATTATCAACTCGACACGGATATGAAACAGCTCGCCCGCCTCACCCTTTTACTCGTCGGAATCGTTCTTCTGCTTGCTTCCTGTGAGAAGGCCCCCTATGTCGCCATGAGCGGCCCTCACAATTACAATTTCAATTGCAAGGGTGGCACAGAAACCTTCACGGTCTCCAGCAATCGTGACTGGAGCATCAGTTCCTCGGCATCCTGGATCAGCGTCTCTCCTTCTTCCGGCGTTGCCAGCGACAAAGAAATCACGGTGACCATCACCTGTTCTCCCAATACGACCTACGAGGGCAGGACTGCAACGATTAAAGTCAAAGCCGAAGCGCTGACCGAGACCATCACAGTGGTTCAGGACCCGTGGGTGGAGGAGTAGCCGTTTCTCTAAATTCAGTACCGGACGTCGCTGAGGAAGAGGGCGTGGCCGGGGACCGATTCGCCGGCAAGGGAGCGGGCGGGTCCTTCGACAGGCTCAGGAACCGCATCGACGGGGAGAATTAAGCCCTGAAACTCGGCGACGGAGCGCTTGCCGCGGCCGACTTCGAGGAGGGTGCCGACGACGGCGCGGACCATGTTGCGGAGGAAGCGGTCGGCGGCGATGCGGAAGTACCAGTAGCCGTCGCCGCCTTCGCGGCCGGTCAGCTGCAGGTGCGTGGGCGTGTAGCGGTGCCAGGCCGCCTCGGTGACGGTGCAGATCGAGGTCTTGGAGTCGGCGCCGGTCTTCTCGAAACAGCGGAAATCGTGCTGTCCCAGCAAGGCTGCGGCGGCCTCGTTCATTTTGTCAAAATCCACCCCCGGAAAGGTATACAGATAGGAAAATGCCTCCACGAAGGGGTCCTTCGTGCGGTGCAGGAAATAGCTGTATTCGCGCCGGATAGCGTCGAAGCGCGCGTGGAATTCCGGGGCCGCCGGAGCGATGTCGTGGATCACCACCGAACGGGGTAGAATGGCATTTAATTTGTAGGCCAATTGATGCGTGTCAAGCTCCCCGGCTGCGTCAAAATGCGCGACGTAGCCGATTGCATTCACGCCCGTGTCGGTCCGGCCTGCGCCGGTCACGGCCACGGGGACATGAAGCAGGGTGGACAGGGCGCTCTCGAGCGCCTGCTGGACGCTCGGGGCATCGGGCTGGACCTGCCAACCGCAGAAGTCCGCACCGCTGTAGGAAAGCTTGATACGATAGCGCATAGCTGACTGCAAAATTAATGAATAATATGGAAAGTGTAAACATCAAGGAGCTCAACGAACGCATCCAGAAAGAAAGCGCATTCGTCGATCTCCTGTCCCTGGAGATGGGCAAGGTCATCGTGGGCCAGAAGCATCTGGTGGAGAACCTGATGATCGCGATGCTCGCCGACGGCCACATCCTCCTCGAAGGCGTGCCGGGCCTCGCCAAGACCCTCGCCATCAGCACCCTGTCCCAGGCGGTCAACGCCAAGTTCAGCCGCATCCAGTTCACCCCGGACCTGCTGCCGGCCGACGTCACGGGCACGCTCATCTATTCCCAGAAGAAAGAAAGCTTCGAAGTGCACAAGGGCCCCGTCTTCGCCAACTTCGTGCTGGCGGACGAAATCAACCGCGCCCCAGCCAAAGTCCAGTCGGCGCTGCTCGAAGCCATGCAGGAGCGCCAGGTGACCCTGGGCGACCAGACCTATCCGCTGCCGCAGCCGTTCCTGGTCATGGCCACGCAGAACCCGATCGAGCAGGAAGGCACCTACCCCCTACCGGAGGCCCAGGTGGACCGTTTCATGCTCAAGGTCGTGGTCGGCTATCCCAAGCGCGACGAGGAGAAGCTCATCATCCGGATGAACAACAGCGGCGAGTTCCCCAAGGCCTCGCCTGTCGTGAGCCCGGAGGACATCGTGCGCGCCCGCGAGGTCGTGCGCGAAGTGTATATGGATGAGAAGATCGAGCGCTATATCGTGGATATCGTCTACGCCACCCGCGTCCCGGAAGACTACGGGCTGAAGAACCTCAAGGACCTCATCTCCTTCGGCGGCTCGCCGCGTGCGAGCATCAGCCTGTCGATGGCGGCCAAGGCCTACGCTTTCATCAAACGCCGCGGCTACGTCATCCCCGAGGACGTGCGGGCCGTGTGCCCGGAGGTGCTGCGCCACCGTCTCGGCCTGACCTACGAGGCCGAAGCCGAGAACGTGACGCCGGAAGAGATCATCGAGCAGGTCATCAATGCCGTCATCGTCCCCTAATACCAGCGCGACCGCTCTCCTGAAGAAAGTCAGGAAGATCGAGATCAAGACCAAGGCGCTCTCCCACCAGATCTTCGCCGGCGAGTACCATTCGGCCTTCAAGGGCCGGGGTATGGCCTTCAGCGAGGTGCGGGAGTACCAGTGGGGCGACGACGTGCGTGCGATGGACTGGAACGTCACCGCACGCCTGCGCGCCCCGTATGTCAAGGTCTACGAGGAGGAGCGCGAGCTGACGGTGGTGCTGCTGGTGGACGTGAGCCGCTCGGGCCTCTTCGGCACGGCCGTGGAGACCAAGCGCGAGCGCATCGCCGAGATTGCGGCGGTCCTCAGCTTCAGCGCCATCCTCAACAACGACAAGGTCGGCGCGCTGTTCTTCTCCGACCGGGTCGAGAAGTTCATCCCGCCCGCAAAGGGCCGCTCGCACCTGCTGCACATCATCCGCGAGATGCTGGAGCTGCAGCCGGTCTCCGACGGGACGGACATCGGCGCCGCGCTCAAGTTCCTGACCAACGCCATCAAGAAGAAGTGCACGGCCTTCCTGCTGAGCGACCTGCTGGACGCCGACGAGCAGGGGAATCCCCGCTACGAGGAGGCGCTCAAGGTGGCGGTGAACCGCCACGACCTCAGCGTGATCAAGGTGCACGACCCCCGGGAGCGGGCGCTGCCCGCCGTGGGTCTCGTGCACATCAAGGACAGCGAGACCGGCGCGGGCGCCTGGATCGACACGGACAGCCGCAAGGTCCGCTCGGCGTATGAACGCTGGTTCTCCGAACTGTCAGCCCGCGAAACGGGCCTGTTCAACAAATACCAGGTCGACCACGTGGACATCGCCACGGACGACGACTATGTCAAAGGGCTGATGGCCCTGTTCAATAGAAGATGAAACTGTTGACGCTCATACTGGCCGCGATGCTGGACGTCGTCCCGGCGGGGCAGGCTTATCTCAAGCAGCTCCAGCCCCGGGATTCCATCCTCATCGCCGACCAGGTCGAATACGGCTTCCAGCTGGACAGTCTGGCGGAAGGAACCGCCCTGGCGCTGCCCGATTTCGCGAAAGCGGGCAACGACACGCTCGTGCTGGTGCGCAGCTGGCAGCTGGACACGACGGCGACCCTGCGCGTCCGCCAGCCCGGCGGAAAGGGCCGCACGCAGCTCTACAACGTCCGCGGCAGCATCGTGCTGGCGCCCTTCGAGGAGGGAACCTACCGCCTGCCGCCCATTCCCGTGCTGCGCGGCAAGGACACCCTCGTTTTCGAGGGCCTGGATATGGAAGTGAAGACCATGCCCGTGGACACGGCGACCTTCCAGCTCCACGACATCAAGGGCCAGATGCGCTACCCGCTGACCTTCCGGGAAGTTCTTCCCTGGCTGGGCGGCGCCGTGCTGCTCGCGGCCCTGATCGTGCTGCTCGTCTGGTGGCTCCGCCGCCGCGCGAAAACGGGTGAGGAAGGGGCGCACAAGGATCCCGCCTACATCATCGCGCTGCGCGAACTGGACAAGTGGCGCGGCGACAAGTTCTGGGCACCGGACAAGCAGAAAGCCTATTATTCGGGCATCACCGATGCCCTGAAAGTCTATATCGAAGACCGCTTCGGCGTGGACGCGCCGGAGATGACGACGGCCGAACTGTTCGAGGCCCTGAAGGGCGCGGAAGACCTGCCGGCGGACCTGCGCGAAGAGCTGCGGGAGGTTTTCGAATGCGCCGACTTCGTCAAATTCGCGAAGCACGTCGCCTCCGACGAGGACAACGCCCGCGCGCTGCCGACGGCCGTTCGCTTCGTGACTTCCACCTATCAGACCGTGCTTGAGGAGGAGCAGAAGACCGGAGATGAACTTTGAGTATCCCGCCCTGCTCTGGCTGCTGGTCCTGCCGCTGCTGCTCGTCGCGCTCTATGTCTATCGGGAGCTGGCGGGCCGCAGGCCGCACCTGCGCGTGTCGGCCTCGGCGCCCTGGCTGCAGGGCGGCCGTTCCCCGCTGGGCGTGATCCGTCATCTGCCGATGGTGCTGCGCACCGCTGCGCTCTGCCTGATCATCGTGGCGCTGGCGCGGCCGCGTTCGTCCACCGAGGTGGAGAAACGGGACACCGAGGGCATCGATATCGTGCTGGCGATGGACGTCTCCACGAGTATGCTGGCGCGCGACTTCACCCCGGACCGCCTCAGCGCGGCTAAGGACATCGCCGTCGAATTCATCGCCCAGCGGCCCACCGACCGGATGGGTATCGTGGTCTTCGCGGGCGAGAGCTACACGCAGTGCCCGCTGACGACCGACCGCGCCACCCTCATCAACCTGATGAAGGAGGTGCAGACCGACCTCATCGAGGACGGCACCGCCATCGGCAACGGCCTCGCCACCGCAGTGGCCCGTATGATGGACTCCGACGCCCCCAGCCGCGTAGTCATCCTGCTGACGGACGGCGTCAACAACAGCGGCGAGGTGGCCCCGCAGACGGCCGCCGAGATTGCGAAGACTTACGGCGTACGCGTCTACACGATCGGCGTGGGCGCCAACGGAATGGCCCCGTATCCGGTCATGACCCCCTGGGGCGTGGAGATGCAGAAGGTGCAGGTCGAGATCGACGAAGACCTGCTCAAGGGCATCGCCGAGACCACGGGCGGCCGCTATTTCCGCGCCACGGACAACACCAAGCTCGCGGAAATCTATTCGGAAATCAACAAGATGGAGAAGGCTCGCACCACGGTGGACAGCTTCCCCGTCTATAAAGAACTGTTCGGCCGTTTCGGCGTGGCGGCGCTCATCTGCCTGCTGCTCGAACTGCTGGTCGTACTGTTATTGAGGAGGATGCCGTAGTATGCTGATGTTTGCCCGTGCCCATTTCCTGTGGCTGTTGCTGCTCGTACCGGTGATCCTCATCGGCTACGCGCTCCTGCGCCGGGCCCGCCGGCGTCGCGTGCGCCGTTTCGGCGACGAGGCGCTCGTGGACGCGCTGATGCCCTCCTGGTCCGGCGCCAAAGGCTGGTGGCGGACCGTGCTGTTCTGCCTCGGCTTCGCCTGCTTCGCGGTCGGCCTGGCGCGCCCGCTGCTGGGCGCCAAGCTCGTGGAGCGCGAGACCAAGGGCGCCGAGATCATGATCTGCCTGGACGTGTCCAATTCGATGCTGGCGCAGGACTACACGCCGGACCGCCTGTCGCGGGCCAAGCTGGCCATCTCCCGCATCGTGGACCGCATGGACGGCGACCGTATCGGCCTGATTATCTTTGCGGGAAGTTCCTTCGTGCAGCTGCCCATCACCACGGACTACGTGTCTGCCAAGATGTTCCTGAACAGCATCGACACGCAGTCGGTGCCCGTGCAGGGTACGGCCATCGGCGACGCCATCACCACGGCCGCCAAGAGCTTCAGCACGCAGAGCGAGAAGAGCCGCGCCATCATCGTGATCACCGATGGTGAAAACCACGAGGACGACGCCGTCGAAGCTGCGCGGCAGGTGGCCTCCACCGGCATCCGCGTCTACACGGTCGGCGTGGGCTCCCTGCGGGGCCAGCCCATCCCCAAGGACGGCGACCTGATGAAGGACAAGGACGGCAACATCGTCGTGACGCGCCTGGACGAGGAGACCCTCAAGCGGATCGCCTCCGTCGGCAACGGCGCCTACGTCCACGCCGGCGGCGAGGAGTTCGGCCTCAACCCCATTCTCGACGAGATCCGCAAACTCGAGGACGAGCGGTTCAACAACGTCGTCTTCGAGGAATACGACGAGCAGTATATGTACTTCTTCGCCGCGGCGCTGATCTTCTTCATCCTGGAGATGCTGATCGGTGAGCGGCGGGCCAAAAAACGCTTGTTCGAATGAAGAGATATATAGTCATATTGCTGATTCTCTGCAGCTTGCCGGCCTTCGCCCAGGCGGACCGCCACGACGTACGCGCCGGCAACCGCAAGTTTGCCCGCGGGCGCTTCAAGGAGTCCGAGATCGACTACCGCAAGGCGGTGCTCCGGGACTCGACCTCCGTAACCGCGAACTACGACCTGGCTTCCGCGCTCTACCGCCAGGAGGACTGGACCGGCGCCACGAACGCGCTCGGGAGCGTGAAGGACCAGCCGGGCCTGCCGGCGCAGTACCACTACAACGCCGGCGACGCCGCCGTGCAGCAGAAGGACTGGCAGGCGGCCGTGGACGCCTTCCGGCAGGCGCTCCTGCTGGACCCCGGCGACCTGGACGCCAAGGAGAACTACATCTACGCCAAGAAGATGCTGGAGAACCAGCAGCAACAGGGCGGCGGTGGCGGAAACGACCAGCAGAACCAGGACCAGCAACAACAGCAGGACCAGCAACAACAGCAGGACCAGAACCAGGACCAGAACCAGGACCAGCAGAACCAGAATCAAGATCAGCAGAATCAGGATAACCAGGACCAGAACCAGCAGCAACAACAGCAACCGCAGGAGCCCCAGCTGTCTCCCCAGCAGGCCCAGCAGATGCTGCGCGCCATCCAGGCCAAGGAGAAAGAAACTCAGGACAAGGTGAACCAGGAGAAGGCCGCGCTGCTCAAGTCCCGGCAGAAAGAAAAGAATTGGTGATGAAAAGAATCATAGCGATCATCGCGGCCGCCCTGTGCGCGCTGGCCGCCTCCGCCCAGACTACCGTCAAGGTCCAGGCGCCCAATCTCGTGGGCGTGAACGAGCAGTTCAACGTGACCTTCATCATCAGCGGCGACGACAAGCCCAGCGACTTCCGCTGGGAGCCCGGTAGCGATTTCCAGCTGGTCTGGGGGCCGCAGAAAGGCACTTCGACTTCCGTCAGCATCATCAACGGCAAGAGCACCCGCACGTCCCAGACGACCTATACCTACATCCTGCTGCCGAAGGCCACCGGCCGCTTCCAGCTCGCCGCCGCCGAGGCGACGGTGAAAGGCGAGAAGATCGTTTCCTCCCGGCCGACCGTGGAGGTCGTCACGGACGGCGCCGCCGCGTCCCAGCAGGGGCAGGGCGGCGGTTCACAGGCCCGGCAGGGCCAGTCGCAGGACGGCGGAAGCACCGCGCAGACCGGCACCGTGGCGGCGGACGACATGTTCCTCCGCCTGACCCTGAGCAAGCGCAACGTGATGGTCGGCGAGACGGTCACCGCCACGCTCAAGCTCTACCAGCGCGTGAACATCGCCGGTTTCGAGGACGCCAAGTTCCCGACCTTCAACGGGTTCTGGAGCCAGGAAGTGCAGGCGCCCAGCCAGATCGAATTCCACCGCGAGAACATCGGAGAGAAGATCTACAACGCCGCCGTGCTCCGCAGCTGGAACCTCGTGCCGCAGAAGGCGGGCGACATCACCATCGAGGGTTCAGAACTGGTCTGCCTGGTGAACGTCCGCACCCAGCGCCGTTCCACCGGCAGCATCTTCGACGACTTCTTCCAGGACGATTACCAGACCATCCGCAAGCGGGTTACCACCCAACCGATGACCGTCCACGTCAGCGGCCTGCCCGCGGGCGCGCCGGCCTCGTTCGGCGGCGGCGTGGGCTCCTACAAGATGAGCGTCGCCCTCACCCGCGACTCCCTGCTGACCCACGATGCCTCCTCGCTGCGCGTCACGGTCACGGGCAGCGGCAACACCGCCCTCCTGGAGGCCCCGAAGGTCGATTTCCCGCCGGATTTCGAGGTGTATGACGTCAAGACCTCCGACGTGTCCGGGGGCAAGGTTTTCGAATATCCCTTCATTCCGCGCAGCTACGGCGATTTCGTCATCGGGCCCGTGGAATACAGCTACTTCGACCTATCCTCGCGCAAATACGTGACCCTGTGCAGCCAGGAACTTCCGGTCCGGGTCGGCAAGGGCGCCGACACCTCCGGAGGGACGGCCGGCGGCCAGCTCGTCCAGAGTTCCCGCGGCAAGGACGTGCGCGACCTCGGAAGCGATATCCGCTTCATCTCGACGAAACCCGGTTCGCTCGCATCCGTGGGGAATTTCTTCGTGGGCTCGCTGCCGTTCTGGATCACCACCCTCATGTTGCTGGTGATCGCCCTAAGCGCCTGGTTCATCCTGCGCAGCCTGGCAGAACGGCGGGCCGACGTGGTCGGCAGCAAGAACCGCGGCGCCACCAAGATGGCGCGCAAGCGCCTGGCCCAGGCGGGCTCGTTCCTGCAAGGCAACCTTTACACCGCCTTCTACGAAGAGCTGCACCGCGCCCTGCTGGGCTTCGTCTCCGACAAGCTCAACCTGGACGCCACGGATCTCAGCAAGGAGAACATTTCCGCGAAGCTGGTCGAGAACGGCGTGGCGGAGGGGCTGGCGGCCGATTTCATCGGCCTGCTGGACGCCTGCGAGTTCGCCCGTTATGCCCCGGACGCCGGACACGATGCTATGAACACCCATTACGAGAAGGCGGTCTCCGTGATCTCCGCCATCGATGAAAGCATGAAACGAGTTCCGCGCAAGGGGGCTGCCGCCGCATTGCTGGCGCTGCTCCTGCTGCTGCCCGCCCACTACGCCTCCGCGCAGCAGGGCGCCTACGCCGATTCGCTGTGGACAGCCGGCGTAAGCGCCTATTCCGACGGCGACTGGACCGGCGCCGCCAAGGCCTGGAGCGACCTGCGCGCCCTGGGGCTGGAGTCGCCGCAGCTGTACTGCAACCTGGGCGACGCCCTGTTCAAGCAGGACGACCTCGCCCACGCCATCCTCAACTACGAGCGGGCGCTCAAGCTGGACCCGTCCTACGCAGATGCGCGCTACAACCTGGCCTTCACCCAGACGCTCCTGCAGGACAAGATCGAGGCCGTGCCGGAGTTCTTCCTGTCGGTCTGGGGCCGCAAGCTCTGCTGGATGCTGCCTTCCGACACCTGGTCGGTGCTGTTCCTGATCTTCCTCGCTGCGACGCTGGCCTGCGTACTGCTGTTCCTGCTGGGACGCAGCGTGGCGGCGCGCCGCGGCGGCTTCATCGCCGGCATCGTGGCGCTCGTGCTCACGCTGCTTTGCCTGGTCTTCGCGTTCTGGCAGCGTGCGGACTACCGCAAGGCCGACAGCGCCATCGTCACGCGCGCCGTCACCACCGTCCAGAGCTCCCCGGGCCGCGATTCCGCCAAGGACCTCTTCGTCCTCCACGAAGGCACCAAGGTCAAGCTCCTCGACGCCGTCGGCTCCTGGCGCAACATCGAGCTCGCCGACGGCCGCCAGGGTTGGTTGCCGGAAGAGGATCTGGAGGTGATTTAACGACATTCAACCATCCCCATCCACACCAGAGCCCATTTTTGTGGACGAGAGGCCGTAAAATGGTCTTTTGTCCACAAAAACAGCCTGTTTTGTGGATGACTCCTCTATATTTTTGATTTGCGGATTCAGCGAAATTATCGTACTTTTGTACGATTATGCCTAAATGGGCAGATTTTTAGCAAATTGTTGGTTAAACAAAGAACCTGAATATGTTGTACACGCTCCTCCAGACCGACATCGCCCAGGCTGTCCCCGTGCAGCAGGAAATGTCGTATTCCCTTTTCGAGATGGCCGCGAAAGGCGGCCCGCTGATGTGGGTCCTCCTCGCCCTCTCGATCATCGCCATCTACATCTTCGGCAAGAAGTGGTGGATCATCCGCCAGGCCGGCAAGATCGACAAGGATTTCATCAACGACATCCGCGACTACATCCACGACGGCAAGGTCAAGTCCGCCCGCACGCTCTGCGCCAAGTACGACGCCCCCGTGGCCCGTATGGTCGAGGCCGGCATCGCCCGCATCGGCAAACCCGCGACGGATGTGCAGGCCGCCATCGAGAATGTCGGCAACGTCGAGGTGGCGCGCCTGGAGAAGGGCCTTCCCTACCTCGCCACCATCGCTGGCGGCGCTCCGATGATCGGTTTCCTCGGCACGGTGATCGGTATGGTGCAGGCGTTCTTCAACATGTCCAACGCCGGCAACAACATCGACATCACTCTCCTGTCGAGCGGCATCTACACCGCCATGATCACCACGGTCGGCGGTCTGATCGTCGGTATCCTCGCCTACTTCGGCTACAACTTCCTGACCGCCCGGATCTCCTCCCTCGTGTACAGCATGGAAAGCGCGACCATCAAGTTCATGGACGTGCTGGGAGAGCCCGCGTCCGACACCCTTAAAGCCGAATAGCGATGGCCCTCAAGCGAATCACCAAAGCGGATCCCAACATCGCGATGTCCTCGATGACGGACATCGTGTTCCTGCTGCTGATCTTCTTCCTGGTGACCTCCACCCTGGTCAACCCCAACGCCCTCAAGCTCCTGCTCCCCAAGAGCACGGGCCAGGTGGGCGCCAAGGCCACGGTGAGCGTCTCCATCAAGGACTGGGGCGAGGACCGCTACACCTACCACATCAACGGGGCGCAGGACCCGGTGGCGTTCTCCGAGGTGGAGGACGAGCTCGTGGACCTGCTCCAGAGCGAGGAAGACCCCACCTTCTCGATCTTCTCCGACGAGAGCGTTCCCATCGGCGAGATCGTACAGGTCATGAACATCGCCAAACGAAACCACTATAAAGTCATTCTGGCTACCCAGCCGGAGTAAACGAACATGCAGACCGGAGAAAGCATCGAGCAGAAGCGCGAACGGGGCGCCCGGATCACCGGCATCGTGATGTCGGTGATCGTGCACGCCTGTGCCGTGGTGCTCGTTTCCTTCTCCGGACTGAAGTACCTCTATCCCCCGCCCCAGGAGCAGACAATGCTGATCGATTTCAGCGAAGCGCCCGAAGTGCCGGAGCAGCAGCCGCAGGGCGAGGAGCCCCTGGCGGAGGAGGTTGATCTCACGCGTCCCGTGGAACTGGCGCAGAAGAGCGAGTCCCCGTATGTGGCCGACAGGCCCAACGAGACTCCGCAGACGCAGCCCGATCCCGTCGGCGACGTGGAAGTACCGGCCGTAGAACCGAAAGAACCGGCGCTCGACCCGCGCGCCTCGTTCCCGGGCATGGCCAAAAAAGATACGACCCTCACCGCACCGCACGGCGCGGACGATCCGTCGGATGCCTTCAAGGCCGGACAGGCCAAGGGCAATACCGACGCCGGCCGCACCGACGGCAAACCCAACGCGCACGTCCAGGGCCGGAGCACCGTGGGCAACATCCCCCGGCCGGTCTACAACGTGCAGGAAAGCGGTATCGTGGTCGTGAACATCTGGGTGGACAACTACGGCAACGTAGTTCGCGCCGTGCCGGGAGGCGACGGTACCACCGTTTTGGACAAGGCCCTCTCTGCCGCGGCCCGCAAGGCCGCCATGGAGACCCACTTCAACATGAGTGCGGACGCTCCGGCCATGCAGGAGGGCACGATTACTTATTATTTTAACCTCAAGTAAAGAGATGGATCAGTTTACCAAAGAAGGCCGAAAACTTAGACCACGGAAAACGACGGGCGCACGGCCCGTTTCCGAAAAAGTAGAGTACACGCCCGGCGCGCATCGCAGCGCACCCGGCGAAAACCGGGATAACCGGGACAATCACAGCTATGGCAACCGCGGTGGCTACGGCAACCGCGACAACCATGGCTTCAGCAGCCGCGGCGGCAGCTACGGCGGCGGACACCGCTCCAACGACGGCGAGCGCCGTCCTTACGGCGAAGGCCGTTCCTACGGCGACCGCAACAACCGCAGCGAGGGCCGCAGTTACGGTGAGAACCGCAGCTACGGCGAAAACCGCAGTTATGGCGAAGGACGCAGCAGCTTCGGCGAGCGCAAGCCGCGCCCGTATGGCGAGAACCGCTCCCAGCGCCCCTACGGCGAGGGCCGCAGCTTCGGCGACCATCGGAGCGCCGGACCGCGAAAGCCCGCGGGCGGCCCCGGCAAGCCGAAAGGCGCCGTCAAGAAACCCGGACGCAAGCCCAACTTCACCCGTGAGTCCACGGAAGGCATCAACCGCATGATCAGCCGCCGTCCCGTCGTGAACGGCAGCGAGAGCACCGAGGTGCCGTATCCTACTCCGATCCAGGACACCGTCCGCCTCAACAAGTTCATCGCCAACTCCGGCGTCTGCTCACGCCGCGAAGCCGACACCCTCATCCAGGCCGGTGTCGTGACCGTCAACGGCCAGGTGGTGACCGAACTGGGTACGAAAGTCAATATCTTCACCGACGACATCCGCTTCAACGGCGAGCGCCTCAAGGGCGAGGAGAAGGTCTACATCGTGATGAACAAGCCCAAGGGCTTCGTGACCACGGCCAGCGACCCCCACGCCGAGAAGACCGTCGTCGACCTGGTCAAGAACTGCCCTACGCGGGTTTATCCCGTGGGCCGTCTCGACAAGAATACGACCGGCGTGCTGATGCTGACCAACGACGGCGAGATCGCCGAGCGCCTCACGCACCCCTCCTACGACAAGAAGAAGATCTACCAGGTGGCCCTCGACAAGCCGCTGAGCCAGGAAGACTTCGACAGGATCCTGTCGGGCGTCGTCCTGAGCGACGGTGAAGTCCAGGCCGACGAGCTCGAATACATCGACGAGAAGGACAAGCGCAAGCTCGGCATCGAGATCCACTCCGGCAAGAACCGCATCGTTCGCCGCATCTTCGAGACCCTCGGCTACAACGTCAAGGCGCTGGACCGCGTCTACTTCGCGGGCCTGACCAAGAAGGGCCTCAAGAAGGGCGAGTGGCGCTACCTCACCGAGGGCGAGACCA
This sequence comes from Bacteroidales bacterium, assembly GCA_017960585.1. Lineage (GTDB taxonomy): Bacteria > Bacteroidota > Bacteroidia > Bacteroidales > UBA932 > Cryptobacteroides. The sequence continues at coordinate 23,635 of JAGCYX010000040.1, forward strand.
ACATTCTGAAGATGGGAGCTTACGTGTAGTATGGCACACCGCTCCGGATTCGTTTGCATCATCGGCAACCCGAACGTCGGGAAGTCCACGCTGATGAACGCGCTGGTGGGCGAGAAGCTCTCCATCGTGACGGCGAAGGCGCAGACCACGCGCCACCGCATCATGGGCATCGTGAACGGGGAAGACTGGCAGATCGTGTATTCCGACACGCCGGGCATCCTCAAGCCCAACTACCGTCTCCAGCAGAACATGATGAATTTCGTGGACGGCGCCATCGGCGACGCCGACGTCATCCTCTATGTCACGGACACGGTGGAGACGCCCGACAAGAACAGCGAATACGTGGACAAGCTCTCCCGCGTGGAGTGCCCCGTGATCGTGGTCGTCAACAAGATCGACATCAGCGACCAGCCGCGCGTGACGGAGCTCCTCGCCTACTGGCAGGAGAAGCTCCCCGCCGCCACGGTCATCCCGGCTTCCGCCCAGGAGAAATTCAACCTCGAGAGCATTCTGGACGCCGTCCTGGAACGGCTTCCGGAATGCCCGCCGTGGTTCGACAAGGACGCCTTCACGGACAAGAACCTCCGCTTCTTCGCCTCGGAGATCATCCGGGAGAAGATCCTCCTCAACTACAAGGAGGAGATTCCCTACTGCTGCGAAGTGGGCATCGAGTCCTTCAAGGAAGGGGCCGAGCGCTATGACATCGGCGCCGTCATCTACGTGATGCGCGAATCCCAGAAGGGCATCATCATCGGGCGGCAGGGCTCCGCCCTCAAGAAGGTAGGCACCCAGGCCCGCATCGATATGGAAGACTTCTTCCAGAAGAAGGTCTTCCTGCAGATCTACGTGAAGGTGGATCCCGACTGGCGGGAGAGCCGGCGCGAGCTGCGCAAATTCGGTTACGAAGACTAAAACCTATGGAAGAAGAGAATATCATCACCGAAGAAGAAATCATCGAAGACGACGACAAGGTCATCGAAGACGAGGGAGAATCCTCGGGCCGTTTCGACAAGATGCTGGAGGCGGACGCGCACAAGTTCAAGCTCTCCGGCATGTTCAAGGACTGGTACCTGGACTATGCCTCCTACGTGATCCTGCACCGGGCCGTGCCGCACATCTCGGACGGACTCAAACCCGTGCAGCGGCGCGTGCTGTACACGATGGCCGAAATGGACGACGGCCGCTTCACCAAGGTGGCGAACATCGTCGGCCAGGCGATGCAGTACCACCCGCACGGCGACCAGTCCATCCTCGGCGCCCTCGTCACGCTGGGCCAGAAGGGCCTGCTCGTCGACTGCCAGGGTAACTGGGGTAATATCTTCACCGGCGACTCCAACGCCGCGCCGCGATACATCGAGGCCCGGCTCACCAAGTTCGCCAAGGAGGTGGTGTTCGACCCGAAGGTCACCCCCTGGATGACTTCCTACGACGGACGCAAGCAGGAGCCGACCGAGCTCCCGGTGCGTTTCCCGCTGCTGCTCGCACAGGGCACGGAAGGCATCGGCGTGGGTCTCGCCTCCAAGATTCTTCCGCACAACTTCAACGAACTCCTGGACGCCTCCGTGGCCATCCTCGAGGGCAAGCCCTACGAAATCTACCCCGACTTCCCCACCGGCGGCTTCGCCGACTGCAGCAAGTATATGCAGGGGCGGCGCGGCGGCTCCGTCAAGGTACGCGCCCGCATCGAGAAGATCGACAAGAACACCGTCGCCATCACGGAAATCCCCTACGGGAAATACACCAAGGACATCATCGACTCCGTCCTGCGGGCCAAGGACAAGGGCAAGATCAAGATCAAGAAGATCGAGGACATGACCACCGACAAGGTGGACATCCTGATCCACCTGCCCAACGACGTCTCCCCCGACAAGACCATCGACGCCCTGTACGCGTTCACGGACTGCGAAGTCAACATCGCGCCCAACGCCTGCGTGATCAAGGACAACAAGCCCCAGTTCCTGACCGTCCACGACATCCTCGAGTACGGCACCTGTCACACCCGCGACCTGCTGCTCCAGGAGCTGCGGATCAAGCTGGACGAACTCGAGGCCGACTGGCACTACACTTCGCTGGAGCGTATCTTCTTCGAGAACCGCATCTACAAGCTCCTCGAACAGGACCAGCAGGACTGGGACACCCAGATCCAGGACATCTTCACGCAGATGAAGCTGTACCAGGACCTCTTCCGCCGGGAGATCGTCCTGGACGACATCCTCAAGCTCGTGGAGAAGCCGGTCCGCAAGATCTCCAAGTTCGACACCAAGGCCATCGACGAGAAGATCCTCGCCCTGGAGGACCAGATGGCCGTCGTGCGCGACAACATCGAGCACATCGACCGCTACACCATCGACTGGTTCAAGGCCCTGAAGAAGAAGTACGGCAAGGACTATCCGCGCCGCACCGAGCTAACCGGCTTCGAGACCATCACGGCCACCAAGGTCATCAACAACAACGCCAAGCTCCAGGCCAACCTGGCCGAGGGCTTCGTGGGCATCGGCCTCAAGCGTGACGACGGCGGCGAGTTCATCTGCGACTGCTCCGACCTGTCGGAGATCATCGTCATCGGCCGCGACGGCAAGTACCGCATCACCAAGGTGGAGGACAAGGCCTTCTTCGGCAAGGACCTGCTGTACGTGGGCCTGTTCAACCGCGGCGACTCCCGGACCATCTACAACGTCATCTACCGCGAGGGCAAGAGTTCCGTCTACTACGCCAAGCGCTTCGCCGTCACCTCCGTGACGCGCAACACCGAATACGACATCACCACCGGCGCCCCCGGTTCGCAGATCGTCTGGTTCACCGCCAACCACAACGGCGAGGCCGAGACCGTGCGCGTGGCGCTGCGGCCGAAACCCAAGCTCAAGAAGACCAGCTTCGAGTACGACTTCTCCACGCTGGCCGTCAAGAGCAAGACCGCCCGCGGCAACCTCGTCAGCAAGAACGCCATCCGCACCATCACCCTCAAGAGCAAGGGCGTGAGCACCATCACCGGCAAGGACATCTGGTACGACACCGATATCCAGAAGCTCAACGAGGACGGTCACGGCATCTGGCTCGGCCAGTTCAAGGACGACGACAAGGTGCTGGCCGTCTTCAAGAACGGCACCTTCTACACCACCTCCTTCGACCTGGTCAACCGCTACCAGGGCGACGTGCTGCTGATCGAGAAGTTCGACCCCGACAAGACCTTCACCGCCCTCTACTGGGACGGCGCCGTGAAGAGTTTCTACGTCAAGCGCTTCTCCTTCGTGCCCAGCGACAACACCCCGCTCAGCTTCATCTCCGACGCTCCCAAGTCCTACCTGGTGGACCTCAGCGGCGATGCACATCCGCGCTACGAAGTTGTCTGGAAGCTCTCCGACAAGGAGCCCGAGGCCGTCGAGGCCGAGGCCTGGATCGGCAAGAAGGGCTACGCCGCCAAGGGCAAGAAGTGCGCCGAGCGCGGGGAGGTAAAGAATGTCAGATTTATTGAGCCGATTCCTAACGAGCAGGAATCGGTTCAGATAGCTGACGCATCGGGGGACGAATCCCCCGAACCCCCTGCGTCGCTGCGCTCCGACTACCAGGAGGAAACGGAAGGGGATTCGCCGGTCACGCCGGCGAATGACGAGGTGGTCGTTCCGGCGAATGACGAACCGGTAGTCGCGCCGAGCGAGCCTGTCGTCATTCCGGGCGAAGACCCGGAACCTCCCGCCGACCTCTCCGACGTCCCGGACTTCCCCGGCGGCCTCTTCGAGGAACCGACGCTGTTCTAAGCCTCATCTGATTATCAATCAGTTACAAAATAACTCCGGGCAGATTTGCCCGGAGTTATTGTATAAGTCACGGATACTCAATGACGGTTAGAATTTGTAAAGATACAGTCCTGTCTCGTCGTCGTATTCCCGGCCGGCGAAGGTGTCGCCGAATTCATCGACGAGCAGTTCGCAGGCGCCGTTGATCCGGGCGCTGAGCAGGTGGCCGCCGACGCAGCTGTAGTCTTCGCGGCTGCAGGTCGCATGCACGTGCAGGTAGGGCTGCTTGTCCTTCTGGGAGATGTTGCCGGTGAGGTTGGTGATCTCCATCTGCTCGGTGAAGGTCTTGTCCACGTACTGCTTCGTGGCGGGGTCGTACATCCGGAAGGTGGCCTCGCTGATGGCGCCGATGCCGCGCACCTGGCCGCAATAGACGGTCAGATCCTTGCAAAAGGCTGCGAGAGCCTCCATCAATTCCACGTGATTGTCGAGGCTGACGATATAGCGGCGGTTGGCGTCTTCGATGAGGTTGGAACTGATCCGGCGGACTTTCTTGTATTTGTACATGGCTATTTGGAAGAGGACGAGAACAAAGCGTAGATCAGCACCGGGACGGTGACGGGGCAGAAGGCGATCAGGCCGATGCCGCGCAGGGTGCGCAGGAACAGATAACCCAGGCGATGGCCGGAGCGGCGCTTCGCGAGGGACCATTCGCACAGCGTGCCGGGCAACAGGCCGAGCATGACGGCGCAAGGCAGCATATACAGCCGCATCGTCGGGATGCCGTAGTATAGCGCCGCGCCCGCAAAGAGGGCGACGAGCACGCCTTCGGCGATGCGCAAGCCCTTCGGGAAGCTGTTTCCGAGCCCCTCGACGGAGCGGAACCGGGGCACGCTGCGGGTGCCCGCCAGATACATCAGCAACAGCAGGATCACAAGGCCCGCGACCGACAGGAAGGTGTTGATCTTGAAGAACTCCACGAAGCCGGCCAGCAGCGACGGAGAGCATAGCACAATCATGACGCCCACCAGCACGACCGTCCCCAGAAACGCGGGGAAAAACAGGCGCGCGGCCGCTTGCTTCCCTTTTTTCGAGGTGATTTCCTTCACCGGACAGGTCAGCAGGTCAATGGCGGTGATGACAATCCAGGCGAGCAGCACCCAGCCCCAGATGAACTGGGTCTTGTCCATTACGTCGCCGGCAGCGGCCTTCTCATAGGCCTTGGCGAGGAAACTCGCGCCCGCGTTTCCGCCGCCGAACGGGAGGCAGGGGTACAACAGCCCGGCCATAAGACCGCCGGACAACACAAGCCCGAGCAGGAAACGGGGAACGACGCTCTCGTCCTTCATGATTTAAAGGATGTCTTCCCGCTCGCGGATGTCGCGGATGCGGAGCTGGATGGAGGCGGAGCCGCGGTAGTAATTCTCCACGATGGCGTAGCAGACGTCGATCGGGTTGCCCTCGCGGATATAATCATAGTAGTCCGCCATATTGAAGGCGATCGAAGGGATCTGGTGGTAGGGCTGGGACTCCTGGATAAGGTCCAGCTTGAGATGGACGCCGCCGCCCCCGACCTTGCGGCCCGAACCTGCGTCGTAGACGTTCTCCGTCATGAAGATGGGGTTGTTGTTGCCGGGGCCGAAAGGCTGGAACTGCTTGAGGATGCGGGAGAACTTGGGCGTGATCTGCGCGAAGTCCAGTTTGGCGTCGATTTCCACGAGGGGGATGAGCATCTCGGACGTGATCTTGCCGGCGATGAAAGCGTCCATGCGCCGGGCGAACTCTTCGAGGTTCTCCTCCTTGAGCGTGAGGCCGGCGGCATAGACGTGTCCGCCGAAGTTCTCGAGCAGGTCGGCGCAGCTCTCGATGGCCCCGTACAGGTCGAAACCCGCGATGCTGCGGGCGGAACCCGTCACGAAACCGTTCGACTTGGTCAGGACGACCGTGGGTTTGTAATAAGCCTCCACGAGGCGGGAGGCGACGATGCCCACGACGCCCTTGCTCCATTTGGGATTGTAGACGATCGTGGCGTTCTCGCGGGCGAGGCAGACACCGGACTGCACCATCTCCAGGGCCTCCTGGGTGATCTCCCGGTCGATATTCTTGCGTTCGTTGTTATTCTCGTTGATTTTCTCCCCAATGCGCATCGCCGTCATGGCGTCCGTGGCCTTGAGGAGCTCCACGGCCAGGCGGCCGGACTCCATGCGCCCCGCCGCGTTGATGCGCGGACCAATCTTGAAGACGATGTCGTCGATGGAGATGTGGCCCGGCTCCAGATTGGAGAGGGTGATCATGGCCGCGAGGCCCTTGCAGGGGTTCTCGTTCAGCTGCTTCAGGCCGAAATGCGCCAGGATGCGGTTCTCCCCGACCATCGTCACGAGGTCGGAGGAAATGCTGACCACCAGCAGGTCGAGCAGCGGGATCAGGGACTCGAACGGAACGCCGAACTGCTTCGAATAGGCCTGCACGAGCTTGAAGCCCACGCCGCAGCCGGACAGGTCGTCGAAGGGATACTTGCAGTCCTCACGCTTGGGGTCCAGCACCGCCACGGCCTTCGGAAGCGATTCCTCCGGAAGATGGTGGTCGCAGATAATCACCTCCAGGCCCTTGCTGCGGGCGTATTCGACCTTGTCGATGGCCTTGATGCCGCAGTCGAGCGTGATGATGAGCTTGAAGCCGCCGTCCGCGGCCCAGTCGATGCCCTTGTAGGACACGCCGTAGCCCTCGTCGTAGCGGTCGGGAATGTAGAAATCCACCTGGTCGGTGAAACGCTGGATGAAGGAATAGACCAGCGCGACGGCGGTCGTGCCGTCCACGTCATAGTCGCCGTAGACCAGGATCTTCTCGCCGGTGGTGATAGCGCGGTGCAGCCGCTCCACCGCCTTGTCCATGTCCTTCATCAGGAAGGGATCGTGGAGGGCGTCCAGCGTAGGGCGGAAGAAGGCGCGCGCCTGCTCGAAAGTCTCGACGCCGCGCTTGACAAGCAGCTCGGCCAGCACCTTGTCGATGCCGACTTCCGTGGAGAGCCGCTCCACCTTCGCGGGGTCGGCCGGCTCCTTGAGTATCCACTTGCATTCTTTCGCCATATCATACAAAGATAATAATTTTTTAGTTATTCCATCTTTTTTGTAACTTTGGCTATGCTTTCATTGCCTGCCTTTTACGTATTCCTGCTTGTGATGGCCGTCCTTGCCGTCGTGGTCTTCATCAGTCTGTACCACGTGGATGCGGGATACGGCAAATTCTACGGTCCCAAGTGGGGGCCGTCCCTGAACAACCGGCTCGGATGGATCCTGATGGAGGCGCCCGTATTCGTGGCAATGCTCCTGCTCTGGTGGCTTTCGGACCGCCGGGCAGACGGCGTCCGCCTGGTCTTCCTGCTGCTGTTCGAACTGCATTACTTCCACCGTTCCTTCGTTTTCCCGCTGCAGATCCGCGGCCGCAGCCGCATGCCGGTGAGCATCGTCCTGATGGGCGTGCTCTTCAATACCCTCAACGCCCTGATGCAGGGCGGCTGGATCTTCTATTTCTCCCCGGCGGACGCTTATCCGGCGAGCTGGCTGACCAGCCTGCCCTTCCTCACGGGAACGCTGCTGTTCTTCGCCGGCATGGCCGTCAACATCCACTCCGACTCGGTCATCCGCCATTTGCGGAAGCCCGGCGACACGGCGCACTACCTGCCGAAGGCGGGGATGTTCCGCTATGTGACGAGCGCCAACTATTTCGGCGAATTCGTCGAGTGGGTGGGCTTCGCCATCCTGACCTGGTCGTGGTCGGGGGCCGTTTTCGCCCTGTGGACCTTCGCCAACCTGGCCCCGCGTGCCGCGCGGATCTATGAACTGTACAGCCGGGAATTCCCCGACGAACTGGACACGCACAAGACGCGGCGTATCCTTCCGTTTATCTATTGAGATGATCGATTCCCCGATATTCACTCCCGTCCGCATCGGTCCCGTCACCCTGCGCAACCGCGTGATCCGCTCGGCCGCCTTCGAGAACATGGCCTACAGCAACAGCCCCTCGCAGGACCTCAAAGACTACCACGTGGCCGTGGCGCGGGGCGGCGTCGGTATGACGACGCTGGCCTATGCGTCCGTCTGCCGGAGCGGGCTGTCGTTCGACGGCCAGCTGTGGATGCGGGAGGAGATCGTCCCGGCGCTCCGGGACATCACGGACGCCATCCACGCCGAGGGCGCGAAGGCGTCCATCCAGCTGGGGCACTGCGGCAACATGACGCATCGCGCTACCTGCGGCTGCATGCCGGTAGGCGCGTCGGGCGGATTCAACCTCTATTCTCCGACCTTCGTCCGCGCTCTGCGCGAGGAGGAGATCCTTGCGCTGGTGGAGGACTTCGGGCATGCCGTGGAACTCGCGCGGCAGGCCGGCTTCGACTGCGTGGAGATCCACGCCGGCCACGGCTACCTGATCAGCCAGTTCCTCTCGCCCTACACCAACCGCCGCCGGGACCGTTTCGGCGGCTCGCTGGAGAACCGCATGCGCTTCATGCAGCTGGTCATCCGGCGGGTGATGGAAGCCGCCGGGGACGATATGGGCGTGCTGGTCAAGATGAACATGCACGACGGCTTCCGCCGCGGCATGCAGCGGGCGGAGTGCCTCGAGGTGGCCCGTGAGCTGGAGCGCCTCGGCGTGCACGCCCTCGTGCTCTCGGCAGGTTTCGTCAGCAAGGCGCCGATGGAGGTGATGCGCGGAGCCGTGCCGCTCCGGACCATGGCCTTCTACATGGATACGCGCAAATTCTGGTGGCTCAAGGCTTTCGTCCGCCTGTTCGGGCGGGTGGTCATTCCCACGGTCCCGTACCGGGAAGCTTACTTCCTGGAGGACGCGAAGGAGTTCCGCGCCGCGGTCCGTCTGCCGCTGGTGTATGTCGGCGGCATGGTCTCGCGGGAGAAGATGGAGGAGGTCCTGGACGCGGGCTTCGACGCCCTGCAGATGGCCCGGGCGCTCATCCACGACACGGACTTCGTCAACAAGCTCCACAGCGGGGAAGCGGCTTGCAGCGGCTGCCGCCACTCCAATTACTGCATCGGGCGGATGTACACGCTCGAGATGCGCTGCAACCGCTGCGCAGGAGAATTACCCCCGGCCCTGCGCCGGGAAATCGACAAAGCGGAGGAACGATGGTCGCACTGATTACGGGAGGGAGTTCCGGCATGGGGCTGGAGTTCGCCCGGCAGCTCGCTGCCCGGGGCTATGATCTCATCCTGGTAAGCAACCAGGAACAGGCGCTCGCCGACGCCGCCCGGGAGCTGTCCGGCCCCGTGGCGGTCCGCACCCGTTTCCAGGACCTCGCCCAGCCGGATGCCGCGGACGGACTCTTCGCCTGGTGCCGGGCGGAGAACCTGCTGCCGGACGTGCTGGTGAACAATGCGGGCATGTTTTTCTTCAAGGAGCTGCAGGCGGATGACCTGCCGCGCGTGCAGGCCATGATCGACCTGCATATCACCACCGTCACCCGGCTCTGCCTGCTCTTCGGCCAGGCGATGAAGACGCGAGGCAGCGGCTACATCCTCAACGTCTCTTCCATGGCCGCGCGGCTTCCCGTACCGGGAATCACCGTCTATTCGGCCACCAAGGCCTACCTGCGCAGTTTCGGACGCTCGCTTTCCTTCGAATTGCGCCCGTATGGCGTGGGGGTCACGACGGTCTGTCCCGCCGCCATCGCCACGCCGCTGTACCGGCTCAGCGGGCGGAAACTCCGGCTGGGCATCCGGCTCGGTGTCATCAAGACTCCGCAGTGGCTGGTCCGGCGGGCCCTGCGCGCCCTCTTCCGGGGACGCCGTGTCCTCTGTCCCGCTTTCATGAACATCTATCTCCCGGTGCTCATCGCCCTGCTTCCGGGGCCGCTCATCGCGCACTTATGGAAAAAGTTCAAATAGACGGCCGCGTCATCGTGACCGGCGCCACGGGCGGTATCGGAGCCGTCGTGACGCGGGAACTCGCCGCGCAGGGCTGCAGCGTCATCATGGCCTGCCGGAATGTCGCCAAGGCGGAGGCGGTGCGGGAGCAGATCCTCGCCCGCGTGCCGCAGGCCCGCATCGAGGTCCGCCCGCTCGATCTGACCTCCCTCGCATCCGTCCGGGCCTTCGCCGAAGGACTCGGGCCGGAGCCGGTCGGGGCGCTGTTCAACAACGCCGGCGTCATCAGCCGGGGCTATTCCCTGACCGCTGACGGGCTGGAGAATACATTCAGCGTCAACTATTTCGGCCCTTTCCTGCTGACGAAGCTGCTGCTGCCCCGTCTGCCGGCGGACGCCCGCATCGTCAACATGGTCTCGCTGACATGCCGCTATGTCCGCGCGGACGAGCAGGCGCTCCGCCCCGCGGAGAAGGACTTTTCGCAACTCGGTACCTACGCCCGTTCCAAGCTGGCGCTGCTTCATTTCTCGCTGGAACTCGCCCGGCGCCACCCGGAACTCCGGGTCAACCTGGCTGATCCCGGGGTCGTCAATTCCGGCATCATTTCCATGGGCCGCTGGTTTGACCCGCTGGCCGACGTGCTGTTCCGGCCGTTCATCAAGTCCCCGGAGAAGGGGGCTATCCCGCCGCTGGCGGCGCTTGCCTCGGAGGAGCGGCTCGGCTACTTCGTCGGGAACCGCCGGAAGGAGATTCCCGCGCGCTACCACGACGCGGATCTTGAACGCCGTCTCTGGAATGAGACGGAACGACTGATTTGAAACATTTTTCGTATCTTTGCATCCATTATGGCAGAATATAGCGAACAAGAACTGATCCGCCGCGAATCGCTGGCGAAACTGAGAGAATTGGGGATCGAGCCGTACCCGGCCGCCGAGTATCCCGTCAACGCCACTGCGGCGCAGATCCTGGCAGAGTTCGACCCGGAGAAGGGCAACCTGCAGGACGTATGCATCGCCGGCCGCCTGATGAGCCGCCGCATCATGGGCGCCGCCTCCTTCGGCGAGCTCCAGGATGAGACCGGCCGCATCCAGATCTACGTCAAGCGCGACGAGATCTGCCCCGGCGAGGACAAGACGATGTACAACACCGTCTGGAAGAAACTCATGGACATCGGCGACATCGTGGGCATCAAGGGCTTCGCCTTCATCACCCAGACCGGCCAGCTGAGCGTGCACGCCAAGGAGCTGACGCTGCTCAGCAAGTCGCTGCGCGTGCTGCCGATCGTCAAGGAGCAGGACGGGCAGGTGTTCGACGCCTTCACGGATCCGGAGCTCCGCTACCGCCAGCGCTACGTGGACCTGATCGTGAATCCGCAGGTCAAGGACGTGTTCTTCAAGCGTGCGAAGATCATCGCGACGATGCGCGAGTACTTCAACGCCGCGGGCTGCCTGGAGGTGGAAACCCCCATCCTGCAGGGCATTCCGGGCGGCGCCACGGCGCGTCCGTTCATTACGCACCACAATGCGCTCGACATTCCCCTGTATCTGCGCATCGCGAACGAGCTTTACCTCAAGCGCCTGATCGTGGGCGGTTATGCGGGCGTGTACGAGTTCGCGAAGGATTTCCGCAACGAAGGTATGGACAAGACGCACAATCCGGAGTTCACCTGCATGGAGATCTATGTGGCCTACAAGGACTACAACTGGATGATGAAGTTCGTGGAGACGATGCTGGAGAAGATTTCGCTGGCCGTCAACGGCACCACGAAGGTGAAGATCGGGGAGAACGAGGTGGATTTCGGCGGGGCCTACCGCCGGTTGCCTATCCTTGAGGCCATCAAGGAATACGCCGGCGTGGATGTGAAGGGGATGGACGAGGACGAACTGCGTGCCACCTGCAAGAAACTGAACGTGGACATCGAGCCTTCGATGGGCAAGGGCAAGCTGATCGATGCGATCTTCGGGACCTACTGCGAGGACAAGCTGATTCAGCCGACCTTCATCATCGACTATCCGGTGGAGATGTCTCCGCTGACCAAGCGCCATCGTACGGATCCGACGCTGACCGAGCGTTTCGAGCTGTTCGTGTGCGGCAAGGAGCTGGCGAACGCGTATTCCGAGCTGAACGATCCGATCGATCAGCTGGAGCGTTTCGAGGAGCAGGCCGCGCTGAAGAGCAAGGGCGACGACGAGGCGATGTATATCGATATGGACTTCGTCCGCGCGCTGGAGTACGGCATGCCGCCGACTTCGGGTCTCGGCATGGGTATCGACCGTCTGACGATGTTCATGACCGGTCAGACGACCATTCAGGATGTGCTCTTCTTCCCGCAGATGCGGCCGGAGAAGGTCTTGAAGAAAGAGAATAAAGACCAGGCGGAGTAATTCCGACGCGCCATGCCGGAACTCATCACCTCTCCTTCGAATCCGAAGATCAAACGGCTCCTCGCGTTGCAGCAGAAATCGTCTGCGCGGCGCGAGGCCGGTCTTTTTGTTGTCGAGGGTCAGCGCGAACTCCAGCATTGCATCGACGCCGGATTCGAGATCGATTCCATCTTCATCTGCCCCGAAGTGGAAGCGGCAGCAGCCCCGGAAAACCATAGCCACCCTCGGCTCCGTAAGAGGGAGGGGCCCGCTGCCGAAGGCAGTGGGAGGGGTCCGGCGCAGCCGGACGTTTTCCGGGGCTGGCTGCCGTGCAACGAAGGTGGGCAGACGAAGGTATTTGAGGTTTCAGAACAGGTGTATGCGAAGATTGCGATGCGGGAAGGGACCGAGGGGGTGATTGCGGAGGTCCGGGCGAAGGAGCGGAAGCTGGAGGAGCTGGAGTTGCCGGAGAAGCCGCTGATGGTGGTGCTCGAGAGCGTGGAGAAGCCCGGGAATCTCGGGGCGGTGCTGCGCAGCGCGGATGCGGCGGGCGCCGACGCGGTGCTGATCTGCGATCCGCTGACCGATCTCTGGAATCCGAACCTGATCCGGGCGTCCATCGGCGCGGTGTTCACGGTGCCGTGCGTGGCGTGCAGTTCGGAGGCGGCGATCGCCTTCCTGCAGGCGCGCGGCATCCGCATCCTGACGGCGCAGCTGCAGGATTCCTCCCTCTATTACGATTGCGACATGACCGGCGGAACCGCCATCGTGATGGGCACGGAGGCCACCGGCCTCACGCCCGTCTGGCGCGCCGCCGCCGACGCCCATATCCGTATTCCGATGCTCGGCCGGCTGGACTCGCTGAACGTGTCCGTATCGGCCGCCATCCTGCTTTTCGAAGCCGTCAGACAGCGCCAGAATGGATAAGTTCGGTCTCATCGGGCACCCCATCGCCCATTCGTCCAGCCCCGCGCTGTTCACCGCCGCCTACGGCGGGAAATATCCCTATGAGCTTATCGAAACGCCTGATTTTGAGGAGGCCTGGGCCCGCTTCCTGGCGGACTACAAGGCCATCAACGTGACGGCGCCGTTCAAGGGCGACGCGTTCGCGCGGGTGGACTGGAAGAGTCCTGAGTGCGAGCGCGCCGGGGCGACGAATCTGGTGGTGAAGACCCCGGAAGGGACGAAGGGGTACAATTCCGACTACCGGGGCGTGAAGGCGCTGCTGGAGCCGCTCGGCTGCCGCACCGCGGCCGTAATCGGATTCGGCGGAGCCGGCAAAGCAGCCCTCGCCGCCGCCGAGGACCTCGGGCTCGATACACGGCTCTACCGCCACGCCGAAGTGGCGGGCGGCGTGAGTGCGGACATTATCATCTACACCCTGCCGCGCGCCGTCGAAGGCATCGACCGCCTCGACTGCGCTCATCTGCTGGAAGCCAACTACAAGGATCCCTGCCTCGCCGGCCGCCCGGGCTACATCCCCGGCTCCGCCTGGCTGCTCGCGCAGGCCGTTACCGGCTACGCCCTGATGACGGGCGAGGAGCCGGACGCTTCAGCCATGGCGGCTGTTTTCGGTTTTTAGCCCCTACTATATAACACTTTTGCAAATGTGTTATCTTTTCTTTATCTTTGCACAAAAAGTGAAGGAAAGATGGAAACAACACGCAGAATTCAAACCGCCTTTCGGCTGGAAGAGTCTTTGCTCAACCGTTTGAAGAAAAAGGCCGGCAGGCAGAATAAAAGCCTGAACAGTTATGTGGAAGCGTTGCTGAAGGCAGATGTGAGAGATGAACCTGAATACCCCAGGGTGTCCTTTCCCATCCCGCAATCTGCACGCGTCAGCCGCATGCTTGACATCCTCCCCGGGTTTACGGACGAGGAACTCCAGAACGATGATAAACTCGCTTACATCCTCGGGAAATGACAAAGATCTTTCTGGACACTAATGTCATCCTGGACTTGTATATTCCGGGACGCGAAGGCAAGGCTGCGGCCCGATCGCTGCTGGACCTGAAAGAATTCCTCGAGGATGACATCCGGCTTTATATATCCTTCCTGTCCGTGGCCGATATCGCTTACGTGCTGCGGAAGCATTACGACAAGGCCCGGATGAAGGAGATTCTCCGGGAACTGCTTCATTTCTGCGATGTGCTCTCGATGAATGACTTCTCCATCTTCGATGCGCTGGACTCGACCTGCCCGGACTTCGAAGACGCTCTCCAACTCTCGTGCGCGGAAATCAAAGAATGCGACTTCCTGCTCACCTCCAATCTCCGTCACTTCCAGGGGAACACCTGGATGACCGTCCTCACTCCGACTCAATTTCTGGAGAGACTGGCTACGGCAGGAGAATCGTAACAATTTCCTCGGCGACTTCGTCGGGGGTTTTGCCGTCGGTGTCGACGGCAAAGGGGGCCTGCGCGTAGATCGGCGCCCGGCGGGCGTAGAGCGCATCGGCATCGGCGAAGAGGGGTCGGGAGGCGTCGGCATCGCCCAGGCGCTGCCGGATGGTCTCCAGCCGCGTGCGCAAGAAAACGCACTGCGTCCGGGCCAGGAGAAGGTCGCGCGCAGCGGAGACGGTCAGCGTGCCGCCGCCGAGGGCCAGGACCGTCGGAACGGCCGCGGCGTCCGCCTCGTCCAGCACCGCCTGCAGCGTCTCCTGCTCGACCGCCCGGAAGGCGGGTTCGCCGCCGTCGCGGAAGATTTCCGGGATGATCCGGCCGTCGCGGGCCACGATTTCCGCGTCCAGATCCACGAATCGGGCCCCCAGGCGCCCGGCGAGCGCCCGGCCCGTGCTGCTCTTGCCGCAGCCCATGAAACCGGTGAGAGAAATCGTCATCATTTCAGAAAGATTACCCGGCAAAGATACACGCATTTCGGCAAAAAATCCCTATCTTGTCAGACTTAATTTTTTGTATTATGTCACTGAATAAAGTCATGCTGATCGGTAACGTTGGAAGAGACCCCAATGTACGTTACCTCGAAGGAAACAACCCCGGCGCCGGACAGGGCCGGAAAGTCGCAACATTCACCCTCGCCACCTCCGAGCGCTACCGCGACCGCAGCGGTGAGACCCGCGAGAACACGGAATGGCACAACATCGTCGCGTGGGGCCAGCCCGCCGACGTGTGCGAGCGCTTCGTGCGCAAAGGCACCCAACTCTACATCGAAGGAAAGCTTCGCACCCGCAAGTATACGGACGCCCAGGGGATGGAGAAATACACCACGGAAATCAACGTCGACACGCTGCAGCTTCTCGGCCGCCGCGACGGCGACGCCGCAGGATACCCCGCCGACCAGCCGGCCGGCGCTTACCCGCAGCAGGGCGGCTACCAGCCGCGTCCCCAGCAGCCTGCCTATCAGCAGCCCGCTCCCGCCCAGCCGCAGCAACCTGTTTACCAGCAGCCCGCCCCGCAGGCTCCCGCCGCCCCGGCCGTCGACGAAGGCCCGACCGACGATCTCCCGTTCTAGAATTGAAAAACCAGACCCGCGCTCCGGGGCCCGTAGCCACCCTCGGCTTCGTAAGAGGGAGGGGCCCATCGTCAGATGGGAGGGGTCGCGAAGCGACGGCATCCGGAGTGCGGGGTCTGGTTTTGCAGAATAAAAGAATCGATTATGACTGAGAAGATTCAGAAATTGATGAACGACAATCCGGTGGCGCGCTGGGCCGTCCTGGTCCTCGTGGCGCTGATGATGTTCTTCGCCTATATGTTCGTGGACGTCATGTCCCCGCTCAAGTCCCTCGTCGAAACCAACCTCGGCTGGAACAGCGGCGTGTTCGGCACCTATGCCGCCTCCGAATACATCCTCAACGTCTGCGGCTTCCTCATCCTCGCAGGCATCATCCTCGACAAGCTCGGCGTCCAGTTCTCCGGCATCCTCTCCGCGGGCCTCATGGTCCTCGGCGCCGGCATCAAGTTCATCGGCGTCAGCGACTGGTTCCAGACCACCGGCCTCGCCCAGTGGCTCGGCACCTGGTGGGTCGAGATGCCCGCCAGCGCCAAGATGGCCTCCCTGGGCTTCATGATCTTCGGCTGCGGCTGCGAGATGGAAGGCACCAACGTCTCCAAGATCCTCGCCAAGTGGTTCAAGGGCAAAGAGATGGCTCTCGCGATGGGCCTCGAAATGGCCATCGCCCGCCTGGGCGTCTTCGGCGTGATGTGGATCGCCCCGCTCATCTCCGCCAAGTTCGGCGGGTCCATCATGGCCCCGGTCGGCTTCTGCGGCGCCCTGCTCTGCATCGGCCTGATCAACTTCATCATCTTCGCCTTCATGGACAGCAAGTTCGACAAGCAGCTGGTCGCCGCCGGCCTCGCCACGGACGAGAAGTCCCCGGAGGACGAATTCCACGTGAGCGACCTCGGCGCCATCTTCAAGAGCAAGATGTTCTGGATCGTGGCCCTGCTGTGCGTGCTGTACTACAGCGCCATCTTCCCGTTCCAGCGCTACGCGCCGAACTTCCTCGAGGAGACGCTCCGGATCGACGCCGCCACGGCCGCCCGGCTGTTCAGTGTCTTCCCCATCCTGGCCATGTGCCTGACCCCGCTTCTGGGCATCTTCCTGGACCACAAGGGCAAGGGCGCCACGATGCTGATGGCCGGTTCCATCATCATGATCGTCTGCCACCTGTGCTTCGCGTTCCTGCTGCCCGTGGCCCCGTATAAATGGCTCGCCGTGCTGCTGATCGTCGTGCTGGGTGTGAGCTTCTCGCTCGTGCCTGCGGCCCTGTGGCCGTCCGTTCCGAAGATCATCGACGAGAAGATCCTCGGCTCGGCCTACTGCCTCATCTTCTGGGTGCAGAACATCGGTCTCTGCCTCGTGCCGATGCTGATCGGCTCGCTGCGCGGCTCGACCGGCGGCTACTTCATCCCGATGCTGGTCTTCTCCAGCTTCGGCGTGCTGGCCTTCATCTTCAGCTTCCTGCTCAAAAAGGAGGACCGCAAGAAGGGCTACGGCCTGGAGCTCCCGAATATCAAGAAATAGCGTCCGATGACCGCCAAGTCCGCCAAGATCAGTTGCTGGATCGCCCTGGCATGCCTCGTCGTACCGATGTTCGCATCGTACTTCTTCGACGACATGTTCTCGACGATCTCCTACCTGTTCGAAGATCCCGCCCGCACGCAGCTGGGCTGGGATGCGGCGGGCTACGGTCTCTACGCCAGCGGCTACTCGGTACTCTGCGTCTTCGGCGGCCTGGTCGTCTGCGGCATCCTGCTCGACAAGTGGGGCGTCCGCATCACGGGATCCATCTTCGTGGGCATGATGGCCGCCGGCGCAGCGCTGGTCCTGTACGCCATCACGGCGGGGCTCGCCCCCGCCCGTTCGCTGCGCCTCGCCTACGTGGGCTGCATGTTCTTCGGCCTCGGCAGCGAGATTGCGGGGACGGCGGTCACACGCTCGATCGCGAAATGGTTCCGCCACGGGCCGATGGCCCTGGCGATGGGCCTGCAGCTCGCCATCGCCCGCCTCGGCACCGCCCTCGCCCTCGTGCTCTCGCCGCGCCTGGTCGTCGAGAACGCCGGTCACGTCTACAGCCTCGCCGAGACGGCCCGCCCGGCCGTGTTCGGGCTGGGTCTGATGGCCGCCGGACTCATCCTCTGGGCCCTCTTCGTCGCGATGGATGCGCGGGAGGATAAGAGGAAGGAGATTCCCGATCAGGTCGGGAATGACGAGAATCAGTTCCGCTTTGCGGATGTCCTTGGCGTCCTCAAGAACGGCAACTTCTGGCTGATCGGCCTGCTATGCGTGCTGTTCTACAGCAGCATCATCGCCTTCAAGAAATTCGCCGGCGCCATCCTCATCCCGCGCTTCGCCATCCCGGCGGAGACGGCCGGCTGGATGGTGTCGATGCTCCCCTTCGCGACCGTCATCTTCGCGCCGCTCTTCGGCCTGCTCGTGGACCGCTTCGGCCGCGGCACGCGCTGGATGGTGCTGGGCTCCGTCCTGGCGCTCGCCGCCCACCTGCTGCTGGCCTTCGCCCCGCAGGGCGTTCCCTTCTTCGGCTACCTGGCCATGGTCCTGCTCGGTTTCGGCTACTCGCTGGTGCCGGCGGCCCTGTGGCCCTCCGTGCCGAAGATCGTCCCCGACAAGGTCCTCGGCACCACCTTCGCACTCGTGTACTGGGTGCAGAACCTCGGCCTGCTCGCCTTCAAGATGCTGGCGGGCGGCATCCTGGGCCGGGCTTCCGCCGCCGGCGCCGAACGCGGCGCCGTGAGCGTGGAACTGATGTTCACCGGCCTTTGCATCGCAGCCGTGGCCGTGGCGCTGCTGTTCGCCCGTGCCTCGCGGCGGCATCCTGAACTGGCGCTCGACGCGCCCAATAAACTTTGATATGTACGAACTCCTGGACCAGATCAACAGCCCCGCCGACATCAAAGGCCTCAGCATCGAGCAGTTGCGCACCCTGTGCGCGGAACTGCGGTCGTACATCCTGGAAGTCTGCGCCAAGAACCCCGGCCACCTGGCCTCCAGCCTGGGCGCCGTGGAACTGATCGTCGGCGTGCACTACGTCTTCGACACGCCAGCTGACAAGTTCGTCTTCGACGTAGGGCACCAGGCTTATGCCCATAAGATCCTGACCGGACGGCGGGAGGCTTTCGCCTCAATGCGAACGAAAGGCGGCATCAGCGGCTTCCCCAACCGGAGCGAAAGCCCCTACGACGCCTTCGGCGTGGGGCACTCCTCCACCTCTGTCTCCGCCGCCCTCGGACTCGCCGAGGCGGCCCGGATGCAGGGGCTCCAGGAAAAGGTCATCGCCTTGATCGGCGACGGCGCCATGACGGGCGGCCTCGCGCTCGAGGGCCTGAACAACGCCGGCGCGAGCCGGGCCGACCTGCTCGTCATCCTCAACGACAACAACCAGTCCATCGACAGCAATACCGGCGCCCTGCACCGCTATCTGCTCAACGTCACCACCAGCCGCTCCTACAACCGCTTCAAGGACCGTATCTGGAACCTGCTGGGGGACAACCCGTTCCGCCGCTTCCTGCAGCGCTGGGTCCGCGCCCTCAAGTCCTGGTTCGTGGGCAAGCCCGGCGGCGCTCTGTTCGAGTCGCTCGGGTTCCGCTACTTCGGGCCGATCGACGGCAACGACATCGCCGAGGTGGTGCGCACGCTGCGCAAGCTCCAGGGGCTTTCCGGCCCCCGCCTGCTGCACTGCTTCACCATCAAGGGGAAGGGATTCCCCACCGCGGAAGCGGACCCCGTGACCTGGCACGCCCCGGGGCACTTCGATCCCGACACCGGTGAACGGGTCCATTCCCCGCACCTGCGCGACCGCTACCAGGACGTCTTCGGCGAGGTCCTCTGCGAGATTGCCGACGCCGATCGCAACGTGGTGGGCATCACCCCCGCCATGGCCACCGGCTGCGGCATGAATCTGCTGGCCGCCCGCCATCCCGACCGCTTCTTCGACGTGGGCATCGAGGAAGAGCACGCGGTCACCTTCTCCGCCGGCCTCGCCGCCGGGGGGATGAAACCGTTCTGCAACATCTACTCCGCCTTCTCCCAGCGCGCCTACGACCAGATCATCCACGACGTCGCGCTCCAGCGCCTGCCGGTCGTGCTCTGCTT
Organism: Bacteroidales bacterium; assembly: GCA_017960585.1. Classification (GTDB taxonomy): domain Bacteria; phylum Bacteroidota; class Bacteroidia; order Bacteroidales; family UBA932; genus Cryptobacteroides. The sequence goes on from JAGCYX010000040.1 coordinate 43,180, forward strand.
CGACCGTGCCGGGCTCGTGGGCGAAGACGGCGCCACGCACAACGGCGCCTTCGACATGGCCGCCTACCGCAGCATCCCCGACACCATCATCTGCGCCCCGCGCGACGAGGTGCAGCTCAAGCATATGATGTACACCGCCTGGAAGCACGACACGGGACCGTTTATTATAAGGTACCCGCGCGGGATGGGCGAAGGAGCCCCCTGGCGCGAGACGCCGGGCGAGTCCCTGCCGGTCGGCCGGGGCGAGCGCCTGCTGGAAGGGAGCGAGGTCGCCATCCTGGCCCTCGGGCCGGTCGCGAGCCAGGCGCTGGAGGCCGCCTCCGGCTGGCCGGGGCGCGTGAGCGTGTACGACCTGCGCTTCCTCAAGCCGCTCGACACGGATCTGCTCGCCGAAGCGGCGGCCCGCCACCGGCACCTCATCACCGTCGAGGACGGCTGCCTCGCCGGCGGTCTCTACGGGGCTGTCAGCGAATGGCTTTCAGCGCATCCCTGCGGAGCTACCCTGGAGGGACTCGGCATCCCGGACGCCTTCGTCGCCCAGGCTTCCCAGTCCCAGCAGCGGGCCGCCTGCGGAATCGACACCGCCGGCATTAAAAAAAGTTTGGCAAAAGTTTTTGGAGAATAGGAAATTATTCCTATCTTTGCAGTCCCAAAAAATAGGGGGCTTTGAAATAATACATTGCCGATGTAGCTCAGTTGGCTAGAGCGTGTGATTTGTAATCTCAAGGTCGTGGGTTCGATTCCCTCCATCGGCTCACGATCAGCAATGTAAAGATATTGGGCAAGTACCAGAGTGGCCAAATGGGGCAGACTGTAAATCTGCTGGCGATGCCTTCGGTGGTTCGAATCCATCCTTGCCCACAAAAAGCGGAAGTTAGACAGAAACGACTGCTCCCAAGCGGGGTTCGTATAATGGCTATTATGCCAGCCTTCCAAGCTGGAAATGGGAGTTCGATTCTCCTACCCCGCTCGATAACGCCGATGTAGCTCAGGGGTAGAGCGCATCCTTGGTA
>JAGCYX010000041.1 GCA_017960585.1 Bacteroidales bacterium
GAAGCCTTCTGCCCGGCTATGAATGCGCTTTTGAACAATCCGGATATCCCGATAAAGGTCATCTGGTCTCCAGGTTATGTAATTGCATATATCGTCATCATTCTTCTTGTGGGAGCGCTCTGTGGCATCTTCCCGGCAACGATGGCAGGTCGCTATAAACCCGTGGACGTGATGAAAGGCGGATTCCGGCGCAAGAGCAAGATGGTGTTCAGCAAGGTTTTCATTGTGCTGCAGAATGCACTGGCGGTCATCCTTATTGCGTTGGCCATCACGATGGAGGCGCAGATGCGAAAGACACAGGAGCGGCCGATGAACTGCAATATTGAGAACATCTTCTTCCTCAAAGATTTTTCCGGTGAGGACAATGCTCCTTTGAAAGATGCCCTTGAGGCGCTCCCGTGCGTAAAACGAATCGGAAGAAGTTCGGGAGTGCCAGGGAGTATCAATATGGGTCAGTATAGTACCACCCGGGATGGACAGGACATCCTTTACAAACTAATCAGGATGGACAGTACCGCATTTTCGATGTTCGGATTTGAGATGCTGGAAGACTTCCATGCCCCGCAATTCAATAGCGTCTGGTTCTCGGACAAGAGTTTTGCCGCAACCGGCTTCGACTCGGACTATCATGACATCAGTGGCACGCTGAGCAGACGGACGAAGGGATGCGAGCAGGTAGCCGGCGTTTTCAAATCTTTTCCGACCAACAACGCCAATATTGGGGAAGAAGACTATGCCATCGTTTCGCTAATGCGCTCTGATGACATTCCTTTTTCCGGATGGGTCATAGAAACCACCCAGGACCGGAAAGCGGCGAAAGCGCAGATTATGGATACTTACGAAAACTACATAAAGGGCAAGCAGATTAACGGAAGCTTAGCTTTCTGGATTGATGAGAATATTGCAGAGGATTGGAAGCCTGCCCGCAACAATATGAGACTGGTGGAGATCTTCATGCTCCTGTCCATTATCATCGCCCTATTGGGGCTGGTGGCCATGAGCACGTATTATGCCGATGAGAAATCCCGCGACATCGCCGTACGGAAGGTCTTCGGCGGCACGGTAGATTCCGAAGCCCGGAGAACCATCCGGGACTATATGGTGCTCGTCGGCATCGCCTGCATTATCGGCATCCCGATAGCCGTTTATGCCGCACAGGAATACCTGAAAGACTTTATTTACCGGCTTGAAGGCTATTGGTGGATCTTTGTGGTGGCTGTACTCCTTTCCGGAGTCATTGCCTTTACCTCCGTTATCTGGCAAGTGCTCAAGGCGGCGAGGACGAATCCGGCGGTTGAATTGAAGAAGGAGTAGGCTTTCATGAGCACAGTTAAACATAAATACTTTCTATCCGGATGCCAGACGGGGCCTTGGAAGGTCCTGCCTGGGGGAAGGAGAAAAAAGTTGGATTTGCAGGCAGTATTTTGGCCTCTCGGGTGTTTTATTAGAAAACGAAAGAAATGAAGATGCTGAAAACGATGATTTGTGCGGCGCTGCTGGTGGCAGGGCTGTGCGGATGTGAGAAGATCGACGTCAATAAACAGGAGGGTACCTGGTCTGAGCAGTATGATCCCGCGGTCTTTGCGATGGACGGCTCCGTGGAATACACCTTCGACGGGAACAATAATTACCAGCTCCACACTTATGATGCGCTGAGCGGCGAATCGCACGATTACAGCGGCAGGTATGCCATAGACCTGATCAATAAGGGCACCATCACGATTAATCCGCAGATGTCGGACTACAGCAACGTCACTTATACCCTCGTCAAATTGACTTCAAAGGAGACGGTTTGGCAAAAGGAAGGAACGACGTATTCCGTGGGGATGTGGGGGTCGGACTATCGGCACTTTGTGCGGGTTAGAATTCAATGAAAGCGACTGTGGCGCGCAGGTTCCTGCGGGCCACGTCGGGGCGTAGGAGCGTCTCGAGGGGGAGATACCGCGGGGAGACCTCGACGAGGGCGCTGAAGCCGGCTTCGCGCAGGGCGTCCGCGTCCTCGATGCGCCCGGAGAGCAGGGCGACGGGGACGGCGCTGCTGCGGCGCAGCACGCCGAAGGGGGCTTTCCCGGAGAGGGTCTGGCGGTCCGATTTCCCCTCGCCGGTGATGACCAGGCGGGCCCCGGCGGCGAGCCGGTCGAAGCCCACGGCATCCAGCACGGCTTCGATGCCCGGCTGGAGGCGGGCGCCGAAGTAGGCGGCGAGGGCGCCGCCCAGGCCGCCGGCCGCTCCCGCGCCGGGCAGCGTGCGCACGTCCACGCCCGTATTCTCCAGAATGTGTGCGGCCAACTGCACCATCCGCGCTTCCAGGATTTCCACCTCCTCCGGCGAAGCCCCTTTCTGCGGGGCGAAGACGCGCGCGGCGCCGGTCGGGCCGGTGAAAGGATTGTCCACGTCGCAGAGCACGGTGATTTTCACCCCTTCCAGCGCCTCGCGGATGCCCGGCACGGAGAGCAGACCGGCCCCGCCGTCGCAGGTGGCCGAGCCGCCCAGCCCGACGAGGAAGCGCCGGCAGCCCTGTTCGCGGGCCGCGAGGAGCAGTTCTCCGAGTCCGCGGGAATGGGTCCGCAGGGGATTCCGCTCCGCGGGCGTCAGCCGCTGCAGCCCGCAGGCCTGGGCCGCCTCGATGATGGCGGTGTCGCCCGCGATGCCGTAGCGGGCCGTGACGGGCCGTCCCAGCGGGTCGGAGACCACCGCTTCCTCGAGCCGCCCGCCCATCGCCTGCGTGAGAACCTCCGCCGTCCCTTCGCCGCCGTCGGCGAGGGGCAGGGAGACGATCTTTTCGCCCGGCAGGCGCTCTTCCAGCGCGGAAACGATGGCGGCCGCCACCTCCGCGGACGGGAGGCAGTCCTTGTAGGAATCCGGGGCGACGATGATCATGGCTGCGGGGGCGTCAGGGCGTTCTGGACGGCCTCTTTGTATTTGCGGGAAACGGGGAGCTGGGTCTCGCCGACCGTCACGGTGTCGGGCGTACTGAGGGTGGCGAGGTCGGCGTTGACCAGGTAGGAGCGGTGGATGCGCAGGAATCCGTCGCCCAGCAGGTTCTCCCACTGGCCGATGCCGGTCTTGTTGCGGTGCGACTCGCCGGAGGTGGCAACGATGCGCACCTCGGTGTCGTTGGATTCGATGTAGGCGATCTCGGAGCGGCGCAGGGTCACGCTTTTCCGGTCGGAGAAGAAGGTCACGGAGCGGTCCTCGTCCTTGAAGCGCTTGCCGATCCACCGGGCCCAGAAATAGTCGCCGATGGCGAGCACCATGAGGATGAGGGCGAGGAAAACGGGATTGATGAGCATGGCAGGCACGTCCTTGCCCTGCATAGGATATCCTTCCGGAGTAATCTTTACCCAGACAAAATCGTGGAGGATCAGAATCAGGAGAAACACCGTCACCAACATCGCCAGCGACAGGTACACCTTATCCATCGTCTTCCGCGCCTTGGGAATCAGGAATTCCAGCGCCAGGGCGCAGGGACCGAAGGCGAGGCTGATGAGAATGGCCTGCGGCACGGTATAGTCCAGGCTGACCAGGATGAGCGCCAGGAGGACCAGCGCCACCAACCAATAGGATATTCTGCAGAGGAGTCTCATCGCTGGACAAATATAGGTAAAACGCACGTCGTCTGCAAGCAAAAATGCCCTGCAGTGGGTTTTGACGGGGTTGGAGAGGGTTTCTACTTTGGAGAATTGGAGTCAATGGTTGTACCTTTGCATCGAACAATAAAACTATACTGCCATGTACCAAACAATCAACGAAGAAATCCTGACACCCGTGGACTCCCTGGGCGTATTTGTCCCGGAGACCGTGGAGCGGGTAAGCAAACCCATCACGACCTACATTATCGAAGGCGGCTGGCCCGGAATGATCGCCATCACCCTCCTTCTTATCGCCCTTTTGCTTGCCGCATGGAAGGCACCTAAATGGGTGAAGGAAATCGGCATCGCAGCCTTGGTTGTAGGCATCTTCTGGACGCTGAATGGCCTTATGTCGATGTTCGATGTCCTCCAAAGGTATGGAGATACACCCTTCTCTGTCATCTGTGGCGGTCTCAAGGTGGCACTGATTTCCACCTTTTACGGCCTGATCGTCTACTTCATCTCGCTAGTCATCCGCGTCATCCAGAAGCCGAGGATCTGATCCGGCGCCGCAGGGCCGGAATGCAAGGGGAGTGCGAAGCGCGTGCAGCGCTTCGCGCTCCCTTTATTATATGACGAATCCGAGAAATGAAGGTGGAACTCCTAGATAAATTAGGAGTTTTGAAAAAATACTTGTTATTTTTAACAACTTAAGCGTCAATAAAAAGTGATTGCTCGATGAAAAAGCTGATGACCTTTTTGCTGGCATTTGCCGCGGCGGATCCGCGTGGTGGACCGTGACGGGGCAGAAACTGGTCCGGCTGCCGAAGGAGATGTTCCCGTTCCAGGGCATCGTGGAACTGACCCTGGCGGCCGGCAATCCCGTCCGGGCGGAACTGGCCGTGAGTATCTTCAATCCGACCTACTATTTCGCCGAGATCCCCTTCGCCGCCTCCGACGTCAACACCGAGTTCGTCGGCCTTGTCGAAGCAGTGGATGGCATGGGGCTAATAGGCGCGCAGACGTTTACATTCAGGGTGTTGAAATAGACCTTCTTTTCCTTGTGTTTCACGCGGGTTTTTGCTAACTTCGAAAAAAGATTGTTGTTATGGGACAGAACGATATAATCAGGGCCTTTGGAGAATGGAAGATCCGGGTGTCGTGGGAAGCAGACGAGGAGAAATGGTACTTCTCGATTGTGGACGTCGTCGGTGCGCTTACTGAACAACCTACTCCGAAGAGGGCCAGTACATATTGGGCCGTGTTGAAGGGTCGACTCCAGAAAGAAGGTGCCAGCGAGTTGCTTACAAGTTGTAAGCAACTGAAATTAAAAGCCGCTGATGGAAAAATGTACGCTACGGATGTCGCTGATACTCAAACGATTTTCCGAATCATACAATCCGTTCCGTCTGAGAAAGCGGAGCCTTTTAAGCAATGGATGGCTCGCGTTGCAAGTGAGCGAATAGATGAAATACAAGATCCGGAACTGGCCATTCTTCGCGGTGCAGATTACTACCGTGCAAAGGGGTATTCTGAGGGCTGGATTAACCAGCGCCTACAATCTATTCGGATGCGCAAGGAACTTACCGACGAGTGGAAGGCAAGAGGAATAGAAAAGGAAAAAGACTATGCCATTTTGACGAATGAGTTGACCCAAGCGTGGAGTGGGCTTACTGTTCGGGAATACAAAGATCTTAAAGGACTTAAAAAGGAGAATCTCCGGGACAATATGACCGATATTGAATTGGTTCTGAATATGCTCGCGGAGGTGTCTACGAAAGCGATTTCCCAGGCCAAACAACCTACGACATTCAGTCAAAGCAAGAGCATTGCCAAGGAGGGTGGCTCTATAGCAGGAGAGGCGCGAGAGAACATTGAGAAACGCATTGGGACCAGTGTCGTATCATCTCTCAATGCTAAGGATAAAGCAGCATTGGAAATAGGTGCACCGGAGATTGATAATCAGTAATGAAGGGTAGAATCATTCTGGCTCTGTTGATAGTGTTGGTTGCCATCCCGGCGATGGGACAGGGGCGGCAGGTGCTGGCAGATGGGATTGCCGGGCGAGACCGGGTCGAGCGCTTGCAGTTCATCCAGGTCTTTTCGCTGCAGAGTGACACCTGTTTCGTGGTATCGGATTCGCTGGGACATTTCGAAGTCGATCCGGACTTGATGCTTGAGATGCGGGGAAATGTCTATCTGAAACCGATCGTTTCGAAGCCCAAGCCGAAGTTGACGCTTGTCGATCCGTTCGACAGTGTTGATTTCTATCGGCAGGGGAGAGAGCGCTATCTGTCACAGAATCAGTTCTTCGAGTCCGAAACAAATGAAGATGTTTTTTTCTTTGACCCGGATGTGACCATCTTGAGAGAGGCCTCTGTAAAGGCAAGGAAATATGGTGTCGTCCGCGATAAGGTGACGGGCTACTTGGATAGCCTGATTCTCCTGGCGAGTCCCGAATGGGTCTGCGAGCATGGGTTCCTGAATGATTGGCATGGTTATTCCCATCATCCGAAAGAATGTGTAGGGTGTCAGTTGGTCGCTAAAGAGCATTTGGCACCCAAACGGGGTGAGGTTTATCATGTGGTAAAATATGTTCCATGGCCAGGCCATCCCGTCCGGGAATTCTATGAACCGGACGAACTTGACCTCGCTTCGCCCACCCCGGACTACCGGAACCTGCTGCAGTGGCGCCCCGCCGTTTTGACTGACGAAAACGGCATCGCCGAGATCCCCTTCGCCGCCTCCGACGTCAACACCGAGTTCATCGGCCTTGTCGAAGCCGTCGACGGTTTGGGCCTGATTGGCGCACGGACCTTTACATTTAGGGTATACAAATAACCTTGGCCCCATCCACAAAATGGGGTGTTTTTGTGGATGGCGGGAGGGCGGGGTTACTTCAGTTTCCGGAGGACGACGGTGTCGCCGACTTCGAGGGGGGCGTTGCCGCGGAAGATGTTGTAGAGCTGGAGTTTCTTGAGCTGGATGCCGAACATCTGGGAGACGTCCCAGAGAGTCAAACCTTCCTGGTCGACCTGATAGAGCCCGTAGCCCGGTTCGGCTTCGGGCTTTTTGCGGTCCAGATAGACGATCGTGCCGGGCTGGAGGGCCGTCGGAGCGTCGATGTCGTTGAAGCGCAGGATCTGCTTCTCGGATAGATGATATTCCGCCGCCAGCGAAGCCCAGCTCTCTCCCTCGACGGCGCGCACGTAGCGGGCGCCGTTCATCCGGCGGATTTCACGTATCAGCGAGAGTGTGACGGTCTCTTTGTACGGCGCGGTCCGGACCGTCACGGCAGGCTCGGCGGTGCGTTGCACGCGGGCCGGCTCCGTCTGCTCGGGCTGCTGAACCGGAGCGACCGCCTCCTCGATGACGCGCTCCGTCACCGGAGCCATCTCCGCCACCAGGATGGCCGGGAGGTCGTCCTCGGTCATCTTGTCGTATTCGTAGAGCTGGAAATCTTCGATCAGGGTGATCAGCTTGTTGGCGTAGCCGGGATCCGTGGCGTAGCCGGCGCGGCGCAGACCTTTCGCCCAACCCTTGTAGTCCGTCGGGTCAAGCTCGAAGAGCGACTGGTAGTGCTCGCGCTGCCGCAGATAGTCGGAATGCGCCCGGTAGGAATCCTCCACGCTGGGATAGACGCGGAAGCACTCGTCGGCCCTGTCGTCATCCTTGAAGAACTTCTCTCCCGTCCAGTCGGAATGGCATTTTATGCCGAAATGGTTGTTCGCTTTGGTGGCCAGCAGGGACTTGCCGGCGCCCGACTCCAGCAGCGCCTGTGCGAGCGTGATGCTCGCCGGAACGCCGGTGCGCTGCATCTCCAGCACCGCCAGCGGATAGTACTGCTCGATATAGGTCTGGCGCGGATTCTTGGCCGCGCCCAGGAAGAGCGCTGCCGCCGCGAGGAGAAGAAGGATCCGTTTCATCGGAGACAAAGATACTAAAATTCGAGCACATCGCCATCCTGCCCGGCCACGGTGTCCGGGAAGATGTCCCGGCACTCCTGCAGGAGCGCGTCGAAATCCGTGATCCGCGAGGAGTAATGCCCGATCACGAGGCGGCCGGCGCCGGCGTCCTTGGCGCACTGCGCCGCCTGTCCGGACGTGGAGTGCCAGTGCTTCACCGCCCGGTCGGCCATGTCGTTCGGATAGGTGACCTCGTGGTAGAGCAGGTCCACCCCGCGCACCCAGCCGGCCTCCTCCGGGAAGGGAACGGTGTCCGAACAATAGGCGAAGGACTTCGCATGGTAGTCCGGATTCTCCTTCCGGTGCCGTTCCGTCACGATCTCGTCGAAACGGTAGCCGTAGCACTCGATCTTGTGCTGCAGCGGGAAGGCGCTGACCGTCACGTGCTTGGAGGTATGGATCACCTGCGGTTCGCGGCAATTGACGGGCGAGAACCGGATCTCGAAGCAGTCCCACTCGCCGAAGAAGTTCTTGTAGAAATTGAGCACGGAGCCCAGGGCCTGCGGTCCGTAGATGTGAAGCGGGGCCGTCCGGCCATACATCGTCATCGTGTTCAGCAGGCCGAAGAGACCGAACAGATGGTCGCCGTGGATATGGGAGATGAAGATGGCCTCCACTTTCATGAATGAGAGGTGGGCGCGCCGCATCTGCTGCTGCGTGCCCTCCCCGCAATCCAAGAGGAACAAGCGCCCGTGCACGGCGAGGGCCTGGGCGCTTGGATTCCTATCAGAAATGGGCATGGCCGAAGCCGTGCCCATTATCGTGAGTGCGAAGTTCATCGGGAACTACTCGCCCTTCTCGAGCTTCTCCTTGAGGGCGGCAAGAGCGTCGATGTCGCCGAGCGTCGTCTTCTCGACGGTGGCGTTGACCTTCTTGACAGCCTTCTTGGTCGTCTCGGCCTCGGTGGCGGCGGCACGCTCCTTCACCTCCTGGTAGGTACGCAGGTGGCTGAGGAGGATGCGGCGGGTGGAGCGACGGAGCTCGACCACCTTGAACGGGAGGGTCTCGCCGGCGACGGCCTGCTTGCCGTCTTCCTTGACGAGCTCGCGGTTGAACGCGAAGCCCTCGGCGTCACCCTCGAGGGTGATGTTGGCACCCTTGTCGGTCGTGGAGGCGATGGTGCCCTCGACGGTGGAACCGACCGGGAACTTGGCCTCGATCTCGTCCCAAGGGTTCGGGATGAGCTGCTTGTGGCCGAGGCTGAGCTTGTGGTTCTGCTCGTCGAAGTCGAGGATCTGGACGTCGATCACATCGCCGGCGTTGACCACCTCGGACGGATGCTTGATCTTGTTCCAGCTGAGGTCGCTGATATGCACGAGGCCCTCGACACCGTCCTCCAGCTCGGCGAACACGCCAAAGTTGGTGATGTTGCGGACCGTAGCCTTCTGCTTGCTGCCGACGGGATACTTCTCGCGGATGCTCTCCCAAGGATTCGGCATGAGCTGCTTCAGACCGAGGGAGATCTTGCGGGCCTCGCGGTCAATGGAAAGCACCTGGGCCTCCACCTCGTCGCCGACCTTCAGGAACTCCTGAGCGGAGTGCAGTCTCGGAGACCAGGACATCTCGGACACGTGGACAAGACCCTCCACGCCCGGCTCAATCTCGATGAATGCGCCGTAGTCAGCGATGAGGATGACCTTACCCTTGACCTTGTCGCCCTCCTTGAGGTTGGCGTCCAGGTTGTCCCACGGGTGCGGGGTGAGCTGCTTGAGACCGAGCGCGATGCGCTTCTGCTGCTCGTTGAAGTCGAGGACGACGACCTTGATCTTCTCGTCCAGGGAGACGACCTCCTCGGGGTGGTTGACACGGCCCCAGGACAGGTCGGTGATATGGATGAGACCGTCCACGCCGCCGAGGTCCACGAACACACCGTAGTTGGTGATGTTCTTGACCACGCCTTCGAGGACCTGGCCCTTCTCCAGCTTGCTGATGAGCTCGGCACGCTTGGCTTCCTGCTCGGCCTCGAGGAGAGCCTTGTGGGAAACGACGACGTTGCGGAACTCCTGGTTGATCTTGACGATCTTGCAGTCGATATTCTGATTGACGAACTGATCGTAGTCGCGGATCGGCTTGATGTCGATCTGGCTGCCCGGGAGGAAGGCCTCGATGCCGAACACATCGACGATCATACCGCCCTTGGTGCGGGTCTTCACGAAGCCCTTGACGATCTCATCGTTCTCGAAGGCCTCGTTGACGCGATCCCAGGACTTGAGGGTGCGGGCTTTGCGGTGGGAAAGGACCAGCTGGCCCTTCTTGTCCTCGGCGGACTCGACATACACTTCCACCTTGTCACCGACCTTCACGTCGGGATCATAGCGGAACTCGGACACGGGGATGACACCCTCGCTCTTGCCACCGATGGTGACGACGATCTCGCGCTTGGTGACGGCGGTCACCTCACCCTCGACCACTTCGTTCTCGACGACCTTGGACAGGGTGGCGCTGTAAGCGTCCTCGATGGCCTTCTTGTCGGTGGTACCGTAGACGTCACCGCCCTCGAAAGCATCCCAGTCGAAGTCTTCCGGCTTCACGGACGCGTTCATACGAACATTCTTGATTTCTTCCATTGTAGTAAATAAATCAAACTAGTAGTTAAACATTATTTTTTGTCCCGCCGGCCGGGTGGCCGGAATTCGGGCGCGCAAAGTTAGCAAATAATTCTGATTTTCACTATCTTTGCTCAACTGATTTGCAAAAAATGTATTCTACCGAGAAATATCCCTCCAAGATCCTCCAGGAAGCCGTCGAAGCCATCGGATCGCTGCCCGGCGTGGGTTCCCGCAGCGCCCTGCGCCTGGCCCTGCACCTGCTGGGCCAGCCTGCCGAGAGCATCCACCATTTCACGGAAGCGGTGAACCGCCTCGCGGACGACGTGCACTACTGCCACATCTGCCAGATGATCGCCGATGCGGACACCTGCTCCATCTGCGCCGACCGCTCGCGCGACGCGCGCACCATCTGTGTGGTGGAGAGCGTGCGCGACGTGATGAGCATCGAGGCCACGGGGCAGTACCGCGGGGTCTATCACGTGCTCGGCGGCATCATTTCGCCCATCGACGGCATCGGTCCTTCGGACCTCAAGATCAAGGAGTTGGTGGAGCGCATCGAGCGGATGCACTCGGAGGACGCTGCCACGGAGGACCTGCCCGGCGGGGACAGCCTGAGCCTCGGAGAGATCGAAATCATCCTGGCTTTGTCCGGCGACGTCGAAGGCGAAACCACCTCCCTGTACATCTACCGCCAGATCGAGGGGCTCGGGGTGAAGGTCTCCACCCTTGCCCGCGGCCTCGGCTTCGGCGACGACCTCGAATACGCTGACTCCCTCACCCTTGGCCGCTCCCTCATCGCCCGTCAGCCCTTCCGGCCGTAAGTCTCCCTACCCGGTGAACTCCGACGGGGGGACGCCGAACTGTTTCTTGAAGGAAGTGGAGAAGTGGGAGAGGGTGTTGAAGCCCGTCATCCAGGCGATCTCCGACATGTTGTGCTTGCCCTCCTTGAGGAGGTCGGCGGCGCGGTTGAGCTTGTAGCGCTTGAAGAAGACGCCGGGATTCTCGCCCGTGAGGCCCTTGACCTTGTAGTAGAACTTGGTGCGGGAGATGCGCATCATCTTCGTGATCCGGTTGATGTCCAGCTCCTGATTTGCCAGCTCATTATCCATCAACTCATAGAGCTCCTTCATGAAGGCGTTGTCGCGCGGCGACAGCGCCTCGGGGGCGATTTCCTCCGTGCTCGTGACGGAACCCAGCTGGCGGCGGAGCTTGTCGCGGTTCTCCAGCAGGGACTTGACCAGCGCGAGCAGGTAGGACGGGTTGAAGGGCTTGGTCACGTAGGCGTCCGCACCCTTGTCCAGGCCCTGTACCTGGCTCTCCACGGCCACCTTGGCCGTGACCAGGATCACGGGGATGTGGCTTAGCTGGAGATTGCCCTTGATGGCCTCGCAGAGCTCGTAGCCGCTCTTGCCGGGCATTACCACGTCGCTGACCACGAGGTCCGGCGCCTCTTCCTCCAGCGCCTTGAGCGCGGAATCTGCGTCGAAGTGGACGATGACCTGGTAGTACGGGGATAGCAGCACCTTCACGTAGTTCGCGACATCGATGTCGTCGTCCACGACCACGATGCGCCGCTTGTCGGCCCCTTCGTCCTCGGCCGGCCGCTCGGGTGCCGCGTCGGGCAGGGGAATGGTCAGGCGCTGCGGCTCTTCCGTGGTGCGCTCGTCCTCGGAGTAGGCGGCGGCGTTGACCGGAAGGATGAAGGTGAACACGGCGCCGCCGCCGTCGCGGTTGCGGGCGTGGATGTAGCCGTGGTGCAGTTCCGCGAGCGCGCGGGAATAATAGAGGCCGATGCCGGTGCCGGCGGCGTCGCCGCGGCCGGCCTGGTAGAAGCGTTCGAAGATCTTCTCCAGCTGGTCCTCCGGGATGCCCCGGCCCGTGTCGGAAACGCGGATCTGGGCATACTGCGTGTCGGTGTCGGCGTCCGTGAGCGGGAAGTCGCGGGCGACTTCCTCGCGGGGCAGGACGTCGAAGGAGAGCGCCACCTTGCCGCCCGGCTGGGTGAACTTCATGGCGTTGGACAGCAGGTTCATCGTGATCTTGGCCACTTTGTCGGCGTCGCGCCACATCGTGAACGTGTCCTCCAGGCCGTGCGTATTGAACTCGATGCCCTTCGACTCGGCGTTGAAGCGGAACATATCCGCGCTCTCCCGGAGCGTGGCCACGACATCGCCTTCGGCCACCTTGAGCTGCAGCTTCTTGTCGCCGATGCGGTTGAAATCCAGCAGCTGGCCCACCAGCGAGAGCATCCACGCGGCGTTGCGCTGCACGATGCCGACCAGCTGGCGGTCCTGGCCCTGGATGCCGGGCGAGGCGGCGAGCTGCTCGACGGGCCCGGCGATCATGGTGAGCGGTGTGCGGAACTCGTGCGCCACATTGGCGAAGTAGTTCATCTGCACGCGGTTGAGGCGCTTCTCGGCGGCCTTTTCCTGCTCCGTCCGTTCCTGCTCGCGGCGTACCTCGCGGATGTGCCGGGCCGCCTCCTTGCGGACGCGGTGGATGCGGCGATAGACCGTCCACAGGAAGAAGCAGACACCGGCGGTGAGGAGCCCGAACAGGACCAACGCCCACCAGCTCCGGTACCACGGCGGCAGGACGCGGATGTCGAGCGCCTGGCCGTCGTCCGTGGCGTCGGCCGTCCGGACGCGGAACTGATAATGGCCGGCCGGAAGGTTGGCGTAGTAGGTCTCATGGGCGGTGCCGGCTTCGATCCAATAGTCGTCGAAGCCGTCCATCTTGTATTGGTAGCGCACGTTGCTGTGCGGAGTGTAGTCGAGGGCGGCGTAGGAAATGCTGAATCCGTTCTGCTCGTGCCGGATGGTGACGGAGGGCCGGCGCGTCAGCTCCCGGTCGATCGGAGCGTCCGGGCCGGGGTGCACCAGGCTGTTGTGGATCTTGAGGTCCTCGAAGGTCACGGGCCGGGAGACTTTCCTGCTGATGTCCAGCGGGTTGAAGCAGGTCAGGCCATGCGTGCCGCCGAAGATGAGCGTGCCGTCCGGCAGGATGCAGGACGAGCGGTCGTAGAACTGGTTGCCGCCCAGGCCGTCACTCTCGAAGTAGTTCGTCACAGCGCCGGTGCTGCGGTCGTAGCGGGACAGGCCGTACATGGTGCTGATCCAGATATTGCCCTGGCGGTCCTCCTCGATCGAGCAGATGTCCGGGCAGGAGGTGCCCTCCACCGGCCGGGTCAGCATGGTGCTGCGCTCGCGGTGCAGCAGGCCGTTGCCCACCGTGCCGAGCCAGATGTCGCCGGCGCTGTCCTTGAACAGGCAGGTCGGGTTGATGACGGCGTGGCGGATGCTGTGCCGCCACTCTTCGTCGGGGGCATCCATGAAGGCGATCTCGCCGCTGTTGGTGAAGACCTCGGCTACGGGATTGCCGTGGGAGGCGACGAGCATCCGTCCGGGCGAGACCTGCAGCAGAGCGGGGATGTTGGTGCGCTGGCCGCCGGGGAGCGGGAAGGTCTGCGTGGTGCGGGTGTCCTTGTCGTAGCGGACCAGGTCGGGCGTGTAGCCGGAGATCCAGATGCGGTTCAAATCGTCCTGTGAGATGGCTATCGGGTTGGTCGAGTAGATGCGGTCGATCAGCCGCAGCTTGCGTCCGTCGTAACGGCAGCGGAGCACCTGATATTTCTCCATCATGGCCAGCCAGAGCTCGCCCTGCGCATCGCAGATGATGCCGCTGCAGCGGATGTAGCCGATGTTGCTGTCCGGGACCAGGTGGTTCAGGTCCACCTGGCGCAGCTCGCGGGTCTTCAGGTCATAGACGAACAGGCCGTCGTTGAGCGTGGAGATCCAGAGGTGCCCGTCGTGGTCGGTGGTGAGCGAGGTCACGGATTTTCGCTTGAAGCGTTCGATCAGGTAGGGTTGGTTGTTGAATCCGTCCTTGTCGGCGTAGGAGATACTGAAGCCCTGGTCGGTGGAGCCGAACCACAGGTTGCCGCGGCTGTCGCGGAACAGGGTGCGGATCTCGAAGTCGGGGATGTCGTAAGGGAAATCGGGGCTGGACTGGTGCATCAGCAGGCCCGAGGCCTGGCTGTAGCAGAACATGCCGTCCGTGATGGTGTGCAGGAGCATGTCCGCGCCGTTGGAGAAGAGGATATCGATGTCGCCCCGGATGAGGCGGGGCTCCTGCAGGATGCTCTTGGGAATGTCCAGCCAGCGCTCTGTCCGCGGGTCGAAGATGCTGATCTCGCCCATGCCGGAGAGCCAGATCTCGCCTGTGGCGGACATGGCGATGTGGTAGACCATGTGGCGGGTCGGCCAGGTGCCGACGGGGGAGAGGTCCGCCGCGTCGAAACAGCGGAGTTCCAGCAGGGTGGAAGTCCAGATGCGCCCGTCCGCTCCCACCAGCGTGCTGTAGCCGCCGTAGTCGGGGATGGCGGAAACGATGTGCCCGGACGCCTCGTCATAGCGGAACAGGCGTCCGGCGGCGTTGAAGAGCATCTTCCCGTCGCGCGTCTCGATAATCTCGTTGATGCCCAGGTTCTTTTCCTCCATCGGGATACGCCGGAAGGTGCCGTCGTCGAGGCGCTGGGCGACGCCGTTCGCGGTGCCGATCCAGAGCAGACCGTCGGAACTCCGGTGCAGGGACGTGATCTGGTTGTCCGGCAGGCCGAGGGTGTCGTCGGGACAGAAATACTGGTGGTAGTCGTGGATGGTGTATTTGTTCAGTCCGCGGAAGGTGCCGATCCAGATGTGGCCGTCGGTATCTTCCGCAAAGGCGTTCACCCGCTGGTTGGACAGCCGGTCCGCGATGACAACGTTCTCGGACGAAGGCATCGTGGGCGTGTAATCCGGTCCGGCGCAGGCGGCAGCCAGGAAGGTGAGGAAAAACAGTTGCTTTATTTTCATACCTCTATATTAACAATTTTATCCCAAAAAACTACTGAATTGAACAAAAAAGAATAAAAATGAACATAGAAGAATGGCTCCGGATACGGGCATGAAAGTATTTGAAAAACACAGAAAAAGAAAGAGCGGTATTCCAGGTAATTTTGCATCGGGTTAAAAGAGGAACCACCGATAAGACGCGCAGAGCGAGATTACCTTTCCCCCGATCAAGATGGTTTCGAGCGTGCGAATGTGGTTGTAATGGTTTGGTTGATGACAGTGGTTTCAGCGCCGGTTCCAAAAGGAACAGACCGGGGAAATCAGGGCGCTGAACTGCTGTCTAACCGACCGGACAATCCGGACAGCCGCTTGGCTGCATGAAGAATACTGAATGCTAATACAATATGAAGAAGATCCTATCCCTTACCGTTGCGCTTCTGGCCGGCGTGTCTGCGCTCGCACAGCAGGCCCTTTTCAGCGGAGCCGGTGTGGAGTCGCCCGTCATCAATCCGGACGGCACCGTCACCTTCCGTTATGTGGCCCCCAAGGCCGTGCGCGTGACCGTGTCCGGCGACTTCCTGCCTACGCAGAAGCTCGAATTCGAGATGAACGGCCAGAAGATGAGCTACGACGCCCCCGGCGTGGGTGAGCTCCGTGAAGGCCCCGGCGGCGTGTGGGAATACACGACCCCGTTCGCCGTAGCGCCTGAGATGTACACCTACACCTTCAGCGTGGACGGCACGCAGGTCATCGACCCCAACAACGTGTTCGTGAACCGCGACATCGCCTCGCTGACCAGCGTGCTGCTGGTGCCGCAGGCGGGCGCCCACAGCGACCTCTACGCCATCCACCGCGTCCCGCACGGGACCGTGTCCAAGGTCTGGTACCACAGCGCCACCGAAGGCTTCGACCGCCGCATGACGGTCTACACCCCGGCCGGCTATGAGGAGAATCCCAAGGCCAAATATCCCGTCTTGTACGTGCTGCACGGCATCGGCGGCGACGAGGACGCCTGGGTGACCCAGGGCCGCGCCACGCAGATCCTCGACAACCTGATCGCCCGCGGCCAGGCCAAGCCGATGATCGTCGTCTTCACCAACGGCAACATCTCGCAGGAGGCCGCTCCGCTGGAGAACTCCACCGGCTACACCCGTCCGACGATGGACCTGCCGCAGACGATGGAAGGCACCTTCGAGACCGCCTTCCCGGAGGTGGTGAAGTTCATCGACAGCCACTACCGCACCATCGCGAAGAAGCAGTCCCGCGCCATCTGCGGCCTGTCCATGGGCGGTTTCCACACGCTCTACATCACGCTGAACAACCCGGATATGTTCAACTACTCCGGCATGTTCTCCGCCGCCATCGGCACGGGCTCCGAGCAGACCGCGGCCCACAAGGAAATCTATGCGGACGTCGATGCCAAACTCGCGACCTACTTCTCCCGCAAGCCTGCGCTCCTTTGGATCGGTATCGGCAGCACCGATTTCCTCATCCAGTCCAACAACGAGTTCCGCGCCAAGCTGGACGCGGCCGGCTATCCGTACAAGTATATGGAAACCGACGGCGGCCATATTTGGAGGAACTGGCGGATTTATCTCAGCGAATTTGTCCCGTTGCTCTTCAAGTAGAGGGTAGTTCATACCTGAACCTGTTTTGGGGCCGGCCCTTGCACAGGCCGGCCCTTTTTGATAAATTAGCGTCATGATACGAATTACCCGATTAATTGCCTGCCTGTTGCTGGTGGCATCCGGCACGCTCCGAGCCCAAGAATTCAGCTATCCTTTCCAGAATCCCGCCCTCTCCGAGGACGAACGGCTGGACAACGCCGTCTCCCTGATGACCGTGGACGAGAAGATCATGACCGTCACCGGCCAGGGCGTTCCGCGCCTTGGTATCGCGGGGCCCGGCGCCACGGAGGCCATCCACGGCATCGTGCGCGGCGGCGACAGCGAGCTGCCCGCCCTGAACCCCGGCCCGGCTTTCCGCTGGCCGGGCTGGACCCCGCCCAAATACCGCAACAGCACCGCCTTCCCGCAGGCCTACGGCATCGGCGAGACCTGGGACCGGGAGATGGCGCACATCGTGGGCGACGTGATGTCCTATGAGGCCCGTTTCTATTCCAATGACGCACCCTTCAAGACCCTCGTCCTCTGGGCGCCCAACGCCGACCTCGCCCGCGATCCCCGCTGGGGCCGTACCGAGGAGAGCTTCGGCGAGGACCCCTACCTCGTGGGCGAACTGGTGGCCGCCGAAGTGCGCGGCATCCAGGGCGACGACCCGCAGTACTGGCGCGGCGCGGCCCTGATGAAGCATTTCCTGGCCAACAGCAATGAGGACGGTCGCTTCGGAACGGACTCCCGCTTCGACGAAGCGCTCTTCCGCGACTACTATTCCTACGGCTTCTGGAAAGGCGCCAGGGCCGGGGCCAAGTCCCTGATGACGGCCTACAACGCCTACAATGGCGTGCCCTGCATCGCCAACGACTTCATCGGGAAGATCCTTCGCGACGAGTGGGGCATGGACGGCACCATCGTGGACGACGCCGGCGCACTGCGCTACATGGTCGATCCGCACAACTATGCTCCCGATATCAACACAGCCGTCAAGATGGCCCTGGAGGCCGGTCTGACGCGCTTCATCGACTCCAACTTCCAGCAGGTCAAGACCGCCTACGACGCCGGATTCATCTCCGACGAGGTGCTGGATGCGCGCACCAAGTGCAACCTCCGCACGATGCTCAAACTCGGCCTGATGGATGCGGAACCGCCGCTGGACAAGGAATATTTCGGTTCCGACGAGGATCTTCCCTGGGAGCGCCAGGAGTTCAAGGACAAGGCGCGCCTGGTGACGCAGAAGTCCGTCGTCCTGCTGAAGAACGAGGGCGACCTGCTGCCGCTCGACAGGAGCAAGGTCAAGAAGATCGCCGTGTTCGGCAACCGTGCCGAGGCCGTCCTGAAGGACTGGTACGGTGCCCTCCCCGCCTACCGCGTGAGCCCGCTGGACGGCATCAAGGCTAAGGTAGAAGGCAACGACGTGGAAGTGCGCTTCCAGCGCTGGGATTCCGACGGCTCCGCGCAGGAGCTGGCCAAGTGGGCCGACGTGTGCATCGTCTGCGTGGGCAACCACCCCGCCACCAGCCCCGACTGGGACGGCCAGACCGTCCAGTCGCCCTGGGCCTACGGTACCATTGCCGGTGACGGCCGCGAGGCCCTGGACCGCCGCAGCCTGCAGCTGGAGACCGAGGACCTGATCAAGGTCGTCTGGCAGGCCAACCCCAACACCGTGGTCACGCTGATCAGCAGCTTCCCCTTCGCCATCAACTGGACGGCGCAGCACGTGCCCGCCATCGTGCACCTCACCCACTGCAGCCAGGAGCTCGGCAACGCCCTCGCGGACGTGCTCTTCGGTGACTACAACCCCGCCGGACGCCTCACCCAGACCTGGGTCTCCGACATCCTCGACCTGCCGAACATGCTGGACTATGACATCCGCCACGGCCGCACCTACATGTATTTCAAGGGCAAGCCCCTCTTCCCCTTCGGCTATGGTCTCAGCTATACCAGCTTCAAGTACTCCCGGCTCAAGGTCAGCCGCGAGGGCGACGACTTCGTCTTCCGTTTCTGCCTGAAGAACACGGGCGGCCGCGACGGTGAGGAAGTGGTCCAGCTTTACGCTACGTTCCGGGGGGACGACGCCGCCAGGCGCCTGCGCGGCTTCGAGCGCATCGCCGTCGCCGCGGGCGAGACGAAGGACGTGGAGATCCGCGTCCCCGCCGACGACCTCAAGCTCTGGGACAGCGACGCCCACGCCTTCGCCTTCCGCGGCAAGCGTGCGAAGATCCAGATCGGCGCTTCCTCCGTGGACATCCGCCTGAAAAAGAGCGTAAAACTGTAGGATTGATTTCCAATAACTTACATAATGACTCCGGGCAAAATTGCCCGGAGTCATTTTATAAATAGCTGATAATCAGCGATAGGATGTCGGAGCGAAGCGACGCAGGGGGTCTGGGGGGGGGTGAGCCCACCAGCATTAAATCGTCACCTCGGCGCTCTGGCGGATGTCATCGGAGGCGGCGCCCAGCAGGAGCTGCAGCGTACCATGCTCGAGATCCCAGCCGTTCTTCTCGACACTCCAGTAGCGGAGGTCCTTGACCGGAATGGTGAGCTTCACAGTCTTCTTCTCGCCGGCATTCAGGCTCACGCGGGCGAAGGCTTTGAGCTCCTTGGCGGGCCACTCGACCGTGGCGCCCGGACGGGCCACATAGAGCTGGACAACCTCGTCGGCGGGCATGCCGCCCTCGTTCGTGAGTTCGAAACTGACCGTCACGGCGTCCTTCCCTGCGGCAGCGCTCATCTCACCGTAGCCGAAGGTTACGTAGGAGAGGCCGTGGCCGAAGGCGTACATCGGCTGCACGCCCTTGGTGTCGAACCAGCGGTAGCCCACGAGCGCACCCTCGGTGTACTTGGAAGTCGGCTTGGGCAGCGCATCGATGAAGGCCTGGCGCTCGGCGGGAGACATCTTGAGCACGTCCTCGCGGTACATCAGGGTGAAGAGGTCGCCGCCCTGGGTCTTGTCGGGGAAGTTGCCCAGAGCAAAGGCCGGGGAATCCTCGAGCTTGGCGGGGAAGGTGAACGGGAGCTTGCCGGACGGGGCGATGTCCCCGAAGAGGACTTCGGCCAGCGCGGTGCCGCCCTCGGTGCCGTTCCACCAGCCCTGGACGATGGCCGGACTGACCGGCTCGAGCTGGCGCAGGTCGGTGGGGCCGCCAGAGATCAGCACGGTGACGAGGTTCTTGTTGGCCTCGTAGAGGGCCTTCACGACCTCGTTCTGGCCGGCCGGCAGGTCGATATTGGCGCGGTCGCTTCCTTCGGTCTCGATGCTCTTGTTGGTGCCGCCGAAGAAAATCACGATGTCGGCGCTCTTCGCGAGCTTCACAGCCTCGGCGAGCAGAGCCTTGTCGGCCGGCTCATCGATGGCAGCCGCCTCGAGCGGATTGGCCTTGGCGGGAGCGGGTCCCCAGCGGCGGCCCGGGAAATTCTTATAGCCGGGCGCGTAGAGCACCTCGACATCCTGGCCGGCACGGGCACGGATGCCCTCCAGCGGGGTGACTTCATAGAGCGCCTTCACACCTGCACCCATACCGCCGGACTGCGTTTTCAGGACGGCGTTCTGGCCGATGACGGCGATCTTCTTGATGCCGGCCTTGAGCGGCAGGACGCCCTCGTTCTTTAGCAGGACGATGGACTTCTCGGCCACCGCCTTGGCGATCTGCTGGCACTCGGGCTGGGAGGTCATCTTCGTGTTGGCCACGTCGTCGGGGATGGCCTCGATGGCATAGCGGACGCGCAGGATCTGGCGGACCTTCTCATCCACCATCTTCTCCGTCAGGGCGCCCGTGGCGATGGAATCGATGACCGGCTGGCCCAGATAGTTGCTGCCCGTCATCTGCACATTCAAGCCGTGCAGCATGGCACCCATCGTGCTGTGGGTGCCGCCCCAGTCGGAGACCGTGAAGCCCTTGAAGCCCCACTCGCCGCGCAGGATCTCGTTCAGCAGGTGCTCGTTCTCGGAGCAGTAGTCGCCGTTGACCTTGTTGTAGGCCGGCATCACGCTCATGGCGCCGCCCTCGACGACGGCGCGCTCGAAGGGCTTGAGGTAGATCTCGCGCAGGGTGCGCTCATCCACCTGGGCGTCCACGCTGCCGCGGTTGGTCTCCTGGTTATTCACGGCGAAGTGCTTGATACACACGGCCGTTCCCTGATCCTGGACACCTTTGGTGTAACCCAGAGAAAGGGCGGCACTCAAGATGGGATCCTCGCTGAGGTACTCGTAGGTGCGGCCGCCGACCGGCAGGCGCTGGATATTCACGGCCGGGCCGAGGATGACATCCTTGCCGCGCAGGCGGGCTTCGATGCCCATGCCCTTGCCGTACTCATAGGCCAGTTCTTCGGACCAGGTGGCCGCGAGGGCGGAACCCGTCGGGAAGTAAGTGGCGGAGTCCAGCTGCCAGCCCGCGGACTGGAAGCCGTTGGGGACGCCTTCCTCGCGGATGCCGAAGGGACCGTCGGCGTAGTGCATGTCAGCGATGCCGAGGCGCTCGACACCGGCGGAGGACATGTTCGTTTTGCTGTGGAGCATGTTGACCTTCTCCTCCAGGGTCATCTGGGCGATGACGGCGTCAATCTCCTTGTCATGGACGGTCAGCCGGTCCTGGACGGACTTCGGCGCCGACGTACACGCAGCCACACACAGGGCCGCAGTGAACAGGTAGGTCAGTTTTCTTCTATACATCTTGTAGTTATTGGGTGTACGAAAGTACGGAATTAATGACAAATAGCAAGCAAAGAGATGTCCTTATTTAGTTTTTATTTCCAACCCGGATTTTGGTACAGACCGTCGGAACCCTTGTTCAGCTCGATGTAGGTGTAAGGGATCGGCCAGTTGTCAAACTGGATTTCATCGGTGAACTCGGCCCAGCGGCGGGTGTTCGGATAGAGTTCGGAGGCGGGAGCGTTGGTACGGGCAGAATACATGCCGTGATCGTAGATGCGCTTCTTCCACTCTTCCGGCTTCAGGCGCAGGAAGGTAGCCCAGCGGAACTCTTCGTAGAGCAGCTCGCGGCCGCGCTCGTCCAGGATGGTGTCGATGGTGATCGTGGAGAACGGATTGGCGTGGGCACGCTCGCGGACCTTATTGAGGGCGGCCGTGGCACCGGCGGTGTCGCCGGAACGGAGCAGCGCCTCAGCGAGGAGGAAGAAAGCTTCGGCGGAGCGGGCGGCATAGCGGGAGCGGTAGAAGCTCACATACTTGCCGAACCAGCCTGCCGGCTGCGTCATGTCGTAATCCCACACGCTGAACGGAGTCTCCTTGTACCAGATCGGGAAGAAGGTGCCGGAGAGCTCGGGCGTGGAGTGGTCGATGTAGTCCCAGCCGAGCTTCTGCTCGTAGAAGTCGCTGTTCTCGTCGCAGCAGAGGAACTCGGTGATGACGGTCACGTCCTCGATGTAGCGGAGGTCCTGTCCCAGGGAGTTGTTGTTGTGCTCATTGTCCCACATGGTGTAGGAAGCGTACCAGGTCGGCGTGCTCTGGGCCCAGCCGGTGCCGCCGTGGGATGCCGGGCTGACCTCGCCGCCGTACTTGGCGGAGAAGGCCTTCCAGGGACCGGCAGCGGCCTTCGGGTTCGACTGATGCTTGTATTCGGCAGCCCAGGTGTAGTCCTGGATGGCCGGGGTGAAGCCCAGGGTGCAGTTGCGGCGGCCGCCGTTGGCGTTGTAGTTGGAGTAGTTGGGAGCGGACACCATGATCCAGACAGCCTCGGTGTTCTGCGGGCTGACGATGTTCTGCGCGACGAAGAGGTCGGACATCACGTTACCCTCCAGGAACTCGTTGGGAATGCCGTTCTGGCTGCCGGCGGCACCCGGGATACGGACGCCGAAACGCTCGGTCATGAGCGGGTGGTGATCCGTGACTTCCTTGGCATAGATGGCTGCGTTCTTGAAGTCCTCGTTGCTGTTGCTCTCCACACCGCGGGCCAGCAGGGCTTCGGAGAGGTACATGGCAGCGGCGCCCTTGCCGGCACGGCCGTAATCGGCACTGATGTCCCAGGGGAGGACGTCGTAGGCAGCCTTCAGGTCCTTGACCGCCTGATCGTAGGTCTCCAGGCGGGTGGAACGCTCATAGGCGAAGTTCGGGGCCTCGTCATAGGTGGTCACCATGGGGACACCGCCGAAGAGCTCGCCCAGACGGAGGTACGACAGACCGCGAAGGAAGGCGGCCTCGGCCGCGATGCGGCTCTTTTCGGCCTCGCTGTTCCACTCTACCTCGTCCTTCTTGAGGTCGGCGAGGTTGGCGTAGGAGATCACTTTGTAGAACTTGTCCCAAAGGCTCTTGGGCAGGCTGGAGGTGGGGGACCAGGCAGCGGCGAAGTTGCTCATGTGGGAGTTGACGCCCAGCTGGTACTTGTTGTCCGTCATGTCGGTACCGGTGGTGGTGTTGAAGGCCAGTCCCATACCGAAGTCGTTCGGGAAGAAGAGTTCCTCGAACTCGTAGTAGCCGGTCAGGAGGGTGTTCACGACCTGGTCGCTGTTATCGTAGGCGTTGGCGATGGTGATGAGTGCCTTGGGCTGCTCTTCGAGGAACAGCTTGTCGGACACGCAGGAGGTCGCGGCGCCGCTCAGCAGAGCCAGGCTCGCAAGCCCGATGATATATTTGTTGGTTTTCATATCTTGTTACGTGGTTTGATTAGAAGGTAACATTGAGGCCGAGGGTGACGGTACGCGGCATGCCGACGCCGTCTCCGGAACGGTTCTGCGGATCGGACAGTTTCCAGCCCGGAGCCCAGAAGAAGAGGTTGCGGCCGCTCAGGGTCAGACGGGCGTTCTTGATGCCGATCTTCTGGGTGAGCTTGCTCATGTTATAGGTGATGGAGATGTTCTGCAGGCGGATGTGGCCGTAGGAGTTGTAGACCTGGAACTTGCTCTCGTTCACGTTCGGAGCGGGATAGATATCGCTCTTGCTGTCCTTGGTCCAGAAAGGAATGTCATAGGCGGAGATGGCGGCCGTCGTGTCGAAGGTCGTGTAGGCGAAGGTGTTGTTGGCCTTGCCGTACATGCCGCCGCCGAAGATGCCCTGGAACATGAAGTACATGGACCAGTCGCCCCAGCGCAGGGTGTTGCCCCAGGACAGGCGGAAACTCTCGTCGCCGTAGCCGAGGATCTTGCGGTCCTCTGCGGCAGGATTGATGGTCTGCTGGCCGTCGGCGGTCAGGAAGTAAGGACGTCCGGCGTACTCGCCGTCCTGGTAGATACCGCCCACCACGTAGCCGTAGATAACGCTCAGCGGGTGACCGAGGAACTGGTTGTTCACCACGTCGTCCTGGCCGTCACCGTAGAGGTCGATGAGCTTGTTGCGGTTCAGGGTGAAGACAAAGTCGGAATTCCAGCTGAAATCGGCGCGCTTGATGTTCTGGGTGGTCATGTTGATTTCCAAACCGTAGTTGTCCACCTGGCCCATGGTGTCATCCTGGTTGGTGATACCGGCACCCATCACAGGGATCGGGCGGTTGGTGATCTGGTCGGTGGTCTTGGAGTAGTAGCCGTTCACATCCACGTGGATGCGGCCCTTGAGGAAGTCGGCCTCGAAGCCGCCGTTCCAGGACGTGGTGGTCTGCCAGCCGAGGTTCGGGTTACCGAGCTTGTCGATTCGTTGACCCCAGTGGATGTTGCCGCCGTAGTAGTTGGGGATGTTGCCACCCTTGGCGAGCGCGATGGTGGTGAGGGTGCCGTAAGGCGAGATGGTCTGGGCACCGTTCTTACCCCAGGAGACCTTGAGCTTAAGGAAGTCCAGCCAATGGACGTTCTTCATGAACGGCTCGTTGGAGATGGTCCACGCGGCACCGACTGCCGGGAAGTTACCCCACTTCTTCTGGGAACCGAACACGGAAGAACCGTCCCGGCGGAAAGAAGCGTTGAAGTGGTAGGTGTCCTTGTAGGAGTAGATGACACGGGCGAGGTAACCCACATCCGTGTGCAAACTGTAGGTAGCGTTCTGGATGCTCTTGTTGTCGGCATTGGCCAGGCCGTACCAGCCGGTCAGGGTGTTGCCGGCGTTCACGAAACCGGTACCGGTCTCACGCTCGGAGGTGGACATGGCGCTGTCGCGGGTGTACACCAGGGAGGCGCTCAC
>JAGCYX010000042.1 GCA_017960585.1 Bacteroidales bacterium
CTCGGCCTTGTGCACGGCGACCTGGACGAGATGGTCGCCCTCGGCATCGCCGGCCTCTTCCAGCCGCACGGCCTCGGCAACAACATGGGCCTGGACGTCCACGACATGGAGGACCTGAACGAGAACTGGGTGGGCTACGATCCGGACCAGACCCGGGCGAAGCAGCTCGGCCTCGGCTCCCTGCGGATGGCACGCCGCCTCAAGCCCGGCCACGTCATCACCGACGAGCCCGGCATCTACTTCATCCCCGCCCTCATCGGGCAGTGGAAACGCGAGGGCACGGGCAAGGCCTTCGTGAACTTCGACAAGCTGGAATCCTATTACGACTTCGGCGGCATCCGCCTGGAGGACGACGTCCTCGTGACGGAGGACGGCGCCCGCCGGCTCGGCGCGCAGCGCCTGCCCATCCACCCCGACGACGTTGAAAACGCGATGGCCCGATGAACCGCGAATCCCTCTTCTCAGGCATCCTGATCGGCCTGGGGGCCACCGGCTTCCTGGCGCTCGGCGGCATTCCGGGCGCCGTGATCTTCGCTTTCGGACTCGTGTGCGTCGTTCTTTTCGGCGTTCCGCTCTATACGGGAAAGGCCGGCGTCACGAACGACATTCCGGCCTTGGTCAAGATCTGGTTTTTCAACATCATCGGCTGCGCCCTCCTCGGCCTGCTGGTGTTCTCCCTCGGCGGCGCCCCCGTGGAGCGCGCGCAGGACATGGTGGCGGGCCGCATCGCCCAGGGCCCCTGGCGCAGTTTCCTGCGGGCCGTCGGCTGCGGCCTCATCATCGACATCGCCGTCTGGCTCTATAAAAACAAGGGGTCCGTCCTCCCGATTCTGTTCGGCGTCCCCTTGTTCATCGTGTGCGGCTTCTACCACTCCATCGCCGACGTGACATACATCGTCGCGGCCTGGACGTGGGATCCCGCCCTGCTGTGGTATTACCCGCTGATCGTGCTGGGCAACTACGTCGGCTGTAATGTCCGGCGCGTTACTCTGCCAGCTTCTTCCGCAGACTCTCCAAAGCGTTCTTAGTCTCGTTTTTCCCGAGCCCCAGCACGTTCTGGAGGAAATCCTCCACCGCCCCCACGTCCTGCCTGAGTATGTCAAGCAGGCCGCCGGCGTAACTGCCCAGGCTGCCTAGGAAACCGATCCCCTGCTTGATTCCGTGCTCCACGAGAATGGCGTGGTACCGGCCGATGGCGCTCATCGCCTGCTGTTTCTCGGCGATGGTGTACATGCGGTAATTGTCGATATACTCGCGCAGCAGCGCTTCATACTGCCGGTTGACCCGCTCCCACTGGTAGGGGCGGTAGCGGTCGGCGTTGCGCTCGACGCGGTTCACGAGACGGTCCAGTTTGGCGGGCGCCCGGAGGGTCGCACAACTGGCGGCGGTCAGGGCCACCAGCAGGATAACGATGTATTTGCGCATAGTCGTTCAGTGTTTTCGGTAAAAATAGCAAAAATATTGCCAATCCGTATCAGATCAAAATGGTGACGGCGATGAGGGGGAGGTAGAAGAAAAGGTCGATCCAAAAGGTGCTTCGGGGCTCGGAATAGGAGGAGCGAGGCGGGGCAGGGAGGGTCTGGTTCCTGTCCACTTTGTAGCAGATGCCTTCGTCGTCCAGATAAAAATGGGCGTATTTCCGGGTGCTGACGGTGTTCGCGCCCGGGTCCAGGATGTCGTAGTCCGGGCTTTCATAGTCCGGTGCGGATTCATAGACCAGAACGCTGCCGCCCCTGCCGTCCTGGTCGATGCGGACGGGATCGCCCATCGTCTTCAAGATTTCCGAGGTGGGCCGGCCCACCCAGGGCTGTGTCGGATCCGCCGCCACCCGGCGGTACGTGCCGCAGGCCGTAAGCATCACCGCGGCCAAAACAATCAGCAAAAAGTGTTTCATGTCCCCTCCGGGCACAAAAAATGTGCAAAACACCCCCGTTTCACACATATTTCCTCATTTTGGGGCAATTAATGTGCGAAATTCCGGTGATTCGCACATATTTCCGACCGATAGGCCTTCCGGGGCTGACCCCTAGCCGCCCTTCGGGGCTTGACTGGGAATCTCCCGAACCTGTTGCTCCCCAAACCCTAGGTCACCGAACCTCCAGTTGCAAAAATGGCCTTTGGCGCGCCTGAATGCGCCATGTGCCCCCTCGCGAAGTAGGGTATGGTGCAGTCGAGTGCATACAAAGGCGAATTTGCAACCTGAACCTCGGGTCTCATTCGATACGCGGGGTAGATCCGACGGGGTTTGCCACTCTCCGCTCGCTCACTGCGGGTAATGTCCCTAAACTTTGGACGTCACCTTCAAATAAGGCCTCAACTGCACCTGACGTCCCATTAATCGGGACGTGACCTGCACTCGGAGAGGGATTACAAGGTCATGATGCACGACATAGGCACGTAGCTGGGCAAATTGCGGGGAAGGTCTGGTGGTCGGCGGAGGGGTGACGGCTCCATGCGGGTTTCAGCGGGCTCGCACGGTGTCGGGAAGGCGCTTGACGGCGAACTCGCTCAGTTAGTCCGGCAAGCCGGCCTAACTAGCGCTCAGACAGACGCCGTC
>JAGCYX010000043.1 GCA_017960585.1 Bacteroidales bacterium
GGCAGGCCGATCCTGACAGCGAACCCCTTGCGATGGGCGGCCCCACCCTGCTGCGCACGATGTATGAATACAATCCGGTTCCCGAAGTGCTTGACCGGGAGCAGCAGAAGTACATCATCGGCGTCGAGGGCTGTGTCTGGACCGAATACATGCCTACGCCCGCCCGCGTGGAATACATGGCCTGGCCGCGGATGTGCGCCATCGCCGAATCGGGCTGGAGCAGCGCGCCCAAGGACTGGGACGGGTTCACCCGCCGGCTGGAAACCCACCTGGGACGGCTGGACGAACTGGAGGTCGGATATTGCAAGGCCTTCTACGACCCGTTCATCGAACTCCGGAAGGATACGGAATACAGCAAGGTCGCCATCCTTTCCGTGGATGCGCCCGGCGCCGAGATCCATTATACGCTGGACGGCAGCGCGCCCACCCTGGCTTCTCCCGTTTATGCGGGCCCCTTCGTCGTCAACCGGCAGCAGCGGGTGACGGCGGCGGCCTTCCGGGACGGAAAACAAATTGGAAATACAAAACATAAAGACTTTTATCTATGAAAGTAAGACTGACGGAGCAGCCTTCGCTCTATGACCATCTGGAGAAGAAGTCCGTGGCGGAACTGCTGCGCGACATCAACGCGGAGGACAAGAAAGTACCCCTTGCCATCGAGGCGGTCCTGCCCGACATCGAGCGGCTCGTGAACGCCATCGAAGCGCATATCCGCGCCGGCGGCCGCTTCTTCTGGCTCGGCGCCGGCACCGGCGGCAAGCTGGCCGTGCTCGATGTGCTCGAGGTCCCCAACACCTACGGCGTCGATCCCGAGATCTGGCAGGCCGTGCTGGCCGGCGGCAACGAGAACCTGGTCCTGGACCTGGAAGAGGCCGAGGACGATACGGAGGAAGGCTGGCGCACCTTGAGCGAACTTCACCACATCACCCCCAAGGACATCGTCGTGGGCATTTCCGCCAGCGGGTGCACGCCCTATGTGCTCGCCGCGATGAAGGCCTGCAAGGAGCACGGCATTCCCTGCGGCTCCATCTGCAACAATCCGGATTCGCCGATTTCGGCCTGGGTGGACTATCCCATTGAGATCGTGATGGGTCCCGAATTCATCACGGGCAGCACCCGGATGAAGTCCGGCACCTCCCAGAAGCTGCTCTGCGACATGATCAGCACCACCCTGATGGTGCGGCTCGGCCGCGTGGAGGGAAACCGGATGGTCTGCGCCAACCTGATCAACAACAAGGTCATCGACCGGCTCGCCCGCACGATGGTGGAGAGAAATCCGCAGCTCGGGTACGATTTCTGCGAGGAGACCATCAAGAAATGCGGCGGCCTTCGCAAGGCCGAGCAATACCTGCATGAGCAGGGTGTCCTTTAACCGGATTGACGGATGAGAAAGATTTGTCATTTGCTCCTGGCGGTACCGGTCCTGATGGCCGCGTGCGCCTGCCACAAGACCCCGGACCCTCCGCAGCCCACGGACGTGAGCGCCTGGAAGGGCCTCGTTTTCAACGAGATCGCCGCCCATGACCAGACGACGGACGCCGACACCTGGGTGGAACTGGTGAACACGTCCTCCGCCGCGATGGACCTCACGGGACTGGGCCTGTACATCACCGACGACTATTTCAAGAACCAGCGGATCTGGCAGGCCGCTTCCGGCGCGAAGCTTTCCCCCGGGGAGCGCCTGGTCCTGTCCACGAAGGATGAAAGCCTCGTCACCGGCATCTCTTCGGCCGCCCCGTTCGTGCTGAAGCTGGCGGTGGAGGACGGCACCGCGGTGGACGAATTCGACCGGTCCAAGGCGTTCCCGTCTCCGGGTCCCTGCTATGCCCGCGGCAGTTACCAGCGGATTCCGGACGGAACGGGGGACTGGAAGAACATGACCTATGCCAGCGTCGGCGGGGAGAACAAAGTATTTTCGCTCGACGACTATCATCGGACGGCCGTCTGGGCGTGGAGTTCGCACGTGTCCGACATGATGGCCAACGACGCCGCGAATCTCAAGAATCTCAAGAAACTGGGCTACGACCATATCCTCCTGAATTTCGCCGCCTTCGAGTCCTCCAACCAGCGGAACACCGTCAAATTCCTGGAGGAGTGCGAGAAACTGGACATCAATGTCCACTGCTGGATGCAGTGCTTCTACAAGGGCGGCTGGGTCAGCCCCGTCGATGACGACAACAAGTGTTACCGGGAGGACCTGTACGCGGATATCCGGGAGCACGCGAAGACATACCTGGAGGATTTCGGCGTCAAGGGCCTGCATCTGGACTATATCCGTTTCGGCGGGACCGCTTCCAAGCACAACATCAACGCGGAAGTCAACGCCGTCGGCGCGGTGAACCGCTGCTGCCGCGAGCTCCGCGAGATTACGGACAGTTATGACGAAGGTCTCGTGATGAGCGCCGCTCTGATGCCGGAGCCCAACACGGAGTACGCCTACGGGCAGAATCCCGCCCAGATGGGCGAGTTCATCCACATCCTGATGCCGATGGAGTACCGCTATTCCTACGGCTGGAGCGACGCCCGCTGCAAGACCCTGACGGACTGGTTCTGCGACCATTCCGGCGGAGCCGAGGTCTGGGCCGGCATCACCACCTACACGGGAAACGATTCCGCGGGCGTGAAAGGCATGGACGCGGCGAGTCTCCGCAAGGACATCGACATCTTCATGGACTCCAAGGCGGGCGGCCTCGTGCTGTTCCGCTACGGGCTGGGGATTTTCCCGGACGTGAACGACCTTCCTTAGAAGCAAACCACAATACAAATCAACCCAATTAACACAAAACAGTTATGAAAAAGTTATTATGGTACACACTGGCGGCGCTGCTCGCTGTCACGGCCCTCTCCTCCTGTCACAAGGAACCGGAGGTGGACCCCGTGGATCCGAGCAACGTTGTGGCTACCGTGACGGCGTCGAACCTCCTCGACGCGGCCGCGGCGGCGTATGATGCGTGGGAGGAGAACACCACCATTCCCACCTCTCTCGAAGTCGGCGGCAAGTCGCTGACCCTGCCTCAGTATCAGTATGCGATCGCCCAGCTGCTTGTGAACCTTGCCGCGAATGACAAGGGCGACATCAAGGTGCTCGGCTACAAGGAGGCCGACCACCCTGAGCGCGACAGCTACGACCAGAAGGAGATCGCCGTGACCGGCGGTCCCAAGATCACGGAAGGCACCGAGGATCTCGTGGACATCGCCAAGCGCATGCTCAAGGCGATGGAGGAGAAACTGACGGTTCCGAACCAGACGGTCATCACCCGCAGCGGTGCGAGCGCGATCGCTTTCTCCACCAACCGCGCCACCGTCACGATCCTCCGCGCCTTGGCCGCTTACAAGAGCGGCGGCTCCCTGCCCGCGAAGGTCTCCACGGAGTATCTCTCCGCCGCCGCTTCCCTGAAGGGCTTCGCCCAGCAGTTCGTCGGCATCCTGGACATCTGGGAGAAGACCGTCGGCACCGTCTCCGCGGACGGCTCGCACTGCACCGACAACAATTCCGCCTGGAAGGACGTCCACTTCGTTCCGATTCCCTGGTCCGGCGGCGCATACGCCGACGGTGTCGATCAGTACGACGCCAAGTACCAGCCTTACTTCACCGTGACTGTTGACGGCAAGCAGTACACTTCCGCCGAGACCTGGGGCATCGCCCTGCGCGGTATCATGGACATGATCACCAAGGAAGGTTCCGGCACCCTGCAGCAGGAGCGCAACAACTTCACCCACACGATGGGGAACGGCGCGAGCCTCAAGGA
>JAGCYX010000044.1 GCA_017960585.1 Bacteroidales bacterium
GGAGGACGGCCGCGTGGGCATCTTCGAGTTCGAACCCAAGGACGGCGAGGCGATGGTCGTGATCGCCTGGACGCAGGGCGGCAAGGTCAAGGCCACCTATGTGAAGACGACCAACATCGATCCGGAGTATGGGGAAGGCAGTGTCTGGAACGTCGACGACGACGGTTCATACGGCATTCCCGAGTTGCTCTGCGTCGCCTTCGACCTGCACGACAACGTGATTCTCTGGTTCAACCATCCGGCTCCCGAAAGCATGAACCTCTACGGCCTGCGTCAGCAGGGCGACCAGCTTCAGCCTTTCGGTGAAGACCAGTGGTATGTCTATATGAATTAATTATTACTGAATGCTGTGCGCGACGCGCACAGGTTCTTTCTTAACCGGCTGCGGGTGAACGACCGCGGCCGGTTTTTTTGTCCTGGAGGCATAGACCAGCAGACCGATGCCGGCGAGGACGAAGGGGATGGAAAGGAGCTGGCCCATGTCGAGGAGCATGTTCTGCTCGAACTCGACCTGCGGCTCCTTGATGAACTCGATCAGGAAGCGGGCGCCGAAGCAGCCGACCAGGAATAGGCCGAAGAAGAAGCCGCGGTGTACCTTGTCCAGCTTGTTCTTGTAGATCCAGACCATGACCAGGCCCAGCAGCAGGTAGGAGAAAGCCTCGTAGAGCTGCGTGGGATGCTTGGGTTCGGTCTCGCCGCGCAGGTCGAAGATGAAGCCCCAGGGGAGGGTGGTCACGTCGCCGTAGATCTCGGAATTGAACAGATTGCCCAGACGGATCATGCAGCCGGCGAAGGCCACCGCGATGCAAAGGCGGTCCATGATCCAGAGAAAATCGAAGTCATTCTTCTTGCCGTAACGGCTCGCGAACCACCACATGGCGAGCAGCAGCGCAATGGCGCCGCCGTGGCTTGCGAGGCCTCCCTTCCAGGGCAT
The DNA here is from genome assembly GCA_017960585.1 of Bacteroidales bacterium. GTDB lineage: Bacteria > Bacteroidota > Bacteroidia > Bacteroidales > UBA932 > Cryptobacteroides. The sequence goes on from JAGCYX010000044.1 coordinate 935, forward strand.
GAAAATCTCCCAGAAGCCGGCCCAGGAGCCGAAATAATAGTCCGGCTGGTAGAAGATGCAGTGGCCGAGGCGGGCGCCCACGATCGTGGCGATCAGCAGCGTGTAGAGCAGCGGATCCATCAGCTTGGTGGGCACCTTCTCGCGGGTGAAGAACCACTTGAAGAGGTACCAGCCGATGACGAAGCCCGACACGAACAGCAGGCCGTACCAGCGGATCTCGAGGGATCCGATGTGGAAGAGTATCGGATTGACGTGCCAGTGCACGGACAGAAGACTGAACATAAAACAGCGGTTTGATGCAAAGATAGCATAATTTTTGCATATCTTTGCGCGCGAAAATAGTTATATGAAGAAATCAATAGCGCTTATACTCACGCTTCTTTTCCCGCTTCTGGCTGTAGCACAGGCCGTTGACACAACCGCCGTTCCGGCGGTGCTCACCCTGGAGGACGCCTTGCGGATCGCGCTCAGCGAGAATGCCTCCGTCAAAGTGGCGGACATGGAAATAGAACGCACGGGCTATGCCCGCAAAGGGACGTACGCTTCCCTCTTCCCGCAGGTCAGCGGATCCGGGTCCTACCAGCGTACCATCAAGAAACAGGTCATGTACATGGACTTCGACATCGGCGGCATGTCTTCCGGTGGTGGCGGCGGCATCGAGGTCGGCCGCTGGAACACCTGGTCGGCCGGCATCAGCGCCAGCATGCCGCTGGTCAACGCCCAGCTGTGGAAGAACCTGCGGATCTCCGAGGAGAACGTGGAACTCGCCGTCGAGAAGGCGCGCAGCTCCCGCCTCGAGACGGTGAACCAGGTCAAGCAGGCTTTCTTCTCCTGCCTGCTGGCCAAGGAGGCCTTCGAAGTCTATAAGTCCGCCTACGAGAACGCCCTGGCGAACTGCGAGCAGATCCAGCGCCGCTTCAACGCCCAGAAGGCGTCGGAACTGGACCTCACGCGCGCCAAGACCACGCTGGCGAACGCCATCCCGAACGTCTATGACGCGGAGAGCTCGGTCATCCTGGCGCTCTGGCAGCTCAAGGCCGTGATGGGCGTCAACCTGGACACGGAGATCGACGTGGCCGGCGACCTGGACGACTACGCGGAGCATATGCTCTACGACCTCTACACGAGCGAGGACCTCTCGCTGGAGGACAACTCCACGATGCGCCAGCTGGCCCTGCAGGCCGAGCAGCTCGCCGACGCGATCAAGGTCCAGCAGTACGCCTACCTTCCGACGCTTTCCCTGTCCTTCAACTACAGCTTGAACGCGATGACCAACGACTTCAAGTTCAGCGAGTACAAGTGGTCCCCGTATTCCTTCGTGGGGCTGAGCCTGTCGGTGCCCATCTTCTCCGGCGGCCAGCGGCTGAACGCCGTCCGCCAGGCCCGCGTGCAGGCGCAGGAACTGAACGTGCAGCGCGCGGATACCGAGCGTCAGCTCAAGATAGCCATCCGCCAGTATCTCAACCAGATGGAGACGGCGATGAAGAGTTACAGTTCCGCCCGCAGCGCCGTCGGGACGGCGCAGAAGGCCTACGACATCGCGGCGAAATCCTACGACGTGGGACGCAGCACGCTGACCGACCTGAATGACGCCCAGTATGCATTGATCCAGTCGCAACTCGGCGTCTGCCAGGCCATCTACACCTTCGTCCTGGCGAAGGCCGGTCTGGAAAACGTGCTCGGCGCCGACTTCATCGACGCTGAAGGAAATGTCCAACTGAATAAAACATACAGCAATGAATAAAGTATCCAAGATAGGAACGGCCCTGTGCGCCATTGTTTTCGCCGCCTGCGGCCAGCAGGGCGGCAAGCAGCCCGCCATGGACCCGATGATGGCCGCGATGAACGCGACGCCGGTGGTCACCGTGACCTCCGCCGTGCGGGAGTCGGTCGCCCGCGATGCGGTCTATTCCGCCTCCGTCCAGGCCAATGTAGTCAATAATATCGCCCCGCAGAGCGGCGGGCGTATCCAGAAGCTGAATGTCGAAGTCGGCGACTTCGTGTCCGCCGGTCAGGTCCTCGCCGAGATGGACCGCCTGCAGATGGACCAGGCCGCGCTCCGGCTCAAGAACGACGAGACCGAGCTCGCCCGCGTGAAGCAGCTCTTCGCGGAGGGCGGCGTGTCGCAGTCCGACTACGAGTCGCTCGAGCTCGCCTTCAACGTGTCCAAGAGCAGCTATGACAACCTGGTGGAGAACACCATCCTGCGCGCTCCGGTGAGCGGCGTGGTGTCCGCCCGCAACTACGACCGCGGCGACCTCTATTCGATGGGCCAGCCCATCTACACCGTGCAGCAGATCACGCCGGTCAAGCTCCTGGTCCCCATCTCCGAGGCCGAATACACCAAGGTGAAGCGCGGCGACAAGGTGACCGTGACGGCCGACGCCCTGCCGGGCCGCAGCTATACGGGCACCATCGTGCGCCTGTACCCGACGATCGATCCTGTATCCCATACCTTCAGCGCGGAAGTACGCGTGGCGAATGAGAAGCGTGAGCTCCGGCCGGGCATGTACGCCCGCGTGAGCGTGGACTACGGCGCAGCCGAGAGCATCGTCGTGCCGGATGCCGCCGTGATGAAGCTGCAGGGCTCCGGCCAGCGGACCGTGTTCGTGCTGAACGCCGACAACACCGTTTCCGTGCGGACGGTCGAGCCCGGCCGCCATTTCGGCAACCGGTATGAGATCCTCTCCGGTCTGGAGGAAGGCGAGCAGGTGCTCACCGGAGGCCACTCCAACCTCAAGTCCGGCGATAAAGTGGAGGTCAAGCGATGAGTATTTACCGATCTGCGGTCGAACATCCCGTCACGACGGCCCTGCTGTTCATCGCCCTCGCGATCCTTGGCGTCTTTTCCCTGAGCCGGACGTCCGTCGCCCTGCTCCCGGAGGTGGACTCCAACACGATCATGGTGATGGCTTCGTACCAGGGCGCCAACGCGCAGGAGATCGAGACCAACCTGACCAAGGTCCTGGAGAACGCCCTGAACGGCGTCGAGGACCTGAAGGAGATGACCTCCCAGTCCAAGGAGAACGTCTCCCTGCTGACGCTGACCTTCAACTACGGCGTGGACATCGAAGCGGCGACCAACAGCGTCCGCGACAAGCTGGATATGGTCAATTCGATGCTGCCGGACGGCGTGTCGAACCCCGTCATCTTCAAGTTCAGCGCTTCCGACATGCCGATCATGCTCCTCTCCGCCACGGCGGAAGAGAGCCTCTCGGGCCTCGACAAGATCCTGGACGACAAGGTTTCCACCCCGCTGGCGCGTGTGTCCGGTGTGGGTACCGTCTCCGTGAGCGGCGCGCCCGGGCGTGAGATCCAGGTCTACTGCGACCCGAACAAGCTGCAGGCCTACGGCCTCAGCATCAGCTCGATCGCGAGCGTGATCTCGGCCGAGAACCGCAACCTCCCTTCGGGCAATATCGACATCGGTTCCGAAACCTACACCCTGCGCGTGCAGAAGGAATTCTCCGACCCGTCCGAACTGCTGGACATCGTGGTCGGCGCCTCGAACGGCCGGGCCGTGTTCCTGCGTGACGTGGCCACCGTCGTGGACGGCGAGCAGGAGCGGGAGCAGGAGTCCTATACCAACGGCGAGCGTTCCGCCCGCATCATCATCCAGAAGCAGACCGACGCCAACACGGTGAACGTCATCAAAGGCGTCAAGAAGCAGCTGGCCCAGATCGAGAAGACGCTGCCGGCCGACGTGAAGATCACGCCCATCATCGACGGCTCCCGGGAGATTCTCAATACCATCCGGACCCTCGTCGAGACCATCCTCATCACCTTCCTGGTGGTCATGCTCGTGGTCTTCATCTTCCTGGGCAACTGGAAGTCCACCTTCATCATCGTCCTGTCCATCCCGCTGGCCCTGCTGGCCTCGCTGATGTACCTGTTCGCCACGGGCAACACGCTCAACATCATCTCGATGTCGGCGCTCACCATCGCGATCGGCATGGTCGTGGACGACGCCATCGTGGTGCTGGAGAACGTGTCCACGCACATCGCCCGCGGCGAGAAACCGAAAGAGGCGGCTGTGCACGGCACGGGCGAGGTGGGTATCTCCGTCATCGCCTCCACGCTGACGATGCTCTGCGTGTTCCTGCCGCTGACGATGATCAACGGCATGGCCGGCGTGATGTTCCGTCAGCTGGGCTGGATCGTTTCGATCATCATGGTCGTGTCCACGACCGCCGCCCTGACCTTCGTGCCGATGCTCTGCTCCCGCTGGCTCAAGCGGGACGTGCATCACGGGAAGGCCTACAACGCCGTTTTCGTCCCGATCAACAAGTTCATCGACAAGATATCCCGCGGCTACGCCCACGTCATCCACTGGGCCACCAAGCGGCGCAAGATCGTCATCCTGGGCTTCGCGGCCGTGTTTGTGCTGTCGATGGTCCTGCTGCTGCCCGGCCTCAAGACCGAGTATTTCCCGCGCGGCGACTCCGAGCGCCTGACGGTCACGATCAACCTGCCGATGGGTACGGCGCAGGACGTCACGCGCGATGTCTATGAGCGCCTCTATGCGGACATCAGCGCCGCCGTGCCGGAGATCCAGGTGTTCAACGCCACCTTCGGCCAGGCCGACACCGACAATACCTTCGCGAGCATGCAGAGCAACGGTACGCATATCATCTCGCTGAACCTGAATATCGGCACCTCGAGTACGCGTAAGCGCTCTTCCGCCGAGATTTCCGACGTGCTGCGCGGCATCTGCGCGCAGTATCCAGAAATCCGCCGCGCCATGGTGTCCGAAGGCATGGGCATGGGTATGGGCGCTTCCACCGTGGAAGTGGAGGTCTACGGCTTCGACTTCGCCGAGACCGACCGCGTGGCGCAGGAGCTGCAGGCCCGCCTGATGAAGGAATCTTCCTTCACGCAGGTGACCCTCAGCCGCGACGAATACACGCCTGAACTGCGCATGGACTTCGACCGCACGAAACTGGCCCTGAACGGGCTGAATTCCACCACCGCGGCGGCCGCCTTCAGCGCGGCGATGAGCGGCACGGTGGCCTCGCTCTACCGGGAGGACGGCGAGGAATACAGCATCCGCGTGCGCTACGCGCCGCAATTCCGCTCCAGCGTCGAGGACATGGAGAACATCGTGGTCACGACGCCGACCGGCGCCACCGTCAGGATGAAGGAGCTCGGCACCGTGGTCGAAGGCCTGGTGCCGCCGACCATCGAGCGCAAAGACCGCTCCCGCCTGATCACCGTCCGCGGCATCGTGGCGAAGGGCGCCGCCCTGAGCGACGCCGTGGAGAGCTGCAACCGCGTCCTCGACGGGATGACGATCCCGTCCGATATCTCGACGGTCATCGCCGGCGACTACGAGGACCAGCAGGAGATGTTCGGTCAGATGGCCGTGCTGATCCTCCTGATGATCATGCTCGTGTATATGGTGATGGCCTCGCAGTTCGAGAACCTGATGGGCCCGTTCGTCATCATGTTCAGCGTGCCGTTCGCCCTGGTGGGCGTGCTGCTCGGCCTGCGCGTGACGGGCATGGCCCTGGGCATGATGTCCATCATCGGCATCATCATCCTGATCGGTATCGTGGTGAAGAACGGTATCGTGCTCATCGACTACACGATTCTCTGCCGCGAGCGCGGCATGAACATCCGCGACGCTTCCACGACGGCCGCCAAGAGTCGTCTGCGCCCGATCCTCATGACCACCCTCACCACGGTGCTGGGTATGCTCCCGATGGCCATCGGCACGGGCGAAGGCTCCGAGATGTGGCGCGGACTGGGTGTCACGGTGTGCTGGGGTCTGACCGTCTCCACGCTCATCACCCTCGTGCTCATCCCGACGGTGTACTGCTCGTTCACCAATGCGATGGAAAGAAGACTTGAAAGAAGGAGGAAACGCTCATGAAAGCCATGTTCATCGCCTACAACCAGGCATACAACGAAGAAATCGTAGAGATTCTGGCCGCCCACGGCCAGCGGGGCTTCACTCGCTGGGAAGGTGTGGAAGGCAAGGGAGGATTCAACGGCTTCCCCCGTTTCGGCAGCCACGCGTGGCCGGAACTGAACCACGCGCTGCTCGTGATGATGACGGACGAAAAGGTCGCTCCGCTGCTCGCGGCGCTGGAAGCCAAGGACAAGGAAGCGCCGGACCTGGGGCTCCGGGCGTTCACCTGGAGTGTTGAATCTTTCTATTAATTTATTATCTTTGCAGATGCGGACAAAGTGTCCGTATGCTAAAACTGAATGACAAAGAATATGGAAACCGTTATCAATCCGAACAATATCAACGAGGTGCTCGCTTCTCCCGTTCCCGTCCTGATCGACTTCTGGGCAACGTGGTGCGGCCCCTGCCGTGTCCTGTCCCCGACCGTGGACGAGGTAGCTGCCGAGATGGCCGGCAAGGCTGTCGTGGCCAAGTGCAATGTGGACGACTGCGAGGACATCGCCATGCAGTACGGCATCCGCAACATCCCGACCCTGCTCTATTTCAAGGACGGACAGTTGGCGGACCGCAGCGTCGGCGTGGTTCCCAAGCAGGAGATCATCGACCGCCTCCAGAAACTGATGTAGTAACCTTTTAACCAAATTTCATACAGAATGAAAAAGTTTATCGTTATCGCCGCTTCCCTGCTTGTCGCAGTGAGCGCCCATGCCCAGCTCGGTGTCGTGGCTGGTATCACCTCCTCCAAGACTAATTTCAAGGAGGCCTATGCAGATGTCAAGAATGCTACTTCCTACCACGTAGGTCTTACTTACAAGCTCAATCTCGGTCTCCTCGCCATCCAGCCGTCCATCATCTACAACGTGAAGGGTGCGAAGGTGGAGAACGCCATCAACAAGGCCACCGAAGGTGCCCTCACCGTCGGTGACTTCGAGTACAAGACCGGTTCCATCGAGATCCCCGTGCAGCTGCAGGCCGGTATCAACCTCGGTGTCGCCCGTATCTACGGCATCGTGGAACCGTTCGTCGGTTACCAGATTACCAACAACGCCCAGTACACCAACGGCAGCAAGATCGATGTGAAGTGGGATGAGGTGAAGAACAAACTCGAGTGGGGTGTCGGTGTCGGCGCCGGTGTCGAGCTCATCCAGCATGTCCAGGTGGCCGTCCGCTACTTCTGGAACCTGGGCGATGCCAGCAACGCCGCCATCGCTACCGCTTACGATGCCGTCCGCAACCAGAAGGCCAGCGGCATCATGGCCTCCGTGGCGCTTCTCTTCTAGTCAGTTATGTCGGACAAACGGGCAGTCATCTATTGCTCTTCCAGTTCCGACATCGATCCTGCCTACAATCAAGCTGCGCGGAAAATCGTCCGCGCAGCTTGTTTGGCAGGATATGATATCGTTTCCGGGGGCTCGTGGCGCGGCACGATGGGGCACGTCGTTGACGAGGCCCTGCAGCACGGTGTACGCGTGATCGGCGTGGTGCCCCGTTTCATGAAGGGCTTCGAGCATCCGCGCCTGACCGAGTGCATCTGGACCGACCGGATGTCGGAGCGCAAGGACGTGATGCGGGAGGGGACTTCCCTCGCCATCGCCCTGCCGGGCGGCATCGGAACGCTGGACGAAGTCGCGGAAACCTATTGCCTGGCCAAGCTCGGCCGTTATCCGGGCCGGGTGGTCATTTTCAACATGAACGGATTCTACGAGCCGTTCAAGCAACAACTGGACCTCTACGTCGAACGGGGGATGATGGACGCGGCTTCCCGCGCCCTGGTCCATTTCCCGGAGACGGTCGGGGAGTTTGAAACTTTGTTATGAACAGAGAGGACGTCTTTGCATACTTGGGTGCGGATTGGGATCTCGTAAAAGGTCTGATCCGTAGCCACCTGCAGACGGACGTCCCGTTGCTGGAGGAGACCAATGACCGGATTCTCTCGAATTCCGGGAAGATGCTGCGTCCGGCGGTGTCGCTGCTGACCGCCAAGGCGATCGCCGATCCGACGGACGACAGCCGTTGCTATGCCGCGGCCACGGAGCTGCTGCACAACGCCACGCTCATCCACGATGACGTGGCCGACGAGAGTGCGGAGCGGCGCGGACGGCCCACCCTGAGCGCGCTGCTCGGGCCCGGCCCGGCCGTGCTGGTGGGGGACTACTGGCTGGCGCGTGCGGTGGACCTGGTGGTCCGGACGACGCACCGGGACCGGACGATTCTAATCTTCGCCAAGACCCTGACCGACCTGGCGGAAGGCGAGATGCTCCAGCTGGAGAAGGCAAGCTCCTGCGACACGACGGAGGCGGATTACCTGCGGATCATCCACTGCAAGACCGCTTCGCTCTTCCAGGCGGCGACCGAGACGGCGGCGCTGTCCGTGGATGCGGACGACGCGCAGGTGGAGGCCGCCCGGGCCTATGGTTCCGCCCTGGGCATCGCCTTCCAGATCAAGGACGATATCCTGGACTATGCCGGCACGGACGCCCTGGGCAAGCCGGTCGGCGTGGACCTGAAGGAACAGAAAATTACGCTTCCGCTGCTGGCGGCCCTGGATGGCTCGCCGCGCGAGGCGGAGATCCGGCAGCTGGTGCGGGAGATCCCGTCGCAGCCCGACAACTGCGAGCGCATCCGTGCGTTCGTGGCGGAGCGGGACGGCATCGGGCTTGCCGCCCGGAAGCTGGAAGAATGGGTGGAGCGCGCCGTGCGGGCGCTGGATGCGTTCCCCGACAACAAGGCCCGGGAAGCCCTGGTCCGGATCGCCCGCTATAATCAATGGAGGCAGGTATGACGTTCGCGCAGCTGCAGGGTAACGAAGACGTGAAACAGGCGCTCATCGGCATGGTGGACGCCGACCGCGTGCCGCACGCCATCCTCTTCCACGAGGATGACGGCGGCGGGGCCTTCCCGCTCGCGCTCGCCTTCCTGCAGTACCTGTTTTGCAAGGACCGTCACGACGGGGATTCCTGCGGCAGCTGCCCGTCCTGCGGCAAGATCGCGAAGCTGATCCACCCGGACGTGCATTTCCTCTTCCCGACGGCCGCCGGCGTGCTGTCGGAGCAGTACATGGAGCCGTTCCGCAAGCTCGTGGCCGAGCGGCCTGCGTTCCGCGAGGCGGAGCTCGCCGACGCGCTGGGCATCGAGGGCAAGAACTCCGTGATCGCCGTCGCGGAGTCGCGCCGCCTGCTGGACAAACTTTCGCTGAGCGCCCTCGAAGGAGGGTACCGGGCCGTGGTCATCTACCTCCCGGAGCGGATGAACGCCGAGGCGGCGAACCGCCTGCTCAAGATGATCGAGGAGCCGCCCGCACTGACGCAGTTCCTCCTGATCGCGCACCAGCCGGAGCGCGTGCTGACGACGATTTCGTCCCGTTGCCAGCGCATCCGCGTCCGCCCCGTTTCCTTTGTGTCGGGGCCGGTCTTCGCGGATGCGGACCTGCTGGACGAACTGATGGCCGCGCTGCTGGGCAAGGATCTTCTCGGCGCCCTGGAGGTGTCGGAGCGGATCGCCGCCCTGCCCTCGCGAGAACAGGCCAAGACTTTCTGCACCTTCGCGGCAGACCGCTTCCGCCAGGTCTTCCTGGCGCAGCAGGGAATTGAAGGTGCCGGGGAGATTTCCCCGCAGGCCCGCGACTGGGCCGCCCGCTGCCGCAAGACCTTCCCGCGCCAGGCGCTGGAGGTCCTGAACCGGACACAGACCCTGATCGGCCGTAATGTCAACCTGAAGATCCTCTTCACGGACATGGCCGACCGCTTGTACTTACAGATATGACGACCAACGAATCCATTCAATACGATTGCTTCCGTGGCTGTGTGGTCACGCACGAGGAGGGGACGGGCGAGACCCGCTGCACCTACCGCGCGGGCTGCTGCAAGCTCGGAGATTATAACTGGCTGAAGGACGCCGCCGACGGCACCTGCCGAGGCCTGTTCGAGGTGCGCTTCAAGAATACCCGCAAGGGTTTTTACGTCAACGACTCCCAGCAGAATGTCCGTCTGGGCGACCTGGTGGTCGTGGAAGCCGCGACCGGGCAGGACCTGGGCATCGTGACGCTGGAGGGACCGATTGTGGGCCGCCAGATGCGCAGCCGGGGGATCGACCCGGAGACGACGCAGTTCCGACGGATCTACCGCAAGGCGCGCCAGAGCGACATCGAGAAGTGGCAGGAGGCGATCGCCCGCGAGCAGGACACGATGATCAAGGCGCGCCGGATCGCCGCCGAGATGGGGCTGGAGATGAAGATCGGCGACGTGGAGTTCCAGGGAGACGGCTCCAAGGCCATCTTCTATTACATCGCCGACGGCCGCGTGGACTTCCGCCAGCTGATCAAGGTGTTCGCGGAGGAGTTCCGCATCCGCATTGAGATGAAGCAGATCGGTGCGCGGCAGGAGGCCGGCCTCATCGGAGGCCTGGGCATCTGCGGCCGCGAGCTGTGTTGCGCCAACTATATTTCTTCTTTCCAGAGTATTTCTACGGCGGCCGCGCGCTGTCAGGACCTGTCGCTGAATCCGCAGAAGCTGGCGGGGCAGTGCGGCAAGCTGAAGTGCTGCCTCAATTACGAGGTGGCTACGTACCTGGACGCCCAGTCCCGCATCCCGAAGGTCAGCGGGCCGCTGGAGTTCGAGGACGGACCGGCCTGGCTGCGCAAGACGGACATCCTGCGCGAGGTGATGTATTTCTCGTACGACAAGACCTCCGACGCGGATCTGTATCCGCTGGACGCGGCCGAGGTCTGGGACATCATCGAGATGAACCGGAACGGCGAGAAGCCGGAGTCGCTGCGCACGGAGCCGGAGCCTTATGTGCCGGAGTTCGTGACGGCGGTGGGCGACGACAGCATCAGCCGTTTCGACGCGCCCAAGCGCAAGCGCTCGCGCGGCGGGAAGGGTCGCGGCAAAGGCGGCCGGAACCGGGGTGGCAAGGGCGGCGGCCAGAAGGGGCCGAAAGCTTCCGAGTAATCATGGCGCGGCTTCGTCCGGGCATTCTGCTGGCGGTGCTGGCCTGCGGGCTGGCACTCGCTTCGTGCCGCCAGCCGGATTCGCTGGAGTTGTTCGTCCGGCAGGATGAGGCGCGCGACGGGGTGTATCTGTATTCTCTGCCGCTGACGGATACCACGGCGGCCTACGATTTCTGGTTTTACAGCCGGACGCAGGAGCGTCCGATGGCGGGCCTGCAGCTGAATGTGCAGTGGCTGGCGCCGTCGGGGGACGGTTTTTCGGAGACGGTGTATATGGAGCGGGTGGATCCGCGGGGGGTGAGGGAGCTCTACCGGAGCGGGATGGTGCCCGCGCAGGCGGGGGACTGGCAGCTGAGTGTGCGGCCGGTCGGAGTGGATAAGGATTTCCTGGGGCTCGGGGTGATTTGCAAGAAACAGGATGGGACACGATAAGTTGCGTAAATTCGCGGAGAACGAGACGTTCTCCTGCCTGCTGCAGCCTTCGGCGGAAGAACTTCTCGCCGACGGCTACTTCCATCTCCGCGACCACGCCGTCAAAGGACAATGGAATAAGAGATTTCAGAATAATAATCCTATCGTGCTGGAATTAGGTTGCGGGAAGGGAGAGTATACGATAGGACTGGCGGAGCGGGATCCGGAGCGGAATTATATCGGCGTGGATATCAAGGGGGCGCGGTTGTGGAAGGGGGCGAAGTATGCCACCGAACACGCGATGCCGAACGTGGCGTTCCTGCGGACGCGCGTCGAGTTCATCACGGCGTTTTTCGCGCCGGGCGAGGTGTCCGAAATCTGGCTGACCTTCTCCGATCCGCAGTATCGCAGCGAGAACTCCCGCCTCTCTTCGCCGCTCTTCCTGGAACGCTACCGTTCCTTCCTGAAACCCGGCGGGATCGTCCACCTCAAGACCGACTCCCGCTTCCTCCACGAATACACCCGCGCCGTCTGCGAGGCCAACGGCCTGCGGGTGCTCGCACAAACCACCGATTTATACGGACAGCCGGATGAATCGATTCATCCGGCTGTCCGGGAGGTGAAGACGTTTTATGAACAGTTGTTCCTGGAGCAGGGGTATCCGATCACGTATCTGTCGTTCGTGATCGACCACGAGGGGCCGTTCGTGAGCCCCCGGGATCCGGAGCAGTTCGACAGCAAGGCGTGGCGCGCCGCCGAGGGGCCGCGCCTCCTCTTCGGCCACGACTCCGCCGAAACCCGCCGCCAGAAACTCCACGCTGCGCCGTTTTCTGTAGAAGATTGAAATTCAGTATTTTATGAAAGTAACTGGGTTCAAAATTACCCGGTTACTTTTGTAAAATGCAGAGAATCAAATTGTTGTATTAAACGGGAAGATATTTGATATTGGCTTTTTTCTGCTATCTTTGCAGAACACACCGTTTTTATCCACTTTATGTTAAGAAAAATACGCATAGCCCTGGCAGCGGTCTTCTTCATCGGGATCACGCTGCTGTTCGTGGGCATCGGCCACAACTGGTGGGGCTGGATGGCCAAACTCCAGTTCCTGCCCTCCGCCCTGGCGCTGAACTTCGTCGTGGTCGCCATCATCCTGCTGGCCTGTTTCCTCTTCGGCCGCGTCTACTGCTCGACCATCTGCCCGATGGGCGTCTTCCAGGACGTCGTCATCTGGCTGCGCCGCACCATCGGCAAGTGGCAGCGCGACCGGGGCGTCCGCAAACTGCAGCGCATGAAAGAGCGCGGGGAGAAGCCCGGCCCCGAGGCGAAGAACCTCATCAAGCATTTTGCCTATTCGTATGTGCCGGAGCACAAATGGGCGCGCTACGGCTTCCTGGTGCTGTCGCTGGTGTCCATCTTCGTCAGCGGCCAGATGCTCATCGCCCTCATCGCACCGTACAGCGCCTACGGGCGCGTGGTGCGCAGCATCGTTGGCGTGGCCACCGGCTCCATTGCCCTGCCGCTGCTGCTCACGGGCCTGATCACCCTGGTCTTCATCTTCGTCTGCGCCTGGTTCTGGGGCCGCGAGTACTGCAACACCATCTGCCCGGTGGGCACGACCCTCAGCCTGGTCAGCCGCTTCGCCCTGTTCCGTCCGACCATCGACCTGTCCAAGTGCATCAACTGCGGCCGCTGCGGCCGGGGCTGCAAGTCCTCCTGCATCGACACCGTGAACCACCAGATCGACTACTCCCGCTGCGTGGCCTGCTTCGACTGCCTCGACCGCTGCAAGGAAGGGGCGCTGAAGTATCGCTTCGTGGGGCTCAAGGGGGCCATTCGACAGGCTCAGGAACCGACGGTCAAGAAAGAGGAGAAGACAGACACCGGCCGGCGGGCGTTCATCGCCACGACGGCGTTCGTGGGCACGGCCCTCGCCGCCAAGGCCCAGCACGGGCAGGGCGGCTTCGCCGAAGTGGTGCCCAAGCAGGAACCCCAGCGTGGCACGCGCCTCGTGCCGCCCGGCGCCACGGGCGTGAAATCGTTCTACGACCACTGCACCGCCTGCCAGCTCTGCGTGAGCGCCTGCCCCAACGGGGTGCTGCGCCCGTCCTCCGACTTTGAACATTTCCTGCAGCCCCAGATGGGCTACGAGAACGGCTACTGCCGTCCGGAGTGCCACGCCTGCAGCGACGTCTGCCCGGCAGGCGCCATCAAGCCTTTGCAGCCCGGCCAGAAACAGACCATCCAGATCGGTGTGGCGCACGTCAATCTCGAACTCTGCTTCGCCGCCAACGGCACGGCCAGCTGCGGCAATTGCGCTTATCACTGCCCGTCCGGCGCCATCCGCATGGTCGACCACGAGGGCTCCGAGTACAAGATCCCGACCGTGGCCGAGTCGCAGTGCATCGGCTGCGGCGCCTGTGAGTTCCTGTGCCCGTCCCGCCCGATCAGCGCCATCACCGTGCGCGGCAATTCCATTCACCACACCAACGCATAAGCCCTATGGACAGAAGAGAATTTTTGAAATCTGCAGGTCTGGGCGCCGCTGCGATCGGCGTGGCCGCCTGCGCCCCCGGCGCCGTCAAGGAGACGGGCTCCGGCAGCAACAAGGACCTCCACGGAGAGATGCTCCATAACTATCCGGGCATCGGCACCCTGGGCTACGGCTGCATGCGCTGGCCGATGGTGAAGGGAGAGGATGGCCGGGACCATATCAATCAGGAAGAAGTCAACCGCCTCGTGGACTTCGCCCTCGAGCACGGCGTCAACTATTTCGACACCTCCCCGGTGTACCTGGGCGGCGACAGCGAACGGGCCACGGCCGAGGCGCTGAACCGCCACCCCCGCGAGGAGTGGCTGCTCGCCACCAAGCTGTCCATCTTCGGGCCTTCGTCCTACGACGACTGCGTCAAGATGTACCGCCGCTCGCTGGAAATCTTCAAGACCGACCACATCGACTACTACCTGCTGCATTCCATCAGCGACCTGAACGACTACAAGAACCGCTTCGAGAACTGCGGCATCGTGGACTTCCTCGTGAAGGAGCGCGAGGCCGGGCGCATCCGCCACCTCGGCTTCTCCTTCCACGGCCACCAGCAGGGTTTCGACGACATGATGGCCCTGCACGACAAGTACCACTGGGACTTCGTGCAGATCCAGATGAACTACCTGGACTGGGAGCACCCCAGCGGCCGGAACACCCGTGCCGACTACCTCTACCAGGAGCTCGACAAGCGGGAGATTCCCATCGTGATCATGGAGCCGCTGCGCGGCGGCGCCCTCGCGGAAATCCCTTCGCAGCTCACCGACCGGCTCAAGTCCATCGAGCCCGAGCGTTCCATCGCTTCCTGGGCCTTCCGCTACGTGGGCAGCTTCCCGCGCGTGATGTGCGCCTTGTCCGGCATGACCTATATGGAGCACCTGCAGGACAACCTGGAGACTTTCCTGGACTTCCAGCCGCTGGACGACGAGGGCAAGAAACTGCTGTGGCAGGTCGCGGACGAGATGACGGACTACCCGCTCGTCAGCTGCACCGGCTGCCAGTACTGCATGCCCTGCCCCTACGGCATCAACATCCCGGGCATCTTCAAGTTCTACAACGACAACGTCACCGCCGGCACCTACGTGGTCAGCAAGGGACAGCGCGACTACGCCAAGGCGCGCCGCAAGTACCTCCTGGCCTACAACGAGGCCATTCCGACGGTCCGCCAGGCCGACCACTGCATCGCCTGCGGCCGCTGCGAGTCGCTCTGCCCGCAGAACATCCGCATCCCGCGGGAACTGCGGCGCATCGACAAGTACATCGAAAGCCTGAAACAGGAGACGCTGTAGGTTTTTATTTTCGTAGAAAATAGCTACTTTTGTGGTTCGATTCAAAGTTGAACAACAAAAGTAGCTATTGATATGACATCCAAGGAAATCCGACAGAAATTCCTCGACTTCTTCGCATCGAAGGGCCACACCGTCGTCCCGTCCGCGCCGATGGTGGTCAAGAACGACCCGACCCTGATGTTCACCAACGCGGGCATGAACCAGTTCAAGGACATTTTCCTGGGCAACGCCAAGGCCCCGTACCTGCGGGCCGCGGATTCCCAGAAGTGCCTCCGCGTGAGCGGCAAGCACAACGACCTGGAGGAGGTCGGCCACGACACCTACCACCACACCATGTTCGAGATGCTGGGCAACTGGAGCTTCGGCGACTACTTCAAGTCCGAGGCCATCGACTGGGCCTGGGAACTCCTGACCAAGGTGTACAAGATCGACAAGAACCTCC
>JAGCYX010000045.1 GCA_017960585.1 Bacteroidales bacterium
AGAAATGGGATTATTGGAAGGTAAAGTCGCCCTGATCACGGGCGCCTCCCGGGGCATCGGCAAGGCCATTGCCCTGAAATTCGCCGCCGAAGGGGCGGACATCGCATTCACCGACATCAAGATCATCGAAGATACTGTCAAGGAGCTGGAAGCGCTCGGCGTCAAGGTGCGCGCGTATGCATCCAACGCCGCCGATTTCGCGCAGACGCACGAGACCGTGGAGCAGATTCTCGCGGATTTCGGCCACATCGACGTGCTGGTGAACAACGCCGGCATCACCCGCGACGGCCTGATGCTCCGTATGGACGAGGCCCAGTGGGACGCCGTCATCAACGTGAACCTCAAGTCGGCCTACAACTACATCCACGCGATCACGCCGATCATGGCGCGTCAGCGCGGGGGCAGCATCATCAACATGTCCTCCGTGGTGGGTGTGAGCGGCAATGCCGGCCAGTGCAACTATTCCGCGTCGAAGGCGGGCCTGATCGGCCTGGCCAAGTCCATCGCCAAGGAGATGGGTCCGCGCGGTATCCGTGCGAACTGCATCGCGCCGGGCTTCATCATTTCCGATATGACCGCCGCGCTGCCCGAGGAGGTGCGCGAGGCCTGGATCAAGACCATTCCGCTGCGTCGCGGCGGCACGCCGGAGGATGTGGCCAAGGTGGCGCTCTTCCTCGCCAGCGACCTTTCTTCGTATGTCAGCGGACAGGTCATCCATTGCTGCGGTGCGATGAACTGCTAGCCGGATGGACGCCCGCCTGAACTTCCTGACTCTGAAAACTTCACTCTCGGCGCTGCTGGACCTCGTCCTGCCGAGAGTGTGCGTGGTGTGCGGACGCCCGCTCGATCTGCAGGAGCAGCATCTCTGCGAGGAGTGCCTGTCCGACCTGCCGGAGACGCGCTACGCCGCCCTCGGCCACAATCCGATGGCCGATCGTTTCAATGCCAGGATTCAGGTCAATGAATATGAGCCGTATGCGTATGCTGCGGCTCTTTATCATTATCGGACGGAGTCGGATTACCGGAAGATTTCGCAAGCGCTCAAGTACCACCGGGATTTCGGGGCGGGGCGCTGGGCGGCACGGCTGCTGGGGGAGCGCCTGGCGGCATCGCCGCTGTATGCGGACGTGGATCTGGTGGTGCCGGTGCCGCTGCACTGGACGCGGCGCTGGCAGCGGGGCTACAACCAGGCGGAGGTGATCGCGCGGGAGGTGGCGGCGGTGCTGGGCGCTGCGTGCCGGCCCCGCCTGCTGCGCCGCCGGCGCCGGACCCGCAGCCAGGCGCACCTCCAGGGCAGCGCCGCCAAGGCCGCCAACGTCGCCGACGCCTTCGTCCTCCGCGCCGCCGCACCAGCACGCCATATATTGTTGATTGATGATGTGTTCACCACCGGCTCGACGCTTGCCGCCTGCCACAAGGCCCTCCGGCGCCACTACGGCCCGCAGGTCCGTATCTCCGTCGCCACCCTCGCCGCCGTCGGCGACTAGATTAATTCGGCGATGATGTCGTCGCTGACGAACCAATGGTCCTCCGGGATGCGGAGGCGGCCGTCAGCGACGCGCGCCAGGCGGCCGTCCGCCAGCATCTCGGCGGCTTTCGTCGCCTCCAGCAGCTCCGCCGGAACGCCCTTCGCCGTCCGCAACCCCAACATGATTTGTTCTTCTTTTATTTCCGCGGGTGAGAGAGATTCGCCGGTCGAGCCGGCGAATGACGAAAGACTGTCCTTGTTCCATCGACGAACTTTGCCGTCGAAGCTGTGGGCAGCGGGACCTAATCCTACGTAGGGGTGGCGGGACCAGTAGGCGCTGTTGTGGATGGCCTCGAAGCCGGGGAGGGCCCAGTTGGAGATTTCGTAGTGGAGGTAGCCGGCGGCGCGCAGGGCGTCACAGAGCAGGCGGTACTGCGCCGCGCATTGCTCCTGGGTGGCTTCGGTGTAGCGCCCCTCACGGACGAGACGCCCCAGCGCGCTGCCCTCTTCGATGCTGAGCTGATAGGCGGAGATGTGTTCCGGCCGCCAGGCCAGGATCTCGCGGACCGTCTCCGACAGGGTGGCCTCCGACAGCTGCGAGAGGCCGAAGATCAGGTCCACGCTGATGTTGCCGACCCCGGCCCGCCGGAGAATCTCAAAGGCCTGCCGGGCGTGGGCTGCATCGTGGCGGCGGTTCATCCATCGCAGGATGCCGTCGTCGAGGCTCTGCACTCCCATACTCACGCGGTTCACCCCGAGTTCCAGCAGCCCCCGCACGTACTCCACCCCCTTCTCCACGATATCCTCCGGATTCACCTCGATGGTGAACTCAGTAAACGGCCCCGCGGACGGACGGAAATTATTTTCCGGACAAGTTTGCCGGAAAACCAATTTCCGCTCCGTCCTCCACAACGCTCGCGCGCCGTCAAGTTGTTGCCTCGAGGCGTCGGAGCGTAGCGACGCAGGGGGTTCGGGGGGAACGCCCCCCGTCATCAGCGAAGCGGCTGCTGCCATCTGTCGCAAATGCGACAGAGGCAGCACCGATGGGGTGCCGCCTCCGATGTAGAGCGTATTCAGATCGCGGGTCGCCTCGATCTCGTCCCGACGCCGGGACGCCTCGGCGCAGACCGCCTCCGTGTAAGATTCAAACAACTGCGCGTCCCGTTCCCGGCAGGCGACCTCCGAATAGAAATCGCAATAGGTGCAGAAACTCCTGCAGAACGGAACGTGCAGATAGACCATTTAGCGGAGCAGAAGCTCGCCGTGGCCAAGCTGCGCCTGCGTGGTGTAGGCGTTGACGGTGTAGACACCCTTCTGGAAGGACCCGACATTGTTGATGTAGATGCCGAGATCCACCTCCTTGCCCTGGTAGTCCACCTCGCGGGAAGCCGTGGCGTCGAGCGTCTCACCGTTGAAGGTGAAGGTCGTGCCGCGACCGTCGGAGAGCAGGTTGCCGTCCGGATCCGTCACGCGCACATAGACGCGCACCGGACCGCGCGGGGCCAGCTCGTTCTCCACGAGGCTGAGGTTCACCAGGAAGCGGACCACGCGGTTCGCCTTGTCGGTGATCTTGTCGTTGTTGTTGTAGGCGTACATCACGAAGTTGTGGGCCTTGATCACGGAACCGGCGGCGACGCGGCCGCTCAGGTCCTCGACCTTCTGCGTCAGCTGGGTGTTGACCTGCTTGACCTCCTCAGCCTCCCTGCGGGCCGTGGCGGCCTCCTCGGCCAGCTGGTGGTTCAGGGTGTTGAGGGAATCGATCTGGTTGATGTAGCCGCGCATGATGGAACGCAGGGTGCCGAGCTCCTTCTCATACTGACGGATCTTGGCGCGGTCCGTGGCCTCGGACTTCTTGACGCGGTCCAGGAGCTGGGCGATCTCCTCGCGGGAGGAGTCGAGCTGAGCGTTGATGGAGTCGTACTCGGACGACAGGTTCTCGTAGTCGCTCTGCAGGGCCTGGATCTGCTCGGTCAGGTCGTCCTTCTCCTGATTGAGTTCGCCGACCAGCGTGTTCTTGGAATTCCAAACATAATAGAGGGCGGCGGCGAGGCCGAGGGCGACGACGATCATCGCGATCATGACGGCTTTCAGGCCACCGTTGGCTTTCTTTTCAGCTTGCTGTCTTTCCAGCTTCTCGATGGGATCTTCTCTTTCCATTTCTTTTCAGTTTTAAAAAATCATACAAAGTTAGTAAAAAAATAGCTAATTTTGTAATTATGAAGTACCTAATCCGCTCAGTCAAGTATTTTTGCTACTTGATTATCCTCCTGGCGCTCATCATTTTGGCGCTGGTGCTGACCGGCTTCGTGGAGGCCGATCTCTCCAAGATGTTCGTCAACGGCTACGATTCCCTGTGGCAGATCGCCCTCATCATGCTCGTCTTTGCGCTCATCTATCCCCACTTCGGCTTCTCGAAGCGCACGGCGCACCTGTTCGGCTCGCCGGAGGAGCTCCGGTCCGACGTGGTGAAGACGATGGAGCGGCTGGGCTATCGCCTCGAAGGTGAGCAGGACGGCGGCTGGAGCTTCCTGCGCCGCTCCGGCTTTTCGCGCGCGCTGAAGATGTGGGAGGACCGCATCACGATGACGACGGGCGGCGCGGGCCTGGAGGTGGAAGGGCTCACGCGCGACCTCGCGCGCATCGTTTCCGCGCTGGAGGCTACCCGAGAAGATGCTTAGCGGCGGCTTCCAACGCCTCGTAGAAATCCTCTCCGAAAGCCTTCGTGAGGGGATTTTTCAGAAATTGATAGACCCGGACGCCTTCGCGGGCGCCCTTTTCGAAGGCGGGCTTGCAGATGTCCCAATGGTGGACGTTGAGGGCGAGTCCGCCGCCGGTGAGCTTCGTCACGCGGATGGGGTAGAGCGAGCAGGAGGCGGGCTTGGTGCGCCCGGCCATTTCGATGGCGCACAGGCATTCGCCGGCTGCGCCGAAATGGCAGAAGGCGCATTCGCAGGAGCCGGGGACCAGCGGGGTGACGATGTCGTCGTCGCGGTCCACCTCGAAGAAGCCCTTGGCATCGACAGCGGCGCGCCCTTCGGCGCTCATGTAGCCGCTGTACGCGGGATAATCCCGCTCCAGCGGCTCCAGCTCCGCTTCGTCCAGCGGAGCGCCGCTGTCCCCCTCGATGCAGCACGCGCCGCGGCAGACGGGGTAGTCGCACGCGAAATACTCCATCACAACATCCTCTGATACAAGGATGTCGCCAATCTGGATAATTGTTCCGAACTTCGGCATAACAATTGCAAAAATACGAAAGAAAATGATTACATTTGCAGTCAGTGCGAATTTAAAAACTGATTAAACAATACATCGATGAAAAGACTTATTGTTACGCTTGCGGCGCTTGCCGTCGCCCTCGGTTCCGCTTTTGCTCAGGATCTGGCCGCGGTGACCGAACTTTACAATGCTGGTGCTGAGGCTATCTCCATCAACAAGGAAAATGCATTGAAATCCTTCGAAGAAGCGCTGAAGCAGGCCGAGGCCCTTGGCGAAGAAGGCCAGGAGGTCGTGGCGAACTGCAAGAATATCATCCCCAACCTGAAGCTCTCCCTCGCGAAGGATCTCGTGAAGGAGTCCAAGTTCGACGAGGCCGTCGCAGCCCTCGCGGACGTGGAGAAGGTGGCCGAGGCTTACGAGGCCTATGACGTGGTCGACGAGGCCAAGAGCCTGATCCCGCAGGTCAAGCTTTCCAAGGCGAACGGTCTCTACAAGAACAAGGAGTACGATGCCGCAGCCGCCGCTTTCAAGGAGATCCTGGACGAGGATCCCACCAACGGCAACGCCGCCTTCTATATGGGTGCCGCCCTGGTCGGCGCCGGTAAGAACGACGAGGCCA
The DNA here is from genome assembly GCA_017960585.1 of Bacteroidales bacterium. Lineage (GTDB taxonomy): Bacteria > Bacteroidota > Bacteroidia > Bacteroidales > UBA932 > Cryptobacteroides. The sequence goes on from JAGCYX010000045.1 coordinate 5,304, forward strand.
AGGCCGCTTTCGAGCAGGCTGCCGCGAACGGCCAGGAGGCCAACGCCCACAAGCAGCTCGGCAACCTCTACCTGAAGGAAGCCGCCGCCGCCCTGAAGGCCAAGAAGTACGCTGACGCCGTGGCCGCCGCCGCCAAGGTGAACGACTATACCGAGAACGCCCAGGCATGGCAGATCGCCGGCCAGGCCTCCCAGGCCGCCGGCAAGAACAACGATGCCATCAAGTACTTCGAGAAGTACCTGGCCGCCGCTCCGGACGCCAGCAACGCCGGTGCCATCGCCTATACCGTGGGTGCCCTCTATCAGCAGGCCAAGAACAACGCCAAGGCCAAGGAGTACTACACCAAGGCCGCCAGCGATCCCAAGTACGGCGCCGAGGCCAAGAAGATGCTTGACGCCCTGAAGTAATGCAGGCCCTCGAGCTGCTGGCTCCCGCCAGGAACAAGGAAATCGGCATCGCAGCCATTGACTGCGGTGCCGATGCCGTATATATCGCGGGGCCCGATTTCGGGGCCCGCAAGGCGGCGGGCAACAGCTTCGAGGACATTGCCGAACTCTGCACCTATGCGCACCGTTTCGGGGTGCGTATTTTCGTGACCTTCAACACGCTCTGGCGCGAAGGCGAGGAGGAGGAGGCGCACGCGCAGCTGCTCCGCGCCCAGGAGGCCGGGGCGGACGCGTTCATCATCCGGGAGCCCCGGATCGCCGCGTGGGACGACATCACCATCCCCCTGCACGCCTCCACGCAGTGCGCGATCCGCGACGTGGCGCGCGCCCGGGAGTTCGAAGCCCTGGGCTGCGAGCGCATCGTGCTGGAGCGGCAGCTCTCGCTGGAGCAGATCCGCGAGATCTGCGCGGCCGTGGGCTGCGAGGTGGAGTTCTTTGTGCACGGGGCGCTCTGCGTGGGCTACAGCGGTGAGTGCCGCCTGTCGGAGTTCCTCGACGGGCGCAGTGCGGACCGCGGGGAATGCATCCAGGCCTGCCGCTCGCTCTACGATCTCGTGGACGGGGACGGGCACGTGCTGGTGCGCGGCAAGGCGCTGCTGTCGCTGAAGGATTTCAACCTGAAGGCGCGCCTGGAAGAGCTGGCCGATGCGGGCGTGTGCTCCTTCAAGATCGAGGGGCGGCTCAAGAACGCCTCCTATGTCAAGAACGTGGTGCGGGACTATTCGCTGGCGCTGGACGCGCTGGTGGCGAAGTATCCGGAGCGCTACTGCCGCGCCTCCTGGGGCGAGGTGAGCGGCGGCTTCGAGCCCGACACCGCGAAGACTTTCAACCGCGGCTACACGGAGCTGTTCCTGGACGGGAAGCGGGGCAAGTGGTCGTCGATGGACGCGCCCAAGTCGATGGGCGAGGCCGTGGGGACGGTGGCATCCGTTCGTCGTGATGGCGGTAGATCCCCGATCAGGTCGGGGATGACTACTACCGTCATTGCCGGCTTGACCGGCAATCTCGGATCGGGGATGCAGTTCAGCGTGAAGCCGCTGCGCCCCGGGCTGACGCTGCACAACGGCGACGGCTTCGCGATCGCGACGGCCGACGGGGTCACGGGCTTCCGCGGCGACGTCTGCGAGGGGCTGACGGTGCGCTGCAAGGACGTGCCCGACCTGCGCGAAGGGATGACGCTCTACCGCAACATCAGCACGGCCTTCGAGAAGGCGCTGGAGGCGCAGGCCTGCCGCCGGGAGATCCCGGTGAACCTGTCCGTGCGGGTGCACGGGAAATACGTCCTGGAGCTCCACGCCGTGACGCAGGACGGCCGCGAGGTGCTGAGTCCCTTCCACACGGACGTGGAGACGGCCGAGAACCGCGAGCGCGCCGAGGCGATGCTGCGCGAGCAGCTCGGCAAGCGCAGCGGCGTCTACCGCTTCTCCGTCGCCGAGCTCCTCGTCGAGACCCCCGGCGGCCACCTCCCGCTCCTCAGTGCCGCCACCCTCAACAGCATGCGCCGCCTCGTCGCCGAGGACATCGATGCGTTGCCCGCCAGGTCTGTCAGTGCCTCTTGCGGGCAGAAAAGTGTCCTCGCTTCGCTGCGGAAATGCCCGCCCGAGGCACTGCAGGACCTGTCGGTCGGCGGCGGAAAAACGGAGCCGGAATTGGTTTTTCGGGGACCGAAAAATAATTCCGGTCCGTCCGTCTGGAAGACTCCGTCCGCCGACTTAATTCTGATGCGAAGCAAATACTGCGTCCGCTACGAACTGGGCCTCTGCCCCAAGTACCAGGGTGCCAAACCCCCGAAAGAACTCTTCCTGGTCAACAATGGCCGCCGCCTCGCCCTCCGCTTCGACTGCTCCGCCTGCGAAATGACCGTCATTCCGCAGTGAAGGTGAGTTCGACGTCGACGAATTTGCGGGTCATGGTGCCGTCTTCCAGGAGGGGCTGAAGCATCTTGCGGGAGAGGGGGCCGCGCCAGACGATATCGTCTTTGTCCTTGTAGGGGATCTCCAGGTCGAAGCCGTAGGATTTCGAATTGTATTTGACCGTGGCGCTGCACTTCCAGCTGGTGGTGGTGCCGCCGTCGTCCTCGATGATCATGAAGGCGATGTCTTCCATCTGCTCCGTGTAGCTGCTCAGGAGCACCGTGGAGATGGGAATCTTCTTGCCGACCTGGTTGCGCTTGACGACGACCATGAAGTCCGTGACGCTCGGGGAGAACTTCCGGAGGTCTTCCTCCTTGGTGGCCTTGAAGCCGTCGGCAGCGCCGCACTTGATAAAGAACTCCGAGGCGCCGCCGAACCAGCTGTCGTAGTTGCGGTTGGCCTGGAAGCTCTCGATGCTCAGGACGTATTCGTCAGGGTCCTTGGGCTGGGGCTTGCCGGCCTTGGTGCCCGGCTCCGCGAAGAGCTGGAGCGGCGTGAAGGCCGCGTCGTCGTTGCGGTTGATCACCCAGACCGGGCGCTCCTTCGCGAGCTTTTCCGTGACGATGACGGAGTCCGCGACGTGGGCGCCGTGGCGGTCGATGCGCACTTCGTAGCCGTAGTTGGCTTCGGCGCCGTAGCCCGGGTCGAAGGTGACGATGGGGAAGGCCTTGCCGTCCCAGTTCTCCGAGTAGGGCCAGTAGATCTGCATGTCGGAGTCGGTCAGGGCGTTGATGTATGCCTCGACGTCGGCCGCGCCGGCCTTGGTGCCGTATTTGTCGGCGAGGTAGTTGGAGAAAAGCTCGCGCAGCGGGGTCTTGTAGCCGCCGGCCTTGGTGGGCCGGCCCTCGTCGCCCACGCCCGCGCCGGGGGCGGTGAAGAGGTCGGAGAGGAGGTACTCCTCGTCGTAGCCGTGGCCGGAGGAGGCGCTGACGGCGTCATAGACTTCGTCGAGGTGCTCTTCTTCGAGCGGGAGGTCGGAGAGCATCTTGGCTACGTCGGACAGGGAAAAGAGGCCCTGGGGCTCTTCGGTGATGTCGAAGGGGCGTCGCTGGTCGCAGGAGGCGAGGGCGAGGGCGCAGAGGAGCGCCGGGAAAAGGAATCTTGTCTTTTTCATCTTTGCAACATTTTTGGTTGCTGCAAAGTGACGGAGAATTATCCGATTACTTTTCCGATTAATCGTTTAATATTGCAGTATTGCCGCCTTCGGCAGCAGCCCTGCAAAACTTCGCTTCGCTCATCCTTCCCACGACAACGTCGCGGGCCCCTCCCGCTTACGAGCCGCGGGTGGCTACGGTTTTGCAGGGCTGCTGCCGCAAGGCGATTCGAACCGTATGAATCGTATATTTTCGCGAAAATCGGGCAGGATTTGTATGTTTTTTAATCCCGCGTCGCGGAAGAGGGCGGCGGTTTCGGGGCCGAGTTCCTGGTTGATTTCGACGAGACCGACGCCGCCGGGCCGCAGGAAGCGCTGCGCCCAGCGGGCGATGGCGCGGTAGAAGCGGAGCGGGTCGTCGTCGGGGACGAAGAGGGCGAGGCCGGGTTCCCAGTCGAGGACGTTGGGGCGCATCTGCGCCCGCTCGCGCTCGCAGACGTACGGCGGGTTGCTGACGATCAGGTCGAAGGGCCCGCCCTCGAACGCCTGCTCCGTATCCAGGATGTCGGACTGAAGGAAGGAAGGGGATTCGCCGGTCAAGCCGGCGAATGAGGGAGATTCCCGATCAGGTCGGGAATGACGGGGAGATCCGGCGAACTGCTGCCGGGCATAGCCCAGCGCCGTTTCCGACACATCGACTCCGATGACCTCGGTGCCCGGGAGATCGAGGGCGAGGGTCCAGGCGATGCAGCCCGAGCCAGTGCAGAGGTCGAGTACGCGCGCGGGGTGCTCCAGCTCCATCTCGCGCAGCGTCCGGACGGCCTCGGCCACGAGCTGCTCCGTCTCCGGCCGCGGGATCAGCACCCCCGGCCCCACGGCGAAACGCCGGTCGCAGAACTCAGCGAAGCCCAGCACGTACTGGATGGGCTCGCCGGTACACAGGCGCCGCAGATCCTCCTCCAGTTCCGGCAGCTGCTCCGCAGGCACGGTGCGCTCCGGCTCCACGATGTGGGTATAGTTCGTCACCCCCAGCCGCTCGCGGCAGAGCATCAAAACCAAACCCCTCGCCTCCGGCGAAGGGTAAAGCTTTTCGAGACGGGCTGCGCCGTCGCGGATGAAGGCGGACAGGAGCACTAGCAGTTCTCGATGATGGTGCTCAGGAAGGCGGTCATGTCCAGACCGGCGGTGCGCACCATCTTCGGCACGAGCGAGGCGCTCGTCATGCCCGGGATGGTGTTGATCTCCAGGAAGTACAGACCGTCCTCGGCGAGGATCCAGTCCATGCGGACGACGCCCCGGCAGCCCAGGCGGAAGTAGATCCGCGCCGTGGTCTCCTGCACCAGCTGCCGGACCTCGTCGGAGACGGGCGCCGGGCAGATTTCCTGGCTATGGCCGTTGTACTTGGCGTCGTAGTCGAAGTAGTCGTTGTCCGTGACGATCTCGATGAGCGGCAGGGTCTGCACCTTCTCGCCGTCGAAATAGGCCGCGCAGGTGAGCTCGCGCCCGGTGACGCCCTGCTCGATGAGCACGGTGTCGTTCTCGCTGAAGGCGAACTGCACGGCGGGGGCGACGTCCTCCGGCCGCAGCACGCGCGTGACGCCGAAGCTGGAACCGCCCTGGGTGGGCTTCACGAACACGGGGAACTTGAGCTTCCGCGCCACCTCGGCCTGCGCTTCCGCGTGGTCCATGCCGTGGCGGATGAACACGTCCGGGGCGCACTTCGCCAGCCCCAGCTCGCGGATGTAGCACTTGCAGGCGTACTTGTCGAAGACGATCGAGCAGGTACTCGAGTCGCAGGTGCTGCACGGGATGCCGAGCATCTCGAGGTAGCCCTCGATCTGGCCGGTCTCGCCCGGCGCGCCGTGCTGGACGATGTAGGCGAAGTCGAACTTGACGCGCTCGCCCAGCACCTGGACGGAGAAGTCGTTCTTCTCGATCTCGGGGCGGGCTCCCTCCGGGAAAGTGACGCGCATGGAATTGCGCTTCTTGGCGGCCACGAGCTGCCACTTGCCGAAGCGGGCGAAGATCTCGTAGACGTCGTATTCGTTTCCGTCGATGCGGGAGGCGACGAATTCGCCGCTCCGGCAGGAGACCTCCCATTCGGACGAATCGCTGCCGTACACCACGGCGATGGTCTTGTACTTGCTCATATCTTAGTTGAAATAGTATTCTTCTTCCTTGTCCCGCGCCCCGCTGCCGTCCTGGCCGGCGTAGTCGTCGCCGTAGCCGCCGAGGAAGGTGCCGTCGGTGGCGCAGTTGTATTCGAGCGCGCCGCCGGTCGGCGCGAGGAAGTGGTCGTTGTCCATGGACCAGCCGATGGTCGGGTCCGCGAGGCACTTCTTCATCCAGATGCCCCAGATCGGGAGGGCGGCGTTGGCGCCCTGGCCCAGGGCCGTGGAGGAGAAGTGGACGTTGCGGTCCTCGCCGCCCACCCAGGCGCCGGCGGTGATGTTCGGCGTGTAGCCGATGAACCAGCCGTCGGAGTTGTCGTTGGTCGTACCGGTCTTGCCGGCGATCTCGCCGCGCAGGCCGTACACGGAGCGCAGGCGGTTGCCCGTGCCCTCGTTGACCACGCCGCGCATCATGTTCACCATCAGGTAGGCCGTCTGCTCGGAGATGGCGTCGCGCTTCTGGTTGGTGAACTCCTCGATCACGCGGCCGTCGTTGTCCGTAATCTTATAGACGTACTGCGGCGTGACGTAGGTGCCATGCGAAGGGAAGGTGTTGTAGGCGGACACCATGTCGAAGACGGGGACTTCCGCCGCACCCACGCAGAGAGAGTACACCTCCTCCAGGTGCGTCTGCACGCCCATCTGGTGGACCATGCGGACGAGCGCCGCCGGGCCGAGCTCCTTCATCAGGAAGGCCGAGGCGTTGTTGGAGCTGTGGGCGAGACCCCAGCGCAGGGTCACGGTCTGGCCGATCATCTCCGCCTTGTCGGTGCTTCGCGGCGTCCAGACGTCGCCGTTGGGCAGCACGAAGGTCTGCGGCAGAAGGACGATGCGGTCGCAGGGGGTCATGCCCTCCTGCATCGCCAATGTATAGAGGTAGGGCTTGATGGTCGAACCGACCTGCCGTTTGCCCTGCCGGACGTTGTCATACTTGAAGTAGCGGTAGTTGGGGCCGCCGACGTAGGCGCGGATGTAGCCCGTGTTGGGCTCGATGGCCATGAAGCCGCAGCGCAGGAAGCTCTTGTAGTAGCGGATGGAGTCGTCCGGCGTCATGGTGGTGTCGATGTAGCCCTTGGCGTTCCACGCGAAGACGCGCATCTTCTCGGGCTTGGAGAACTGGGCCATGATCTCGGCGTCGCTCTTGCCGGCGCGGTGCTGCATGCGGTAGCGGTCGCTCCACCTGCGGGCCTGGTTCATCAGGGTCTCGGCCATCTTGGGCGTGACGTCGTTCGCGAACGGGCGGTTGCGCTTGCCCTTGAGTTCGCGGTCGAAGGCCTTCTGGAGGTTGGTCCCCATATGCTCCGCTACGGCCTCCTCGGCGTACTGCTGCATCTTATAATGAATGGTAGTATAGATGCGCAGGCCGTCCCGGTCGAGGTCGTAGGGCGTGCCGTCGCTCTTCTTGTGCTTGTTGAGCCAGCCGTAGATGGGATCGTCGCGCCAGCGGAGCGAATCGTGTGCGTAGTCCTCCTCCCACTGGTAGTCGGAGCGCTTGGGCTTCTGGGCCTGCATGTCGCGGCGCAGCATGTCGCGGAAGTAGGGGGCGTGGCCGGCGTTGTGGTCCTGCACCTGGAAGTTCAGGGTGATGGGGACCTGGCGGATGGAATCCCGCTCGGCGCGGGTCAGGTAGCCGTTCTTCTCCATCTGGCCGATCACGAAGTTGCGGCGCTCCAGGGAGAGGTCGGGGTTGAGGACGGGGTTGTAGCGGGTGGGCTTGTTGACCATACCCACCAGCAGGGCGGCCTCCTCGACCGTTAGGTCGGCCGGTTCCTTGGCGAAGTAGGTCTCCGAAGCGGCCTTGACGCCGTATGCGCTGCTGCCGAAGAAGATGGAGTTGAGGTACATGTCCACGATCTCGTCCTTGGTGTAGTCCCGCTCGATCTTGACGGCGGTGATCCACTCCTTGAGCTTGATGAAGATCATCTGGAGCTTGTTGGGATTGCTCTGGCGCGGGTAGAGGGTCTTGGCGAGCTGCTGGGTGATGGTACTGCCGCCGCCCTGGCTGGAATCGCGCATCAGGAGGGTCTTGAAGAGCACGCGGGCGAGACCCTTCATATCGATGCCGGAATGCTTGTAGAAACGGGCGTCCTCCGTGGCCACGGCGGCGTGCACCAGGTGCGGGGAAAGCTCGTTATAACTTACATAGGTACGGTTCTCGATATGGAAGGTGGCGAGGACCTCTCCGTCCTCGGCGATCACCTGGGTGGCGAGCTTGTTGTCCGGGTGTTCCAGCTCTTCGAAGGAAGGGATCTTGGCAAAGATGCCCACCAGCAGCAGGAGGACGAACACCAGGGCGAAAGGAGCCGCGACCAGGATCCAAAACCACTTGACAATCTTCTTCTTGGTAGTCTCTTTCATCGCAAAAAATTTGTCATAATTATAATTATGACCCCGCTTAACGAGCGCAAAATTAACGATTAAATTTTGAATTTTACCGAGTTTCTGATTTTCTTTGCAGTTCGAAATAGAAAAGAGAAGAAAATGGCGGGGAATTTAGTCATCGTCGAGTCGCCGGCCAAGGCGAAGACCATACAGAAATATTTAGGCAAGGATTTCACGGTCAAGTCCAGCTTCGGACACATCCGCGACCTGCAGGACAAGAAGCTGAGCGTGGACGTCGCCGCCGGCTTTACGCCGGAGTACGTCGTGCCGGCTGCGAAGAAGAAAGTGGTGGCCGAACTCAAGAAGGCCGCCGGAGAGGCGCAGCTGGTCTGGCTGGCTTCCGATGAGGACCGTGAGGGAGAGGCCATTTCCTGGCACCTGGTCGAGGCCCTGGGACTGGACCGCAGCCGCACGCGCCGCATCGTTTTCCACGAGATCACCAAAGACGCCATCCTGCACGCCATCGAGACGCCGCGCGACATCGACGACAACCTGGTGCAGGCCCAGCAGGCGCGCCGCGTCCTGGACCGCCTGGTCGGCTTCGAGTTGTCCCCGATCCTCTGGCGCAAGATCCAGCGGGGCCTGTCGGCCGGCCGCGTGCAGTCCGTGGCGCTGCGTCTGGTCGTGGACCGCGAGAAGGAGATCATGGGGTTCCAGAGTACCCCTTATTATAAGGTGGAGGCCCAGTTCGTGGCCGGCGGCGTCAAGGTCAAAGGCCTGCTGGACGCCCGTTTCGACACGCTGGAGAAGGCTCGGCAGTTCCTGGAGGACAGCATCGGCGCGACGTACAGCGTCGCCACCGTGGAGAAGAAGGACGCCGTCCGCTATCCGGCCGCCCCGTTCACGACCTCCACGCTGCAGCAGGAGGCTTCCCGCAAGCTGCGCTATCCCGTGAGCCTGACGATGCGCCTGGCGCAGGGGCTCTACGAGCGCGGTCTCATCACCTATATGCGTACCGACTCCACGAACCTGTCTTCGCTGGCGCTCGGCACCGCGAAGCAGTACATCCTCGACAATTTCGGTCCGGAATATTCCCATCCGCGCCAGTACAAGACGCATTCGAAGGGCGCACAGGAGGCCCACGAGGCCATCCGCCCGACCTTCATCGCCAACACGGAGATCGAGGGCACGGCCCAGGAGAAGAAGCTCTATGAGCTGATCTGGAAGCGTACCGTCGCCTCGCAGATGTCCGAGGCCAAGGTGGTCGGCACCGCCATCAGGGTGGCGTCCGACAAGCGCCCCGAGCAGTACGGCATCCAGGCCACGGAAGTGCTCTTCGACGGCTTCCTGAAGCTCTATATGGAGAGCAGCGACGACGACGTGCAGGAGGACAACACCATCCTGCCGCCGATGAAGATCGGCGATCCGCTCATCGAGAAGGGCGTGTCCGCCGAATGCAAGTTCACGCAGGCCGCACCCCGCTACTCCGAGGCCACGCTGGTCAAGAAGCTCGAGGAGCTGGGCATCGGCCGCCCGTCCACCTATGCGCCGACCATTTCCACGCTGACCACCGGCCGCGGCTACATCTTCAAGGGCGACGTCGAGGGCCGCAAGGTCCCGGTGACGAACCTGACCCTCAAGGGCGGCGTGGTGGCCACCGCCGCCAAGACCGAGACCGTGGGCGCGGAGCGCGGCAAACTGATCCCGCAGGAGATCGGCATCGTCGTGTCGGACTACCTCGTGGAGAATTTCCCGCGCATCATGGACTACGATTTCACGGCCGACGTGGAGCAGGATTTCGACCGCATCGCCGAGGGCAAGCTGGTCTGGAACGAGGTCATCGCCTCCTTCTACGGCGACTTCCACAAGAAGGTGGACGCCTCCATGCACGACGGCCAGTACACCCACGTGGAGCGCGTGCTTGGCACGGATCCCGCCGACGGCAAGACCGTGGTCGCCCGCTTCGGGCAGTTCGGCGCCTACGTCCAGAAAGGCGAGGGCGAAGACAAGCAGTCGGCCAGCCTGGCCAAGGGCCAGCTCATCGAGACGCTGACGCTCGAGGAGGCGCTCAAGTTGCTGGAATTCCCGCGCCGGGTCGGTTCCCTGGACGGCGTGGACATCCAGGTGCTCAAGGGCCGCTACGGCCCCTACATCAAATACGGAGACAAGAATATCTCCCTGCCCCGCGGCGCCGACCCGCTGCGCATCAGCCAGGAAGAGTGCATCCGCCTGGTGCAGGATGCGGTCTCGGGTGCCTCGGCGACCCCGGTGATCCGGGAGTTCGAGGCGGCGGGCATCTCCGTGCTGAACGGCCGTTACGGCCCCTACATCAAGTACGACGGCCGCAATTTCCGCATCCCGCGCGGGACGGACGCCGCTGCACTGACCGAGGAGGACTGCCGCCGCATCATCGATGCGGCTCCCGCGGCCGACACCTCCGCCAAGCCCCGCAGATTCAAGAATAGCAAATAGTTAGTAGTCTATGTCAAATTACCAGATCGACGCGATCGACCGGAAAATCCTCTCCTATCTGGTCAACAACGCGCGGATGCCCTTCCTGGAAATCGCCCGGGAATGCGGCATCTCCGGGGCCGCCATCCATCAGCGGGTCCACAAGATGGAGAGCAACGGGGTCATCACCGGTTCCCGGATGGTCGTCAAGCCCGGCGCCCTGGGACTGAACGTCTGCGCGTTCATCAGCGTGAACCTGTCGGAAGACAACAAGTATCCCGACGTGGTGGCGGCGCTCAAGCACATTCCCGAGATCGTGGAATGCCACTTCGTGACGGGCAAGGCCGCCTTGTTCCTGAAGGTGTACTGCTTCGACAACGAGCACCTGATGAGCATCCTGCTGAACACCATCCAGCGCATCCCGTACATCCAGTCCACGGACACGATGATCTCGCTCGACCAGTCCTTCGAGCGTGAGGTGTGGGTCAAGGACTACAAGACCACCAGCTTCCACCCTAGCGCTGGCGTGTAAGGATGGCTTCTGCGAGGACGAGGTCCTCGGGAGTCGTGATTTTGAGATTGAACCGCTCGCCCGGCTCGAAGGCGAGCGGTATTCCTTTTCTCGCCGCCACGGAGGCGTCGTCCGTGAATGAGAGGTCGTAGGCCAGCGTGTAGGCGGCCTTGATGTCTTCCGAACGGAAGATCTGCGGCGTCTGCACGGACACGGTGCGGGAGCGGTCCGGGTCGGGGACGGACGGGTCCGTGGAGCGGAGCGTGTCCGTGACCGGCAGGACGGGCAGCAGGGCGCGGCATTCGCCCCGCTGGAGGCGGTCCAGCATGCGGCGCACCAGCTCCGGGCTGATCAGCGGCCGCACGCCGTCGTGGATGGACACGATGGCTCCGTCGGGCACTTTCTTGAGCGCATTCTGCACGGAATGGAAACGGGTCAGGCCGCCTGCGACGAAAGTCTGCGGGCAGTGGAACGAGTGGATGGCGCAGAGATCTTTCCAGGTCTGGAAGTGGGCCTTGGGCAGAACGGTGATGATTTTCATCTCCGGCTCCGCCTCCAGGAAGCGCTCGATGGTGCACTGGAGAATGGGGCGGCCGTCCAGCGGCAGGAACTGCTTGGGGACGTCTCCGCCCATCCGGGTGCCCGTGCCGCCGGCCACGAAAATTCCGTATATAATTCTGCGCATAAAACGATTTTTTCTTCCACAAAATTACGGATTTTTATTTACATTTGTAATTCAAAAAAACAGCAAAAAAGATATGGCATTTTCATTCCTGAATCAGGAGCTGGCTATCGACCTGGGCACCGCCAACACCGTCATTTACCAGAATGACCAGATCGTGTTGGACGAGCCGAGCATCGTGGCCATCGACAACAATACTGGCAAGTGCATCGCCCTGGGTACCCAGGCCAAGCTGATGCACGAGCGCACCAGCCCGGGCGTCAAGACCGTCCGCCCGCTGCGCGACGGCGTGATCGCCGACTTCAATGCGGCGGAGATGATGATCCGCGGCTTCATCAAGCAGGCCGGCGGCCGTCGCCGCCAGCTCTTCACCCCGAACCTCAAGGTGGTGGTGGGCATCCCTTCCGGCTCCACGGAGGTGGAGATCCGCGCCGTGCGCGACTCTACGGAGCACGCCGGCGGCCGCGACGTCTTCCTCATCTTCGAGCCGATGGCCTCCGCACTCGGTATCGGCCTGAACGTGGAGGCCCCGCAGGGCAACATGGTCGTCGACATCGGCGGCGGCACCACGGAGATCGCCGTGATCTCCCTGGGAGGCCTGGTGATCCAGGACAGCATCCGTACGGCCGGCGACGTGTTCACGAGCGACATCCAGTACTATCTCCGCCAGCAGCACAACATCAAGGTGGGCGAGATCACGGCGGAGAAGATCAAGATGGCGATCGGCGCGGTGATTCCCGACCTGACGGAGGAGGAGACCCCGGAGCCCTTCGTCGTCCGCGGCCCGAACCTTATGACGGCGCACCCGGTCGAGGCCACGATCGCCCACCAGGAGATCGCCCACTGCCTCGACAAGTCCATCGCCAAGATCGAAGCGTCCATCCTCCACGTGCTGGAGAACACCCCGCCGGAGCTCTACGCCGACATCGTGGAGAACGGCATCTATCTGTCCGGCGGCGGCGCCCTGCTCCGCGGCCTGGCGAAGCGCTTCCAGGACAAGGTCAACATCAAGTTCCACGTGGCCGATGATCCGCTCCACGCTGTGGCGCGCGGCACGTGCGAGGCCCTTAAGCATACGGACCGGTACTCCTTCCTGATGCGTTAGGATGTCCGGTCAGAAGCCATCTTCCTTCCTACTCAGCGCGGCAACTTTCATCCTGTTGGAAGTTGCTGCGCTCGTGTTGTTGCGCAGCACGTCGATCCCGCAAGGCATCTGGATCAACCGCGCGTCGCACCGGACGATGGCTTTCCTCTGGGGCAGCGGGGAGACGGTCCGCAGCCAGTTCCGGCTGGACGCGCTCAACCAGGAGCTCCAGGCCGAGAACGCCCGCCTGCAGGAGCAGTTGCGGGCCTATGAGCTGCTCGACGTGGAGCGGGAGGAGCTGGAGCGTCTGGTCGCGCGGGAGAAGGCGAATTACCGCTACACGCCCGCGACCGTGGTCAAGATGAGCCGCAACCGGGTCCATAACTACATCATTCTCAATAAAGGCTCCGAAGACGGCATCCATCCCCAGTCCGGCATCATTTCCGACCGGGGCGTGGTGGGCGTCGTCGAAGCCGTGGACAAGCATTACTCGTACGGCGTGACGCTGATGAACCCGGACTTGAGCGTGGGCGCCCGGCTCGGCCATTCCGAACTCGTGGCCCCGTTGTCCTGGGACGGAAAAAGTTCGGGGCGCGCCATCCTGCGCGACCTGGCGCCGCACGTGGCCGTGTCGCCCGGCGATACCGTGCGGACGAGCGGCTTCTCGACGCTGTTCCCGCCGGACATCCCGATCGGGGTCACGGGGGACAGCCGCATCGTGGACGGCTCCACGCGCCAGGTGGAGGTGATGCTGTTCCAGGATCTCGCCTCGGTGCGTTACGTGACCGTGGTGGAGAACCTCGCACGCTCGGAAATCAGGGCCCTGGAGGCCGTGGAAGAAAAGGAGGAGAAGAAGCGATGAAACAGTCCACGATCAAGTTTATCCTGCTGGTCCTGGCGCAGGCGGCCCTGTGGAATTATTTCAACGTGTCGCCGTACCTCTTCGTCGCTTATCTGCCGGGGTTGCTGCTCTGCCTGCCGCCGGAGCGCAGTACGCTGCGGGTGATGCTGCTGGCCTTCCTGTTGGGGCTGGTGACCGATTTCTTCGTGAACGGGCAGATCGGCCTGACCGCCCTGGCCCTGGTGCCCGTGGCCTTCTTCCGCCGCCGGCTGATCCGCATCGTGTTCGGCCAGGAGATTTTCGCCCGTGGCGAGGACCTGTCGTTCCACCGCCACGGCTGGGCGAAATTCGCGCTGGCCATCGCGCTGCTCACGGCGCTCTTCCTGCTCATCTACATCTGGGTGGACAGCGCGGGGATGTATTCCCTGGGCTTCCGGATCCTCAAGTTCGTGCTCTCCCTGCTGGCGAGCACCGTCGTGTCCCTGGCCGTGGCCTACCTGTATCTTGAAGATTCCGGCGAACGATGGAAATGAACCGCAAAAACCGGCTGGTAGTCGGGTTGCTGGTGGTCGCCGGCATCCTGCTCGCGAAGCTGTTCTACATCCAGATCGTGAACGACCGCTACAAGGTGGATGCGTCGAACAACTCGATGGTCTACAACTACATCTACCCGCCGCGCGGAGTCATCTACGACCGCAACGGGGAGATCCTGGTGGGCAACGAGGTCTGTTACGACATTACCGTGACGCCGCGCGACGTGGCGCCGTTCGACACGCTGGCCCTGGCGGACGCGCTGGGCGTGGAGGCGGATTTCGTCCGCGAGCGTATGGCCTACTACCGCCAGTACCGCAGCCGCATCGGCTACCAGACGCTTTCCTTCCTCAAGCATATCCCGCAGGAGAACTATATCCGTTTCGTGGAGGAGGCCTATCGCTTCCCCGGCTTCAAGGCCGAGGTGCGCAGCGTGCGCCAGTACCCCTTCAACGCCGGCGGCAACCTGCTCGGCTACATCTCCGAGGTGGACGCCGACTTCATCAAGACGCATCCCGACTACCGTTCCGGCGACTACGTGGGCAAGACCGGTCTGGAAGCCGCGATGGAGGAGCAGCTGCGCGGCGTCAAGGGCTACCACGTCTATCTGCGCGACTCGCACAACCGGCTCCAGTCGCCCTACAAGGACGGCGAGGAGGACAAGGAGGCCGAGCCCGGTAAGGATGTCGTGTCCACGATCGACGCGCACCTGCAGCAGTACGGCCAGCGCCTGATGGAGGGCAAGGTAGGGTCCGTCGTGGCCATCGAGCCGTCCACCGGGGAGATCCTCGCCATGGTGTCCAGCCCGGGTATCGACGTGGACGTGCTCAGCGACATCGGCAAGCACTACGCCGAGATCTCCCGCAATCCGCGCAAGCCGATGTTCAACCGCACGGTGATGGCGTCCTATCCGCCGGGTTCGGTGTTCAAGCTGATCAACGGCCTGATTGGCCTGCAGGAGGGCGTCCTGAAGCCGTCCAACACCTATCCCTGCAGTCACGGCTTCCTGTACGGCGGCAACCGGCGGCTCGGCTGCCACGGCCACGCCTCGCCGCTGGACCTGCTGAGCGCCATCGCCACGTCCTGCAACGGCTATTTCTGCTACGTCCTCCGCAACATCCTGGAGAACAAGAACTATAAGACCACCGCGGATGCGTTCGACGCCTGGCGCGAGTACGTGCTGAGCTTCGGTTTCGGCCGCAAGCTGGGCAGCGATTTCCCGTCCGAGCTGGGCGGCAACATCCCGACCTCCGCCTATTACGACAAGATGTACGGCAAGGGGCGCTGGCGCTTCCAGACCGTCATCTCCCTGTCCATCGGCCAGGGCGAGATCGGCGCCACGCCGCTCCAGATCGCGAACCTGGCGGCGATCATGGCCAACCGCGGCTACTACTACATCCCCCATATCGTGAAGGACTCCGAGGGTGTGGAGATCGATCCGAAGTTCAAGGAGCGGCAGTACACGATGGTGGACACGGCCCACTTCCATACGGCCGTGAAGGGTATGTATATGGCCGTGAACGGCGGCGGCTCGGCGGGCGGCACCGCCTTCAGCGCCCGCATCCCGGGCCTGGACGTGTGCGGCAAGACCGGCACCGCCCAGAATCCGCACGGCAAGGACAATTCCGTGTTCATCTGTTTCGCGCCCAAGGACGATCCCAAGATCGCCGTGGCCGCGTATGTCGAGAACGCCGGCTTCGGCGCCACCTGGGCGCTGCCGGTGGCGTCGCTGATGCTGGAGAAGTATCTCCGCGGGGAGATCTCTCCGGAGCGAAAGTACCTGGAAGACCGCCTGATGACCACCCGATTCTTCTGATTATGCGCTACGCGGATGGAATGCCCGGATCCCTGGACCGGGGGCTTGGAAAGACGGTGGACTGGTGGCTCGTGGGAGCCTACCTGCTGCTGGTGCTGATCGGCTGGCTGAATATCTACGCATCGATCCATTCCACGGAGCCGTCGTCCATCTTCGACTGGTCGGCGCGCAGCGGCAAGCAGGCCATCTGGATGCTGACGGCGTTCGTGCTGGATATCTTCATTCTCTTCGTCATCAATCCGCGGGTGTGGGAGGTGCTCTCGCCATACGGCTACATCATCGTGTTCTTCCTGCTGGTGCTGGTCATCTTCGTGAGCAAGGACGTCAAGGGCTCGCATTCGTGGTTCGAGCTGGGGCCGGTGAAGTTCCAGCCGGCGGAGATCTCGAAGATCACCACCTCGCTGGTGCTGGCGTCGGTGATGAGCCGGCCGGTGTTCCGCTTTTCCAACCGCAAGCACCTGATGGCGGTGCTGGCCATCATCGGCCTGCCGATGCTGGCGATCCTGGGCGAGAGCGAGACGGGTTCTGCGCTGGTGTACGTGGGCTTCATCTTCGTGCTTTATCGCGAGGGGCTGTCGGGCTGGTGGCTGTTCCTGATGGGGATGGCCATCCTGCTCTTCATCCTCACGCTCGTGACGCAGTGGTGGATCTCAGTGGCGGTGCTGTTCGTGGTGTGCGCCGTCTATTTCATCCAGGTGCTGCGCAGCAGCCGCCGGGAGGAGATCAACCTCCGGCGCCGCAGTTTCTACCGGACGCTGCTGTCGTTCTTCGCCGGGGTGGTCGTGATCCTGGCCACGGGCTTCGTGTTCAACAACGTGCTGCAGGACCACCAGCGCAAGCGCATCGAGGTGCTGCTGGGGCTGAAGGAGGATCCTTCCGGCGTGGGCTACAACGTGCGGCAGTCGATGATCGCCATCGGCTCCGGCGGCTTCGGGGGCAAGGGCTACCTGCAGGGGACGCAGACGACCTACGGTTTCGTGCCGGAGCAGAGCACCGACTTCATCTTCTGCACGGTGGGCGAGGAGTGGGGCTTCCTGGGCTGCCTGATCGTCATCGGGCTGTATGTGTTTATGATCTGGCGCATCCTGAACAACGCGGAGCGGAGCCGGGAGGCGTTCACGCGGGTGTACGGCTACTGTCTGGCGGCGTGCCTGTTCATGCACCTGTTCATCAATATTGGCATGACAATTGGTCTGATGCCGGTGATCGGCATCCCGCTGCCGCTGCTGAGCTACGGCGGGTCGTCGCTGTGGGCGTTCTCCGTGATGTTGTTTATTTTCATCGCGTTGGATCGCCAGGAGAAGAAATATTTCTAACTTTACGGATATGAAAAAGACGCTGTTTGTTTCCTTGCTGCTGGCGGTCGCGATGACCGCCGGTGCGCAGCCGGGCGGCTTCCCCTTCGGGCAGGCCGCCGAGCCGGAAGGACTCGCCAAGCCGGTCCGTCAGTTTACGCTGGACCTGACCCCGGACTGGGCCGCCCAGATGGTGGTTTACCTGCCGCAGGAGCCGACCGGCCGTGCCGTGGTCGACTGCCCGGGCGGCGGCTATGCCGTGCTGTCCAACACCCACGAGGGTGCTGCCTGGGCGCCGTTCTTCAATGAGCGGGGCATCGCCTTCATGCTCGTGAACTATCGGATTCCCCACGGGGATCGGACCCTTCCCATCACGGACGTGGAGACGGCCATCCGCATCGTGCGCGACAGCGCGGCGGTCTGGAAGCTGAACCCGCGCGACGTGGGCATCATGGGCTCCTCCGCCGGCGGCCACCTCGCCTCGACGATTGCCACGCACACGCCGTACGAGCTGCGTCCGGATTTCCAGATCCTGGTCTATCCGGTGATCACGATGGGCCCCGGTACGCATCAGGGCTCGCTGGACGGCCTGCTGGGCGACAACCAGAAGGATCCTGAGCTGGTGCGGCTCTACAGTAACCAGTACCAGGTACGCAGCCACATCACGCCGCCCGCGTTCCTCGTGCTCTCGAGCGACGACAACCTGGTGCCGCCCGTGCCGAACGCCATCGCCTACTATACCGCGATGCGCAATGCCGGCAACAGCTGCTCGATCCACATCTATCCGACCGGCGGCCACGGCTACGGCTATATGCCGTTCTTCGCCTATCACGACCAGATGGTGTCCGACCTGTCCGCCTGGCTGGACAACCTGAAGGCGCCGAAGCAGGACGCCGTCCGCGTGGCCTGCATCGGCGACAGCATCACCGACGGTCACGGCATTGATCTGCGCACGGTGAACGGCTATCCGGCCCAGATGCAGACGATGCTGGGCGACGGCTATTTCGTGAAGAATCTGGGCGTGAGCGCCCGCACGATGATGAACACCGGCGACCTGCCGTATATGAACGAACTCGCCTGGGAGGACGCGCTGGCGTTCCAGCCCCAGGTGGTCGTGATCAAGCTGGGCACGAACGATACCAAGACGCAGAACTGGACGAACCGGAAGGCGTTCTCCGCCGATTTGCAGAAGATGATCGATGCGCTGAAGGCGCTGCCTTCGAAGCCCCGCATCTTTGTGTGCACGCCGATCCCGGCGCTCAAGGACAGCTGGACCATCAACGAGAAGCTCATCGTTGAGGAGGAGATCCCCGCCATTCAGGAGGCCGCCAAGAAGAACAAACTCGAGGTTATCGACCTCCACGCGGCGTTTACCGGCCAGGAGGCCCTCTACCAGGAGGATGGCATCCATCCAACCCAGCAGGGCGACCGCAAGATGGCCGAGATCATCGCCAAAGCTATCGACCCCAACGCCCAGACCGAGCAGCGCGGCTTCTTTATGCCCGGTGGAGGGTTCCCCCGGACCCCCTCGGTCGGCCGGTAGGCCTCCGAAGTCGGCTTCGGCGGTGGTCCTCAACCTCCACACTCGGAGCTTGTGAGCAATAACTAGCTATCAATAAGCGGTTTACCATTTTGTACTCTCCCGCAATCCGGGGGAGTACAAAACGTTTATTCCCTCACCATCAACCACTTCCCGCTCATAGACTTAACGCCATACGACAGGTGTCCAGCAAAATGGCATTCTGAACGTTCTATGTGGATACCTGTCGGCGCTTTGGGCCCAAATGGAGTGTTCGGCGGGGGAGGTGTACAAATAGATTGCACCAGAGGCCGATATAGTGGACACCTGTTGACGGCAGGCGTTTGAGACGACACATTTCATTGTACGGTAATTGCATAGGAGCCAAAAAAGCAGTATCTTTGCCCCCACGCCTTGGTGGTGGAATGGTAGACACGAGGGACTTAGACAAAATTGAGTGCACGTTCTGAAAAGAACGATGTAGAATGTCGTAAAGTCAAGGAAGCCTTAACGGGTAAAGCCGATGGTAATCTTGAGCCAAGCCTCCTGCGGGAGGAAGGTGCAGAGACTAGACACGACACACCTAAAGATCCTGGATCCATGGTGAAGGAATAGTCCGGACCACAAACAGTGACTGGTGGCGAAAGCCATAGTGGCAAGAAAATCCCTTGGCCCGAAACGGCCGTGCGGGTTCGAGTCCCGCCCGAGGCACAACAGGACTTTGTAAGTTGTTTATTTCCAAACACTTTACAAAGTCTTGTTTTTTTGTGTCCCCCAAATTTGGACACATTTGGTCACCTTTTTCTTTCAGACCAAAGAACCAAAGAGACCGATAAATGCTCTAATTACTTCATACCATCGATTCGGAGTTATTCCTGAAAAGAATACCCGAACCCGGCCTTGGCGACAAAAGCATCTCCATAAGGACCGATTTTCTTGCGAATGCGGGTTATGTTTACATCCACCGTGCGGGGTGTGACAATGACATCGTCAGGCCAAACGGCCGACAGCAGCTGATCCCGTGAAAACACCTTCCCCCGGTTCTCAAGGAAGAGTTTCAGGAGTTCATACTCGGTCTTCGTGAAGGAGACA
>JAGCYX010000046.1 GCA_017960585.1 Bacteroidales bacterium
ACGCCAAGGGCCTGACGCACGACTTCAAGGACGGCAAGGGTCCCATCAAGGACGCCTACGGTCCCTGGTTCCTGCGCCTGGACGTGCCGGGCTTCTGGGACATCGGCATCCACGGCACCCCCTTCCCGGAGAGCATCGGCTCCCGTGCCACCGAGGGCTGCATCCGTCTGCGCAACGAGGACATCCTCGACCTGAAGGCGCAGGTCAAGGTGGGCACGGTGGTCATCATCCTCCCGGATCCGGTCTAGCCCCGTGAGCAGCAATTAATTGATTCTCTGATACTTACTGTTTTGTACTATCCCTGTTTTCGGGGGAGCACAAAACAGTATTTCATTAATAGACAAATATTTACAGCTCACAGGAAAAAACGGCTGTTTTCTTATTAACAATTTCTGCGCGTGTTCGTCTATTCATCGGAACATTGAACAAAACCGACATGAACCTGAAACAGTTATTTTTGATTTTCGCCTTGCTGCTGCCCCTGACGGCCGTCGCGGCCGGTCCAGACCGCAAGGTTTCCCGCTCGGAGGTTTCCTCCATCATTTCTGAGTACCGCCACTACGACGGTGTCGAGGTGGTCAAGGTCGGCTGGCTGGCGACGGCGGCGCTCAAGGGCGTCATCCGCCATGCGGGCAACGATGAGGACACCCGCCAGATCCGGGAAGCCCTGCGCGGCATCAAGAGCGTGACCGTGCTCGAGTACGAGGAGGCGGCGCCCGACGTCCGCCACCGGCTCAACAGCCGCATCGCCCGCGCCCTGGACGGCCGGGAGCTGCTGATGGAGGCCAAGGACAGCGACGCTTCCCTGCAGATCTTCGGCGTCGTGGACGAGAGCACGGGCACGATCCGCGACTTCATCCTCAGCACCCCCGGCAACTGCGCGCTCATCTGCCTCTTCGGCTCCATTCCGATGGAGGCTGCCAGCCAGATGATGTCCCGATGACGAACGCGCGCTTCCAGAACGAGTGGCTGTCCCTGTCCGGCGACTTCTACCGCGTGGCCTACTACATCCTCGAGGATGAGGCCGAGGCGGAAGACGCCGTCCAGGAACTCTTCCTCAAGCTCTGGAGCGGCCGGGACGCCCTGGACGGCATCCGCAACCCCAAGGGCTACGGGCTCCGCGTCCTGCGCAACCTCTGCCTGGACCGCATCCGGCGCAGCCGGAAAATGGAGACGCCCGAGGCCCTGCCCGAGCCGGAATGGCCCGGCCGGCAGGACGAGGCCGTGGACCAGAAAGAGCGCCTCGCCAAGGTCCTGGCCGCCGTCAAGTCCCTGCCTGACAGGCAGCGCGAAGTGCTCACGCTCCGGACCCTGGACGGGCTCTCCTACGAGGAGATCGCGGAGCGAACCAGAATGAACCAGCTTACCCTGCGCGTGCTGCTCTCGCAGGCACGCCGAAAACTGAAGAATGTGATATGAAGACCCTGGAAGAAATAGAGAACCTCAGCCTCGAAGAACTCGAGCAGAAAGCGACGGAATGCGCCGCCCCCGTCCCCGACGGGCTGGAGCGCCGCCTGCGCGAGACCCTGGCCGCCCGCGAACTCGCGGACGCCGCCCGGCCCCGCCCCGCCCGCTGGATCCCCTACGCGTCGCTGGCCGTGGCGGCTGCTGCGGCAGCCCTGGTCGTGCTGCCGCAGCGTGGCCCGAAAGACACCTTCGACGATCCGCTCCTGGCCTACGCCGAAGTGGAGAAGACCTTCCAGACCATCTCCAGCAAGATGTCCGTCGGCATGGACATCGTCCGCGACGCGGAAGAAACCGCCACCCTCCCCTACAACAACCTTAACAAGATCCAACAATGAAACGCATAATCATCCTTTTCGCAGCCCTGCTGCTCACCGTTTCCGCCTTTGCCCAGAACGGCAAGTCCATCTACCAGAAATACTCCGACGCGGAGAACGTCTCCGCCGTCTACATCTCTCCGGCCATGTTCCGTCTGATGGGCCGCATCCCCGACATGGAAGTCGGCGAGGACAAGGTCAACCTCTCCCCCATCATCCGTTCGCTCACGGGCCTGTACGTCATCAACAGCGAGAACGCCTCCATCAACGGTTCCCTGCGCGCGGACGCCGAACGCTACATCAAGTCCGGCCACTACGAACTGCTCATGGAGGCCAAGGACTCCGGCCAGGCCGTCCGCGTCTACACGGTCGGCAGCGACAAGGTCATCGAGGGCTTCGTGATGCTCGCCGCCGAGTCCGACGAGGTCACTTTCATCTGCCTGGACGGCCAGATGCCGCGCAATGAGTTCGAAGACCTGATGGCCAGGGAGTTGGCAAAATAAGTTCAAGTCCGAATGAATGAATTTTAAAAGTTTTCAAAAAGTTTAGTTAAGTTTTTCAGCCTTTTTATTACATCTGACCGAAAAACGAAAAATTTCTCTGACTATCTATTTTGAATCAACCCGGGACCAAAGTTATGGTTCCGGGTTTCGCGTTTATTTTAAGGAATGAAACGATTTTTTACCTTTGGTTCGCTGGCCCCAACGAGCAATTAATCATTATTATACTATCATATCTAACCAACTTCACACATGCTAAAAAAACTGATGAAAGTGACAGGTATCCTGGCGATACTTCTCACCGTTTGGGGAGGTTTCAGCGCCTCCGCCCAGAACCGTACCATCAGCGGCAAGATCGTGGATACCGGCGGCGAGCCGGTCATCGGCGCAGCCGTGACGGTGGTCGGGAATTCCCGCATCGGTGCCGCTTCCGACCTGGACGGCAATTTCACCCTCAGCGTTCCCGCCGGATCTTCCATCTCCGTCGAGAGCATCGGCTACAAGCCCCAGACCATCGCGGTCGGCGACCGCACCACCTTCAACATCGTCCTCGAGGAGGACAACGAGATGCTTGAAGAGACCGTGGTGATCGGTTACGGCGTCCAGCGCAAGAGCGACCTGACCGGCTCCGTGGCCTCCGTCCGCGAGACCGAGCTCCAGAACCGCTCCACCTCCGACGCTGCCGCCGCCCTCCAGGGCAAGGCCGCCGGCGTGCAGATCTTCAACGACTCCGGCGCCCCGGGTGAAGGAGCTTCCATCCGCGTCCGCGGTATCTCCTCCAACAGCGGCTCCGGCCTCGGCCCGCTCCTCATCGTGGACGGTCTGAAGGTCGACAAGATCGACTACCTCGATCCTTCCATGATCGAATCCATGGAGGTCCTGAAGGATGCCGCCTCCGCCGCCATCTACGGTGCGCAGGCCGGTAACGGTGTCGTGCTCATCACCACGAAGAACGGCGCCAAGAACAAGGACAAGGACGGCAACATCTTCTACAACTATAAACTTTCCCTCAGCAGCCTCGGCCACCACGCCCAGGTCATGAACGCCGCCCAGTACATCGACTGGCAGCAGCAGGCCGGCCAGCTTCCCGACACCCAGACGATCATCCAGACCGGTGTGTGGGACGGCGTGACCGACACCAACTGGGCTGACGTCCTGTACGGGACGGGCGTGACCCACAGCCACACCCTCGGCGCCCAGGGCGGCAACGACCGCGGCTCCTACTTCCTGTCCCTCAACTACGTGGACGAGGACGGTATGGCGCGTGGCAACAGCGATACCTTCAAGCGCTTCACCGCGCAGATCAACGCCGACTACAAGATCAAGAAGTGGTTCACCGTCGGCACCAACACCTCCGTCGAGTTCCGCCAGCAGCAGAAGATCGGCGAGCACTCCGAGTACGCCGGCAGCAGCGCCGGTCTGCTGGGTACCCTCATCATCGACCCGCTCACCCCGGTCTACTTTACGTCCTACGACGAGCTGCCCCTCGGCATGAAGGACGCCATCGCCAAGGGTGTCAAGGTCTACGGACCGGAAGATCACCCGGGCTGGTACTACGCCGTTTCCAAGATCCTGGAAGGCGACGGTGTGAACCCGCTCATCTACCGTGACCGCAACCAGAAGAAGGAAGAAGGCTGGCAGATCCGCGGTACCGTGTTCGCCAACCTCACCCCGGTCAAGGGTCTGGTGATCACTTCCCGCCTGGGCTACCGCATCAAGCAGAGCTACAACAGCGACTTCACGGAGCCGTACCACGCCAATGCGAAGAACTATGCGACGACCTACAGCATCAGCGCCACCTCCTCGCAGAGCTACTACTATCAGTGGGAAAACTTCGCCAACTACAACGTGACCCTCGGCGGCAAGCACGCCATCGGTGCGATGGCCGGTATGTCCTACACCTACAACGACAGCCGCAGCGTCGGCGCCAGCCTGACCGGTGAAGATCCCCTCAAGGGCTACGCCGAGAACTTCCGCTACCTCACCCAGGACAACGGTTCCGGTACCAAGGGCATCAGCGGCGGTTCCCCGAGCCAGAGCAGCCAGATTTCCTACTTCGGCCGTCTGACCTACTCCTACGACAACCGCTACAGCATCCAGACGAACTTCCGTGCCGATGCTTTCGACTCCTCCAAGCTCTCCCCGAAGAACCGCTGGGGCTACTTCCCCTCCGTCTCCGCCGGCTGGACCGTCAGCAACGAAAGCTTCATCAAGGACAACATCAGCCGCGACATCCTCAGCTTCCTGAAGTTCCGCGGTTCCTGGGGTATCAACGGTAACATCGCCGTTCTTTCCGGTTATCCTTACTCCACTGCCATCTCCTACAACAGCCAGACCTATCAGTTCGGCACCGACGAGACCCTCACCCTGGGTTCCCAGCCGGACGGCCTGTCCAACCCTGACCTGACCTGGGAGACCTCCGTGCAGACCGACTTCGGTATGGACCTGCGTCTCTTCAACAACCGCCTCACCCTCGGTGTGGACTGGTACAACAAGAACACCGAAGGCCTGCTCGTGAACATCAGCCCGGTGGCTGAGGTGGGTATCAGCAGCACGACCGTCAACGCCGGTTCCGTGAACAACACCGGTTGGGAATTCGAACTCGGCTGGCAGGACAACATCGGCGACTTCCACTACAGCATCAACGGCAACCTCTCCACTCTAAAGAACCGCGTGACCTACCTGGATCCTTCCGTGGGACACCAGAAGGGTTCCAGCTTCGGTAACATGAAGTTCTCCACCTGGTTCGAGGAAGGCTACCCGGTGTGGTATTTCCGCGGCTACCAGTACGCCGGCATCGGCGAGGACGGCAAGGCCCAGTACTACGCCGCCGACGGCAGCCTCACCCAGTCCCCTGTGGACGCCGACATGGGCTACATGGGCTCCGCCCTCCCGCCCGTCACCTTCGGTCTCACCCTGCATGCGGATTGGAAGGGGCTTGACTTCACCCTGTTCGGCACCGGCGCCGCCGGGCATCAGCTGATGCCTTGCGTCTACCGCGTGGACCACATGAACATCAACGCCCTGACCTACTTCTACGAAGAGTCCGGCAAGTCCATCCCGAAGATCGAGAACATGTGGGCCAGCAAGGAGTTCTGGAGCTCCTCCGCCGTCGTGTTCAACGGCGACTTCTTCAAGATCAAGCAGATCCAGCTCGGTTACTCCCTGCCGAAGAAGTGGCTCAACAAGGTCTTCATCGACAGCCTCCGCGTCTATGCCTCCATGGACGACTGGTTCGTGTTCACCAAGTATCCGGGATTCGATCCGGAGACCGCTTCCACCGGCTCCTCCAACGGTATGGGTTTGGACAAGGGTTCCTACCCGAATGCCAAGAAGTTGATGTTCGGTATCAATCTCACCTTCTAATCTGACAGCATTATGAAAAAGTATATCATTTTAGGATTATCTATTGCACTGGCGGTGTTCTCCACCACTTCGTGCAACCCGGATCTTCTGAACATCCAGCAGAAAGGCGTCATCGCCTACGAGGAATTCTACCAGACGGACAGCGACGCAGAGTCGGCCCTTGTCGCGGTATATGCCTCCTTCATCAAGATGATCAACGACCAGGGCAGCAACAACCCGGCCTGGAACGTGGTCGTGAACGCCTGCGGCGACGAGCTCTACTGGGGCGGCGGCAAGAAAGACGGCTCCAGCTCCGGTGCGCAGGACATGAACGAGTTCCGCAACACCTACGACAGCACCGTCCCCCATATCCGGGTCGTGTACAAAGACCTGTATTCACTGATCTACAAGTGCAACCTGGTGCTCGACAACTTCTACGGCGAGAGCGGCGAACTGTGCGACTCGCAGGTGAAGAAAAAGTGCGTGGCCGAGGCCCGCGCCGTCCGCGCCTGGGCGCACTTCACCCTGGCCACCTTCTGGGGCACCCCGCCGCTGGTGGAGCACGTGCTCGCCGGTGACGCCCGTCCGACGAACTGCGATCATCAGGTCCTGATGGACTGGTGCATCAGCGAGTTCAAGGCGGCCCTGCCCGACCTCGCTCCCCGCAACGGCAAGAACGATGTGGCCGGCGCCTACCGGATGACCTCCGGTGCCTGCCAGGCGTTCCTCGGCAAAGCCCAGATCTTCAACAAGGACTGGAGCGGCGCCAAGGAGAGCCTCAAGGCCGTCATCAGTTCCGGCAACTACGCCCTGGCCCCCACCGAGGATCTGTGGAATATGTTCCATGTGGTCGGCGACGGCAACGAGGAGAAGATTCTCGAGATGAACTACATGTACAACGAGGGTATCAGCCTTATGGATTGGAAATACCATTTCCAGCGCAACCAGGCCCTGTTCATGCGTAACATCAAGAAGTATCCGTCCATCCTCATCCAGGCCGGCGACGGCTGGGGCAACAACGTCTCCCCGACCAAGCAGTTCATGGATGCCATCAACGCCCACGAGCCCAACTCCGCCCGCCGCAAGGCCTGGTTCGTGTCCTACGAGGAATTCCTCACCGATTTCGAGTATCCGCTGGAAGAGTCCGAGGCCAAGGTTCCGGACAAGGACGGCGTGACCACCAAGGTCAAGTTCAAGGCTGACGCCGACATGACCCCGGAAGAGAAGCTCATGGACTTCCGCCGCGGTCTGAACTGCGAGAAGTACGACGAGACCTACGCCAACTATGGCTACTACTTCTTCAAGCTCCTGCCCTGGCAGTCCGACCTCATTCCGAACAACGCCACCGTCACGCAGGAGAACCGCATCATCATGCGTTACGCCGAGGTGCTTCTCCTCTACGCCGAGGCCTGCGCCCAGTTGGGCGAGACTTCCGGCGACGGCCTTGACGCACTGAACGCCGTGGCCAAGCGCGCCGGCGCCCCGCTCTACGACAAGCTGTCCATGGACAACGTGAAGATGGAGAAATGGTTCGAGCTGGCCTGGGAAGGCACCCGCTTCTGGGATCTGGTCCGTTGGGGCGACGCTCCGAAGGCACTGGCCTTCAAGGCTCACGACGAGACTCCGTACCTCCACGACGACTTCTATGTCCACGGATCCAAGGGTAAGAAGACGACCGGCCAGCCGCACAAGGCCCACGTGTACTTCCACGATGACGGCTGGGCAGCAAAGGGCGGCGGCTGGGTTACCGGCAAGCACGAACTCCTTCCGTTCCCGTTCGACGTCGTTCAACTGAACCCCTACAACCCGGAAACGGGCGAGGGTCTGAAGCAAAATCCCGGTTGGGAATAATAGTTAGTAGAATTCCTTCCTTTTAGTTATTTTAGTTAAAATGTTGGAAGTGAAGGGCCGGCCCGAGAGGACCGGCCCTTCTTAATTTCCGGGCGGACAGGAAACGGCGTCAGCGCGGCATGGCTCCCTTGCAGGAGCAGACGTACGCGGCCGTGTCGCTGGCGAGCCGCTGGGCGTCCGCGAGCGAATCACCCCGAAGGTAAGCGACCACGAAAGCGGCGGTGAAAGAATCGCCGGCGCCGACCGTGTCCACGACGACGGCCTCGCCCGCCGGCTGCGGAAGGACCTCGTCCAGCGTGATCACGCAGCTTCCCTCGGGCCCCTTGGTCAGGATGACGAAGCGGAGGCCGAAGCGGGCGATCAGGGTGCGGCAGGCGGCGACGTCGTCGTCGCCGAGGGCGAAGAGCCCGGCCACGGTACGGATTTCCTCGTCGTTGATCTTCAGGATGTCCGCGAACTGGAGGGAAGTCTCGAGCACTTCCCGGGAGTAGTAATGCTGGCGGAGGTTGATGTCGAAGACCTTGAGCGCCTCGGGCCGCAGGGCCCGGAGGAAGCGGAGCACGGTATCCCGGGAGGCCATGCGCTGCACCAGCGAGCCGAAGCAGACGGCGTCGGCGCGACGCGCCAGGGCTTCCATATCCGGGGTGAAGGGAATGTTGTCCCACGCCACATCCTCCTTGATGTTGTAGCTCGGCACCCCCCGGGCGTCGAGTTCCACCTCAACGGTGCCCGTGGGTTTGTCCGTGACGACGATCAGGTTCTTCAGGCCCTTCTCCGCGACGATGTCCAGGATCTCCCGGCCGAGGGCGTCGCCGCCGACGGCGCTGACCGCCCAGCCTTCTTCGCCCAGCCGGCCGGCGTGATACGCGAAATTGGCGGGCGCCCCGCCGAGGGCCTTGCCGGAGGGCAGCAGGTCCCAGAGGATCTCTCCGATGCCGACGATCACCTTTTTCATACGCGCTCGGTTTTAAGTAATTTCACGGCAAAGAACACCAGATACGCCACGCCGAGGC
The DNA here is from genome assembly GCA_017960585.1 of Bacteroidales bacterium. Lineage (GTDB taxonomy): Bacteria > Bacteroidota > Bacteroidia > Bacteroidales > UBA932 > Cryptobacteroides. The sequence goes on from JAGCYX010000046.1 coordinate 8,491, forward strand.
TGATCACGATGACCGAGCCGGCCTGGGAGTTCAGGGCGTCGGACAGGATGCCCATCAGCAACGGGAAGATGGTGCCGCCGATCAGGCCCATGATCATCAGGCCCGACATCTCGTTGTTCTTCTCCGGCAGGTAGAGCAGCGCCCGCGAGAAGATCATCGAGAAGATGTTGGAGTTGCCGAAGCCCACCAGGGCGATGGCGACGTACAGGCCGACCTTACTCTGGCAGACGAACAGGCCGATCATGGCCAGCACCATGCAGACGGCGCTGACGGCGAAGAACTTCCGGAGCGGGAACCTGGACAGGATGAACGAGCCGGACAGGCAGCCGAGCGTGCGGAACAGGAAATAGATGCTCGTCGCGATGCCCGCTTGCTCCAGCGGCAGGGAGAGGCGTTCCATGATGATCTTCGGGGCGCAGGTGTTCACGCCCACGTCGATGCCCACGTGGGAAATGATGCCGAGGAAGAACAGCAGCACGGTGCCGTCGCCCAGGAGCTTGAGGCAGTCGGCGAAGCTCGAGGACTTGTCCTTCGGCAGCTCCTCCGGAATCCTGGTCGCGCCCAGATAAATGGCGGCGACGACCACGAAGGCAAGGAACACCGGGTAGAGCAGCAGCCAGTTGTTGAAACGGACCGACGCCCAGCTGGCGATGAGCGGCGCAATGAAGGAGGCGATGGCCTTGATGAACTGCCCGAAGGTCAGCGTGCTGGCCAGCTTCTCTCCGCTCACGACGCAGGTGATGAGCGGGTTCAGCGACACCTGCATCAGGGTGTTCCCGATGCCCAGCAGGCAGAAGGACGCCAGCATGACGGGATAGTTGTAGGCGCACAGGGGCAGCGCCAGCGCGAGGGCCGTGACCACCAGGCTGAGCACCACGGTCTTCCGCTTGCCGACGCGGTTCATCATCAGGCCGATGGGGACCGATAGGAAGAAGAACCACAGGAAGACCATCGACGGCAGGAAGTTGGCCATCGTGTCGGACAGCGCGAAGTCCGCCTTTACGTAATTCGTCGCCGTGCCCACCATGTCCACGAAGCCCATGGTGAAGAAGGCGAACATCACCGGCACCAGCCGGGACAGGTTGGATTGTTTCGACGCCGTCATTGGTTCAGCAGTTTGCAGTTGTCCAGGAAATCATAGAACAGCGTCGTCCAGATGTTCACGGACTGGCCGTTCTCGCGGTAGCCGAAGCCGTGGAAGCCGCGCGTGAAAGAATGGATTTCGAGCGGCTGGCGGGTCTTGTTCCAGGCGTTGTAGAGGGCGGGCGTGTCGCCGAAGCCGTTCGCAGAGGAGGCTTCGGCCGTGCTCGCCGCAATGAAGAGCGGCATCGGGTCATCGGGGACCTTGTCCTCGAACCAGGCGGGATAAATCATCCCGAGGAAGTCCGGACGGCTCATCTCGTCGTGGTCGAGGGCCACGTGATAGACGATGTTGCCGCCCGCCGAGAATCCGATGATGCCGATGGCCCTGGGGTTGACGCCGTATTTCTCCGCGTTCTTGCGGACGTAGGTGATGGCGGCGCGGCCGTCGTCCCAGGCCATCTTCCGGTCGTAGCCCTGTTCCTCGGCGATCTTCGCGTGCTTCGCAGTGAGTTCCTGCATCCGTGCATCCCGTCCCTGCATGCCGTAGGAATGGTCGGCCACGTATCTGGCCTCCTCGTAATCGGCGCCGGAATAGGCGATGCGGTACTTCAGGACGAAGGCGGCGATACCGTGCGCGGCGAACCACCGGGCCACGTTGGGCCCTTCCTGGTGCCAGGACAGCGCGGTGAAGCCGCCGCCGGGGCAGACCACGATGGCAGCCCCCGTCTCGGTGCCCTTGGCCGGAAGATATGCCCACAGTTCGGGATCCGTGACGTTCAGGATGCACTGCCCGACCTCGCCGGGATTCATGGGGGTCGTGTATTCGAAGAGGAACTCCTGCTGGGTCCAGTTCTCGCAGCCGGGCGCCCGTCCTTCATACAAGCGGATGACTTCCGCCTGCCCGAAGGCGCTGACGGCGCTCAGGACAAAGAGTAATAGGGAAACTATTCTTTTCATACGGCAGATCATTTACTGTTGCGGAGCACCCTGGGGACGGCCGCCCGGAGCGCCGCCGGGGGCGTGATGAGCGGTTTGCCGTCGCGCCCGCGGGCGGAGCCGAGGCGGTAGTCGATGGCCACGCAGACCCAGCCCTTCTCGCAGAGATGGTCGTAGAGCGGGTTGCAGAGGGCGTCGATCCGGGAGCCCATGGCCCAGGCGCCGCCGAAAGAGTAGATGAACACCGGACGCTTGTCCGTCTGGTCCTTGAACTGATAGATGTCCATCAGGATGGGCTTGCCGTCGCGGACGACGAACTCCACCGTGCTGCGGTCGGCTTTGGATTCAGGCACCGGCTGCCCGGGTTGCGCGTTCACGGTCAGGGCCGTGGCAAGAAGGGCGCTGAGAATCAAGTATTTCTTCATAATTGGTAAGTTTTAGTTTCCGAGGAGGAAAAGAACGGGGACATCCAGGCGGGAAGCCCAGGAGCCCTCCACGTGGGAGAGGCCCGGGAACACCCTGCTAACATAATGGGCGTTGTCCCAGCCGGCTTCGCGGAACATCTTGTCCAGCCGGTCCTGATATTTGGGATACTGGGCGTCGAGGGTCTGGTCGCCGCGGTCCATATACAGCTTGCAGCTGTTGGGCTTGAGGTTCTCCCGAAGGTAGTCCACGTAGCACTGGTTCGCCGGGTCGATGAATTCCTGCTCCGCATCGTAGTTGGTGATGTAGAGGACGGAATGGGTCGAGAGGCAGCCCGCGCCGCCGAATACCTCGGGACATTTGGTCACGGCATAGGAGGAGATCAGGCCGCCCATGCTGGAGCCCATGTGGAAGGTGTGTTCCCGATCCTTGCGGGTGGAATAGGTCCGGTCGATGAAGGGCTTCAGCTCCTCCACCAGGAACTTCAGGTAGTCGTTGCCCAGGAGTTCGCCCTCGCCCATCCGCTTGCTCTTCGCGTAGTCCTTCAACGCCGGGGAATAGCGGTCGAACACGTCCTGGGGGAAGTATTCCTGGCTCCGGGTGTGGAAGGCGTTGGCCACGCCCACGACGATGCAGTCCTGGATCTTCTCCTCCTCGAGGAGCTGGCCGAACACCTCGTCCACGCACCATTCCTGGTGGTTGAACATCTTCTCGGCGTCGAACAGGTTCTGCCCGTCGCTCATATACACGACGGCGTACTGCTTGTTCTTCGTGTAGTCGTCCGGGACCCAGACGTACACGTTTCTCGGGGAGACGAATTCCGACTTGAATGCCGGATAGAAGTCCAGCTTGCCCGTCGAGACCGCGGGCTTGTCCGGATGGCCCGCCCCCACGGTGCCGGCCGTCCGGTCCACGTCGTTGAACCGGAAGATGGCGGCGGAGACGCCGGAGAGCTGGATGACGTCGCCCTTCTTCGTCTGTTTGTAGCTGCATTTCTTGTAGTTGCCGCCGATGAGCTCGGGCTTGGAGAGCTGCGTCGGGAGCGTCACGCTGACCGGCTTGCCGGACGGGTTCAGCACCACCCAGCAGCGCTCGCCGCGCCACTTGCGCTCATACACCATCGGATACGGCTGGTCCAGGCTGCTGACCAGGCGCCAGGACGCGTCGGCGCCCAGCGCGGGCACCTGCTTGCGGAGCTGCAGCAGGCCGCGGACGTAGTGGAGCAGGGAGTTCGGGTCGGCTTCCGCCTTCTCGACGGTCATCCGGTTCGGGTCCGGATCCTGCGGGATGTAGATCTGGTCGATGGGAGCGGTGGAGAATCCGCCGTTGGCCGTGCCGTCCCAGAGCATCGGGATGCGGCAGCCGGCCCGGAAGCCGGAACCGTCCGTGGACGGGGCGGCGGGGTTCTGCTTGAGGCCGATCTCGTCGCCGTAGTAGATGAACGGCACGCCCGGCATCGTCAGGAAGAAGGTCATCGCGACCTTGAGTTCTTCGGGATCGGTGCGGCCTTCCGTGCACACGCGGTTGAAGTCGTGGTTGCCGGAAGGCGTGCAGACGTAGCCCTTGCCCCGGACGGCCTGGTACTGATAGTCATACAGGTCGAACCAGGTCTTCAGCTCGCCGTTCCCGGCCGCGGAGAAGTAGGGCTTCGCGCTGCCGGCAGGGCCGAAGCCCCGGTTGAAGAAGAACAGCGTGGAGTAGTTGTACTGCCCGTCGTGGCAGAAGAAATCCAGGTCGAACCCGGCCTGCGTGACCGACTGCGCGGGGTTGAACCACTCGGCAATCAGCACGCCCTCGGGGTAGGTCGCGTCGAACCACGGCACGAAGTCCTCGTTCCACAGCCGGATGGTCGCCGCCTTGTCGGGGTCGTTCTTCACGAGGCTGGCCGCCATATCCACGCGGAAGCCGTCCACACCCTTGTCCATCCAGAACATCATGATGTTCTTGAGCTCGCGGCGCATCGCCTGCGGCCCCGGGGCGTCCACCGCCTGCTCCCACGGGTGCGCGGGGTCGGGATCGGCGAAGCCGAAATTGAGCGCAGGCTGGGTGTCGTAGAAATTCTTGATGTAGTAGGGGCCGCGCGGGGCGTCCGTCGACACGAACTTGCGGGTCAGCGACAGATGGGCGCTCATCAGCGCGGCATAGTCCGGATCATCGGAGGCCGCGGGGCCGGCCGCCGGATCCTCGGGCTTGAAGGTGGGCCAGATGTAGTAGTCGGAATAGCGGAAGTTGGCGCCCTCCCTGGACTGGAGGAACCATTCGCACTGGTCGGAGGAATGGCCGGCCACCAGGTCCATGACGACCTTGATGCCGCGCGCGTGCGCCTCTTGGATCAGCTCGATGAGGTCGTCGTTGTCGCCGAAGCGCTTGTCCACGCGGTAGTAGTCGATGATGTCGTAGCCGCCGTCCGTCCAGCCGGACACGTACACCGGGTTCAGCCAGATGGCCGTGACGCCGAGGGAGCGGATGTAGTCCAGGCGGGAGATGATGCCCTGCAGGTCGCCGATGCCGTTGTCGTCGCTGTCCTGGAAGGACGAGGGATAGATCTGGTAGAAGACCGCGTCGCTCAGCCAGCTCGGCTGGGCGGGGTTTTTGGCCGCCAGGCCGGGCGCCGCAAGCAGGCACGCAAATGCGAAAGCGAGTAATTTCTTCATATCGCTAATGGGTTGCATCGTGAATCATATCCAACAGGCCGTTCACCACGGCGCTCTGCGCATAGCCCTGCTTGAAGCGGGAGCCGAGCACCTCGAACACCTGCGCGCCATAGGACTCGTCGTCCGGCATATACCCGCCGCCGCGCGCGCCGAAGCCGTAGGCCACGGTCGTCATCATCGTGCGGGCGTACGGGGACTTCTGCTTCAGTTCGACGGCGATCGGGTTGTACACCTCGGAGGCGACGCCGCACACGGGGATGTCGTCGAGCATGATCAGGCTGAGGCCGACCTCCACGTCGGGTCCGTCCTCATATTCGCCGGCATAACCGGCCCGCCCGCCGCCGTTGGTCTGGCGCCGGCCCGGCACGGTCACGATCTTGCGGGCGCAGTTCAGCGTGACGTCGGTCTCGAAGCGGCGCATCATCATGATGACGTATTTCACCTCCTCGCCCAGGATCTGGCCGTAGCTGCGAATCATCCGCTCCTGCTCGCCCAGCAGGCGCTGCACCTCGGGCTTGGTGCGGTCGAGGCCCTGGCCGCCCGGCGGCATCCGGTTGGAGATGTCCTCGCCGCGGGCCGCATAGTCCGCGATGCGGATGTCGCGCAGGTCGAAGGTCTGCTGGAAGTAGAGCGGATTCTGGTCCCCGGCCGCGCCGGAGGCGAAGCTCGCCACGAAATCGGGGCCGTAGCGGCTCTCGATGTAGGTTTCCGCCTCGCCCGGGAAGTCGGCGCTCACCTTGTCGGTGTTGCCCGTGATCACCGCGTGCATCGCGTAGTTGAAATAGGTCGCTATCGGCTTGCCCGCCAGGCTCTCGAAGTAGATCACGGCCACGGTCTTGTCCGACTTGCCGTCGTAGTCCGGGCCTTCCCACCACGTCCCGCGCTCCGGGTCGAAGAGGTCGCGCTTGACGTTCAGGTGGCATTCTCCGTTGCCGTAGCCCACCTTCGCGGGAACCATATTGGCCACGGCCTGCTTCACGGCGCCCCAGACGCGCTCGGTCAGTTCATCTCCGCGCACGGAGCTGCCCGAATGGGTGTGGGTGCCATTGTAGATGATATTTCCTACCGGGATGCCGAGTTCCGCGGCGGCGTGTTCATCGATATACTGCGCCACCCGGGCGTCGGCGTTGCCGGCGTCGAAGGTCACGAACGCGGCCTTCGTCGCCCCGTTGCCGAAGGCGATGACGCGCGCATAGCAGTGGTCCAGGATGCCCTGGGAGGTCGGCGGCAGGTCCTTCTCGTCCGGGGTGATGTCCACCTTGGCGGCGCCGGCGTACAGCTGGCCGCGGGGGTTGCTCTGCACGGGTGCAGGGGCAGCAGCCCGCACGCCGCCGCTCTGGAACATGCGCTTCACCATCTCCACCATCTCCTCGAAAGTCATCGGCATGCCGCTTTCGCGCCGCTTGGCGTCGGAGGCGAGCTTGCGGACTTCCGCCTCGTCGGCGGGAAGGGTGTAGAAACCGGTCTTCACCTTCAGCACCTTCCTGAGGCTGGCGGTGAGGATGCGCTCCATGTCGTCGTAGAGGTTGACCGCCGGGTGGATGCCGTCGTAGGTCCCGGTCGCAGGGAGGCCGAGTTCCGCGTCGGCGATCGGGGTGTGGTAGTCCACGTAGGTGACGTTCTTCTGGCTGTCGGCGTAGGCCTTCAGCCGCTGGTTCATCTTCACGATGAGCGAGCCGGCGTCCACCTCCGGAATGGCCATGTAATGCGCGCAGGGCGTGATGGAGCAAAGGAGGACCTTGATGCCCGCCTTCTCGGCCAGTTCGCACATGGCCGTGATGTTGTCGAAGATGGTCTGGTCGGGATAGTAGGCCTGGCCCAGCAGGTTCTGGCAGAGGTCGTTGGTGCCCGCCATGATGGCGACCGCCTTCGGGTGCAGGTCGATGACGTCCTGCTTGAAGCGGACCAGCATCTGGCTGGCCGTCTGGCCGGAAATGCCGCGGCCGGCGAAGTTGTTCTTCGTGAAGAAGTCCGGATCCTCGTCGTACCAGAAGTCCGTGATGGAGTCGCCCATCAGCACGACCAGCGGGTCGGCGGTCAGCGCGGCGTTCGCCGGCTCGTAGCGCTTGAAGTTGCCCCAGTCGGAAGGGCCCGTCTGGCGGGGTTGCGCGAAGGAAAGCACGGACATCGCGGCAAGCGCCAGCGTCAAGAAAAAACGTCTCATGATTAAAAGTTTTCGTGTTAAGGTTGCAGATAACAAATATACGAAAGTATCAATGACTTACAAAATGCACTGACAGTCAGGTGGCGAGGTTATTTCAGGAGGTTCGGCTGGCCGGGGGTGGGCTGGTCGCTGAGGCGGAAGTCCTCGCAGAGGACGTCCGTGTCGGCGCCGTCCGGGAAGCGGACCAGGCTGCGCTCGGCGGCCTTCGCGAGCTCAGGATTGCGCGCCAGCAGCCAGGCGGGAACGGGCCCGGGGGCCACGGCCTGGCAGCCGCCCCCGCGCTGATCACCCTCCAGCACGGCCAGTTCCGGACTGGTGATGGTGCCGTTGGCGCTGGAGTTGCTCTGCTGTGAGCCGTAGACGACGGCGTCGATGACCGTGCCCGTGGCCGGGTCGACCAGGGCGATGGAGCCGGCCGAGGCGGACGGCGCATAGCACAGGAAGAGGCCCTCTGCGGGCGTCCAGCCGGCCCCGAGGGGCTGCAGGGCGTCGCCGCTGGTGTGCGCGAAGCGCGTCGCGGGCTCGAAGCTGATGCCCGTGCCGGGGCAGGAGATGTCCACGCTCTCCGCGTGGTCCTTCTGCAACGGCGCCGTCAGTTCCACGAGGCCCTGCTCGGGCGGGGCGGGCGGCGTCGGTTCGCCAAACTGGCGGATGCGCTTGCGGGAGGAGACGAGCACCTTCCCCACGGTGACGATTTCCTTGCGGTCGCCGGTGTCGACCGTGAGTTCCTGACCGGGCTCCAGGTCCGCCGTCGTGTCGATGCAGAGCTGCGTGTCGCCGGCCTTGGCGGCGCGGGTCAGGTTGGTCTGCGTCGCGGGCGTGCCCACGGCGGTGACCGTCACTTCCTCATACTGTCCGCCCAGGTCGATGCCCACCTTCTCCCCCACGGTGAATCCTGCCACGGAAGTGGCCGGAAGCGTGGTCGTCCCGGCCGGGAAGCTGAGCTTCGGGCCCGTGGACACGGGGATGAAGACGGTGGTGGCCGGGGCCGCCGGGGCGGCGGGATCCGGGACCAGCATCAGGTGCATGCCCGGCGCGAGCCGCGCCCCTTCCGGGAAGGTCAGGGCCTTGACGGGGGCCCAGCCGCTGCGGCGGATGTGCAGTTCCAGGCCCGACAGGTCCGCTTCCGCGCTGTCGGCGTTATAGAGTTCCACGAAGGGCGTACCGAGTCCGATTTCGTTGATCTTCAGCGCTTCGGCGCAACGGATCCGGGTGGAGAGGTCGGCCTTCCCGCCTTTCCAGCTGGCGATGAAGATCAGCTCCCCGGACGAGCGCGGATAGGAGCAGCTCAGTTCGTACAGGATCGTGGCCTTCCCGCCGGGAGCCAGGCTGTTCGTGAATTCGCCGACGCGGTGGAAGTCCCATCCGGCGGGCACCGAGAAGTCCAGCTGGATGTCCTCGAACGCCTCGTCCGTGGTATTCTCCAGGAACACGCCCACCTGCCGGCTTTCGCCCGGCCGGAGGGAGGTGATGCGCGAGAACGCGAGCGGATAGGCGCGGTACTGCGCGGCCGCGATGTCCGCCTGCACGGCGGCGATGGCCTCGTCGGTCGGGTAGCCGACCGTCATCACGCCCTCGTAGAAGGTGCCGGCGGAACCGTTGCCGTTGTCGCCGCCGTTGCCCAGCAGCATGCCGCCCTTCTTGTGCATCGGGTAGTAGGCGTCGCTGTCCGGGGTGCCGGGGCGTACGCCGCTGTAGAAGGTGGTCAGCTCGGGCTGGGTGGCGTCGGCGCCGCGCAGGTCCCACCGGTTGCCGCCGCCTCCGTTCACGAAGACGCTCACGAAGCGCCAGTCCGTGATGCTCGGCACGTCGTTCTCCTTGGCGCCGTAGCCGGAGAAGAGGCCCGCTTCCATGTCGGACATGATCCAGGGGCCTTCGCCGTTGCCGCGGCCCCAGGCCGTGGAGGTGCCGTAGTAGGTGGTCTCCATCGTGCCCGTGCCCACGGCGCGGCCGTTGGTGGAGGAATTGCCGTAGTCGAAACAGCAGCCGCTGTCGTAGTGTGTGCCGTCGATCACGTAGTACATGCCCTCGGGCTCGTCATCGATGGCCAGGCCCCGCGCGTTGTTGCAGCGGTAGCCCATGCCGGGCATGATGTAGACGCCGTAGACTTTATGGCCGTCCAGCAGCGCCGGCGCCATGTTGGCGAGGGCGGGGTTGTTGAAACCGCCCTTGTCGGGGCCCTGGAAGGTGCCCGGCGGCGCGGGCAGCAAGTCGTTGCCCAGGCCGGACTGGTCGTAGATGACGGTGATGCGGCAGACGGTGCCGGCGCAGAAGAGGTCCTGCGCGGCGGCGTCGGCATAGCCGTCGCGGGTGGCGCGGATGTCCAGCGTGGCGCCGTCGGAGTCGCGCTGCACCCGGTAGAGCGGGCCGCGGTAGCGAGAGTCCAGCAGACGCGTGGTGCTGTGGGCGGTGACACAGGGGGTGCCGGCCTGCCGGTAGATGTCGCAGGGACGGGCTTTGGGGCCGTTCGAGCAGCAGACGGCCAGCAGGGTGCCCGCCGCCAGGACGGCCGTAGCGGACAGGGCAAAGAAGACGGATCGGTTCATACTGGATTTCCTTTTCTACAAATCTAAAAAACATTTCTCGGTTATCGCTTCAGAAGACGTCACAATTATTATCAAATACTGCACATTATTATCCGTCCCTGCGAAAAGAGGACGTTTTTTTCGTATTTTTGTTGAGTAAAGAACGAACACCGATTATCTTATGCACAAGCACCCGATCCTTTCCGTCCTGGCCGTTTTGCTGCTGAGTACGCAGGCGCTGGCCCAGACGCCCGATCCCAATTTCTTCATCTATCTCTGCTTCGGCCAGTCCAACATGGAGGCGGGCGCCCGCCCGGCCGAGCAGGACAAGGACTTCAACGATCCGCGCTTTCAGTTCATGGCGGCCGTGGACATGCCGCGCTTCGAGCGCGAGCGGAACCACTGGTACACCGCCGTCCCGCCCATCTGCCGCGAGAGCAACAACATGGGCCCGGTCGATTTCTTCGGCCGCAAGATGATCGAGGTGCTGCCGGAGCAGTACCGCGTGGGCGTGATCAACGTGTCCGTGGCCGGCGCGAAGCTGGAGCTCTGGGACAAGGACGCCTGCGACGAGTACCTGGCCATGGAGGCCGCCGACCCGTCGCGCAGCTGGCTCGTGAACATGGCGAAGGAATACGGGATGAACCCCTACCAGCGCCTGATGGAGACCGCCCGCGAGGCGCAGAAATACGGCGTCATCAAGGGCATGCTCCTGCACCAGGGCGAGTCCAACCCGGACGACGCCGCCTGGCCGGGCCGCGTGAAGAAGATCCACGACGACCTCTGCGCCGACCTGGGCCTGAATCCGGATGAGATTCCGCTGCTGGCCGGCGAACTGAAATATGCCGAGCAGGACGGCGTCTGCGCCGCGTTCAACGACGTGGTGCTGTCGCACCTGCCGGAAGTGATGCCCAACGGCTACGTCATCTCCGCCCTGGGCTGCGAGAGCACGGGCGACCAGTTCCACTTCAGCACCGAAGGCATGCGCCTGATGGGCTACCGCATGGCGGACAAGATGCTCCAGCTCCAGGGCTTCAAGGCGCCGGAGAAGCGCACCCTGACGCTCCATCCGGACCAGCTCGGCATCAGCATCAGCCCCACCCTGGCGGGCATCTTCTTCGAGGACATCAACCAGAGCGTGGACGGCGGCATCTGCGCCCAGCTCATCCAGAACAACTCCTTCCAGGCCTACAACGTCCCCGACGGCCCGGAGAATGAGTTCTCCCAGTGCGACACCGTCTTCTTCGGCTGGACCGTCCTGCGCGGGGAGGGCGCCGTGGGCAGCGCCCGCGCCGTGGACGACAAGCCGCTGGTGAAGAACCTCAAGCGCTGGTACGACTACGACCCGGATGACCAGTACGACGACGAACTGCGCTACAAGCAGTACAGCGTACGCTTCGACATCCAGAATCCCGGTGCCGGCTTCGGCATCGCCGCCAACGGCTACGGCATCGCCGAATACAAGAAGGGCCCCGGCCTCATCTACTCCGACAACACGCAGACGGCCTCCATCCCCGCCAAGGAAGGCGTAAGCTACGAGCTCGGCCTGTACCTGCAGGGCAAGAAATACAAGGGCACCATCTCCGTCTACCTCGAGGACGCCGCCGGCAACCGCAATTCCAACGTGATCACCATCTCCCGCCTCGGCAAGGACTGGAAGCAGTACACCGGCACGCTGAAGGCGGAACGCAGCGTGGACAGCCGCCTGGCCATCGTGGCCGACAAGAAGGGCACCTTCTGGCTGGACTTCGTCACGCTCGTGCCGGAAGCCTCCGAGCTTTGGAAGGACGGGCAGTACGGCCCCTTCCGCAAGGACCTGCTGGAGGCGCTGGAAGCCCTGCACCCGACCTTCATGCGCTTCCCGGGCGGCTGCGCCTCGGAAGGCCCGAACTACTTCGGCCAGGTGTTCTGGAAGAACTCCATCGGCCCGCGCGAGGAGCGCCTCGGCTTCCGCAACCACTGGGGCTACTGGACCTCGCAGTACATCGGCTTCTACGAGTACCTGCTGATGGCGGAGGGCCTCGGCGCCACCCCGCTGCCGGTGCTCAACAACGGCGTCACCTGCCAGTTCGCCGGGCACAAGTACATCGCCCCGCTGGACACGCAGGCCGACCGCGACCGCTTCTACAGCATCTTCGTCAAGGACGCGCTCGACTTCATCGAGTTCTGCAACGGCGGGACCGACACGCAGTGGGGCGCCCTGCGCGCGCAGCTGGGCCACCCGGCGCCGTTCGACCTGAAGTACCTCGGCATCGGCAACGAGAACCAGGGCCCGGAGTTCTGGGAGCGCTTCGACATCATGTACAAGGCGGTGAAGGAGAAATATCCCGAGATCACCATCGTCTCCACGGCCGGCGCCCGCGACGCCGGCAGGGAGTTCAATAACAACTACGCCGAGATCGACGCCAAGTATCCCGACACCCTCGTGGACGAGCACTACTACAAGAACGACGACTGGTTCTACAACAACGGCCAGCGGTACGCGCCCGGCAAGGAGCGCGGCAACCAGGGCTTCACCTACGACCGCAGCCGGCCTACGCGCGTATTCGTGGGCGAGTTCGCCAACAACAACGCCAACAACGCCTACTCCTCCGCGATGGCGGAAGCAGCCTACTGGACCAGCCTGGAGCGCAATTCCGACATGGTCGTGATGGCCGCCTACGCCCCGCTCTTCTGCAAGAAGGGCTTCAACAAATGGGATTCCAACCTCATCTGGTTCGACAACCGCGGCCTGTGGCGCAGCTGCAACTACTGGTACCAGCAGCTCTTCTCCGCGGCGGGCGACCGCGCCTTCGCGATGTCCGATGCCATGAACGGCGGCGAGGCCGACGCGAAGGTCTACACCTCCCCGACCATCGACACGAAGACCGGCGAGATCTTCATCAAGCTGGTCAACGCGGAAGCAGTGGACAAGCTCTTCACCGTCGAGACGGGCAACGGCACCGCCTACGAGGCCACGCTGGAATTCGTCTCCAGCCACGACACCTCCGTCAAGAACCAGGGCAGCCAGAACTACTACTCCAGCCACCCGGACTACGCCACGCCGCCGACCGTCGGCGGCCCCGGCGCCGGTGAGCGTCCCGGCCTGGTCGGCATGGCCTTCCGCTTCGGCCGCCGGGTCAAGTACTCCGAGGCCGTGGTCCCGCACACCAAGGCCCTCGGCACCGTCCGGAACTCCTTCGAGTTCACGCTCCCCGAGAATGCCATCGCCATCCTGCGACTCAAACCTGTCAAATAAATAAGATGAAGAAGATTCTATTCGGAGCAATCGTCGGCCTGGTGCTCGTCGGGGCGGTGATTGCATGCAACCAGCTCGCGGGAGGCCCGGCGCTGCAGCGCCCGGAGGGCCCGTGCGACGTGTACGAGCGCGGCGGCGCCCCCTGCGTGGCCGCCCACAGCACCACGCGTGCACTTTATGCCGCCTACGACGGCCCGCTCTATCAGGTGATGCGCGCCTCGGACGGCAAGACCCTGGACATCGGCGTGGTCAAGGCCACGGCCGGCGACGCGGGCGGCTATGCCGACGCGGCGGCCCAGGACGCCTTCTGCAAGGACACCTACTGCTGGATCACCGTCCTCTATGACCAGTCCGGCAAGGGCAACCACCTCTACCAGGCCCCGCGCGGCGGCTTCAGCGGCCCGGCGATGGGCGGCTACAACAACGTCCCCGTGGCCGACTGGGCCCCGGTGAACGTGATGGGCCACAAGGTGTACGGCATCTTCATCGCCCCGGGTATGGGCCTGCGCCTCAACGACCCGACCGGCACGGCCGTGGACGACCAGGCCGAGGGCCAGTACTGGGTGATCAGCGGCCACCACTACAACTCCGGCTGCTGCTTCGACTACGGCAACGCCGAGACCGACAGCCGCGACGACGGCGACGGCACCATGGAGACCACCTATTTCGGCAACCAGCCGGCGTGGTACCACGGCGAGGCCCCGGGTCCCTGGATCATGACCGACCAGGAGAACAACCTCGTGGGCTGCGTCAACGACGACCCGAACGACAAGTTCTGCGAAGGCCTGGAGACCATCACCTGGCGCTTCGTCACCGCGACCGCCGACGGCGAGCCGCACCACTGGCGCTCCATGGGCGGCAACGCCCAGGAGGGCGCGCTCAAGGTCTATTATGACGGCGGCCGCATCCGCAACGAGCGCAACAGCTACGACCCGATGCGCAAGCAGGGCGCCATCCTGCTGGGCAACGGCGGCGACAACTCCAACGGCTCCTCCGGTACCTTCTACGAGGCGGCGATGACCGCCCCCGGCACCTTCCCGACCGAGGCCCTGAACCAGGAGGTCCAGGCCAACGTCGTGGCCGCCCGCTACCGCGTGGCCACCGTGGAAGTGTTCCCGTCGCTGAACGACGGCCGCCCCTCCAACGTGCAGACCTTCACCCCGGGCGGCACCGCCAGGACCGTGGTGCGCTTCGTGAACACGACGGACGAGCCCATCGAGGGCCTGACCCTCGCGCTCAAGGTCCCCAAGGGCTGGAAAGCGACTGCGAACGGCGCCAAGGCCATGCAGGTGGACTACGCTGTGGCGCCCGGCCAGACGGTCGTCGCGGAGTTTGACGTGACCTCCGGCAAGGCCTCCTTCAACGGCGACGTCGAGGCCGTGGCCAGCTGGGCCGGCCGGCAGGAGACGGGCCGCCTCAAGGTGCGCAACACCGAGGCCGTCAAGATCAACGAGTTCAGCATCAGCGACGGCTTCATCGAGCTCTACAACGCCTCCGACAAGGCCGTCGACCTGTCCGGCTGGACCGTGCGCCAGCACGCGGCCAACATCCCCTACTTCTCCGACATCAAGATCCCGTCCGGCACCCAGCTCGCCCCGAAGGCGTACTACCTGCTCGGCATGGCCGGTTCCGGCCTCGCCGTGGATGCCGCCAAGGGCGATAACGTCATCTATGTCCGCAGCGTCGAGGGCGTCAAGCCGGGCGACGAGATCTTCGTCGGCGGCGAGAAGCGCACGGTCAAGGCCGTGAACGCCCCCGCGCCCGCTCCGGCTGCGCCGATGGCGATGCCGTTCGGCCGCGGCATGCAGCCCGCCGGCAGCCCGACCACCGTCTGGCAGCCCCTCCCGGGCGGCCACGGCATCGAGATTCCGGTCGGCTCGACCAACATCCCCGTCACTTCCGCCGCCCATTTCGCCGTCGGCCAGAAGATGGCCATCGGCTACGGCACCACCCGTCCCGCCGTCTCCAATTCGCTGGAGAAGTATGAGGTCGTGACCGTCACGGCCGTGGGCAAGGCCGGCACGCAGGGCTACCTGTCGATGGACGCCAAGCCGGGCGACACCAACATCAAGGTCTCCTCGGTGGAGAACATCTCCGTGGGCGACCAGATCCGCCTGGACATCGCCAGCGAGGGCCACGGCATCGAGACCGTGACCGTGACGAAGGTCGGCACCGCCTCCGCGCGCAACACCCTCAACGGTCCGCTCGGGCCCAACGAGGATGCGGGCACGGGCCTGGACATCGCCGAGCCGCTGAAGTACGCGCACGCCTCCAACATGCCGTACAGCGTGAACGGCACGGGCATCAGCTTCGAGCCCGCCACCAAGGTCCCGCACTACAGCAACGAGCCGGTGCTCGCGCTCTGCTTCTCCATCGAGCTGGACAGCCCGCTCGCGGCCGCCCATCCGATTGACGAGGCCGTCATCGCAGGCACGGGCGGCTACCGCG
This sequence comes from Bacteroidales bacterium, assembly GCA_017960585.1. Classification (GTDB taxonomy): domain Bacteria; phylum Bacteroidota; class Bacteroidia; order Bacteroidales; family UBA932; genus Cryptobacteroides. The sequence continues at coordinate 23,962 of JAGCYX010000046.1, forward strand.
GCACCACGCCCGCCGACCTGACCTTCGGCGGTCCGGCCCTGAGCGACGGCGGCGGCAACATCACGCTGCGCGACGCGCGCGGCAACGTGGCCGACGCCATCAACTACGGTCTCGTGACCGATCCCTGGCTGGGCGAAGGCTATCAGGCCGACTCCGGCCTTGACGAGCCGGGCAACTTCGCCCCGACTCCGGCGGCAGCGCGCCGCTTCGGCTTCGGCAACGGCCCGCAGCCGCAGCCCGCAGCGCTGAGCGCCGGCCGCTTCCCGGACGGTGCCGACGCCGATGACAACAAGACCGATTTCCGCGTCCAGCAGGGCCTCAACCTCGCCCTGGCCGCCGCTGCCGGACAGACCAACATCAAGGTCTCTTCCGTGCAGGGGCTCCGCGAAGGTGCGCCGATCGTGGTCGGCCGCGGTGCCGAGGCTGAGGTGCTGAGCGTCGCGAAGCTCGGCACCGCCGGCGCCACGACCCTCCAGGGTGCGGCCGGTGCGGGTGCCAAGTCGCTGCTCGTCGCCTCCGCCCAGGGCTTCACGCCCGGCCAGGAGATCCTCGTGGGTGAGGAAAGCGCCACCGTCGCCGAAGTCATCATGCCGCGCGGCTGGTGGATGCGCGGTCCGCAGGAGCAGAAGCTCGTGCTCACCGCTCCGCTCCGCAAGGCCCACAAGGCCGCCGAGACCGTCGCGGGCACGGGCGTGACCCTGTCCGCCCCGCTCCAGACCGCCCATGCGGCCGGTGCCGCCGTGGCCACGGGCCAGCCGACGCCGGGCGCTGCCAACCAATACTAGCAGGATGACCCTGCGCAGGTTCAAGACCCTGCTGCTGCCGCTGTGCGCAGCCTGTCTGCTGCTCGCCGGATGGATGGTGTACCACGCCATCGCCGGCGGGCAGCTGGCGGGTTGCGGTGCGGGCAGCGGCTGCGACGCCGTGATGGGCAGCCGCTGGGCCTGGGTGCTCCGCGGCGTTCCCGTCGCGCTCCCCGCCGCCGTGGTCTACGCCCTGCTGATCATCTGCCTGCTGTTTCTGGAAGATTGCCGGTCGCAGCCGGCAATGACGACCACGGGACCGGCAATGACGACCACGGGACCGGCAATGACGACCACGGGACCGGCAATGACGACCACGGGACCGGCAATGACGGACGACCGTCATGCCCGACCGGATCGGGCATCTCAAAGCCTGAACCGAATCATCTGGCCCCTGATGCTCTTCCTCGCCGGAAGCATCATCGGCGCCGCCCTATGGTTCGCCTGGCTGCAGATCGGCGTCCTTCACGCCTTCTGCCCTTATTGTACGGTGCTGCACATCCTCGGATGTATTGCGGCGGGGATTATCCTATTGGCAGGAGATTGCCGGTCGAAGCCGGCAATGACGATGTTTGCGGCGGGCCTGGTGGCGGCGGCGGTATTCGCCGTCGTCCAGACGAAAACCCTGCCGGACGCCATCTACGACAGCGGCCGCACGGAAGCGGCCCTCCCGACCTTCGACGACGGCGAGGTCCCGGTGCTGGGAGATTCGCCGGTCGTCCTTCGACAAGCTCAGGAACCGCCGGCAATGACGGATGAACGTCATGCCCGACCTGATCGGGCATCTATTACCCTGCTGTTCGACTTCCAGTGCATCCACTGCCGGCGCCTGCACCGCATCCTGCCGGAGCTGCTGGAGCGCGCCGGCGGGCAGTTCGCCATCCAGCTCTGCCCCGTGCCGCTCAGCAGCGCCTGCAACCCCTACATCCCCGCCTCGGGCATCGACCGCTTCGCGGGCTCCTGCCCGCTCACCCGCCTCGCCCTGGCGGTGTGGTACGCCCGCCCGGACGCGTATGCCGATTATTGGGATTATCTGCTCGGAAGCGGTGACGAACACGCCGCCGTCAGCCCCGCCGAGGCGGAAGACCGTGCCCGGGAGCTGCTCGGCGACGGCCTGGAGGCCGCCCTGCAGGATCCGCGCATCGACAGCTATCTGCGCAAGGCCGAAGAACTGTTCGGCCGCACCTCCTCTTCAGAAAAGAGCGGCGTCCCCCGCTTCATCCACGGCCAGCAATGGCTCGTCCCCGAAACGGACGACCCCGACGCCCTCCTCACGCTCCTTCGCCAGCTTCCCCTGTGAGCTATAACTGTTTGAAAGTCAGTTTATAAACGTTTTGTACTCCCCCAAAAATCGAGAGAGCACAAAACGTTAAATTATTAGTAAACAGTTAGTTACTGCTCACAGCCATTCGGGGTGAGCGATGATTAGTTGATCAGGTAGATCTTCTCCAGACCGTTCCAGGTGCAGGTGACGGTGGCGCGGCCCTCGACGACGGGGCTGATCTTCACCTTCACGGCCGGGTCGGTGCTCTTCACCTCCAGGACGGAACCGTCCTTCACGGGAGCATAGACCTGGTAGCGGATCTGGTCCGTGAGACCGTTGGCGTTGGAGCAGCGGATCGGCGTGGTGGGCACGGCGAGGTCGCGGCCGTCGCAGAGGATGCGGACGCTCGGCACCGCCGGGCGGTCCAGGTACTCATTGGCCTTGCAGAAGCCGATGCCGTGCAGGTCGAAGAGACCCTGCGGGCGCTGCGGGACGTTCGGGCGGAAGCCCGGGAAACGCTGCCCGTTCTGCGGCGGTTCCGGAATGTCCGGGCCCTCGGCCACCAGGTAGATGGCGTGCTTGCCGCTCAGGCCTTCCACCTGCGGCACGGCCACGCGGAACGCCTGCGACTGCCTCGGGGCGTCGGCGGGCACTTCGATGACCGCGATCTCGCGGCCCTTCCAGAAGGCGTTCGCGTAGGGGCCGTCCAGCATCACGTGGATCTTGAAGGCGCCCTTGCCGCCGGGGGTCAGGAAGAGGTTGAGGATGGTGCCGTCGCCCGCGCGGGTGCCGGCAAAGGCCTTCACGCCCTTGCTGTCCTGCGCCAGGCCGCCGAAGCCGAAGTACTTGAAGCCCACGATGCCGCCGTTCTTGATGCCGGCGAGGTCCATGCTGTTGTCCCAGACGTCGTGGTTGTCCTGCATCCAGTTCTGGTCGGTCATATAGCAGGCGTAGCCCGCGGAGTAGTAGCGGTAGGGCGGCAGGCCGAAGATCTGGAAGCCTTCGCTCGTGACTTCGGCGCCGGTGTAGGTCTGTCCGTCGGCGGCCGCGGCCACCCATTTCTCGTCCGCGGCGTAAGGGTCGTAGGCCGTGATGCGGAGCGTGCCGCCGTCGGCCACCTTCTTCTTGTCCCACTCGATCTTGACGGGCGCCACCATCGGCTGGCGGGCGTTGCCGAAGCCGCGCGGCGGACGGTGGTAGAAGACGTACCACTGGCCGTTGATCTCCTGCAGGGAGCCGTGCGTGTTGTGGGCGGCGTTGGCGGTCATCAGGTGCTCGCCGTTCTCGTCAGGCACCACGCCGCGCGAGTCCACGAGCACGCCGCCGGAGCGCCAGGGCCCGAGGGGTGAATCGCCGTAGGCATAGCGCAGGGCGGAGTTGGTGGACTCCAGCCCGTAGTCCGGGCCGCTGTAGCCGGAGAAGACCATCACGTACTTGTTGCCCACCTGGCGGATGCTGGAAGCCTCGAAGAAGTTGAATTCTCCCGGGTTCTGGTCCTTGTAGAGGGCGGGGTACTGCGTCCCTTCCGGATCACGTACCTCGCCGTAGCGGGCGCTGGCCGGGATGAAGTAGTCGTGGATCTCCGTGCCGGGGCGCATCGAGTACATCGTCTCGGGATCCAGCTCGATGGCAGTCGAATGCTGGAAGCCGTAGAAGGCGTAGGCCCGGAAGCCGCGTGCGAAGTCGGGATCCTTCTTGTTGGTCACCGGCTCGATGAAGACCGACGGGTCGAAGTCGATGATCGAGCCCGGCAGGCAGCCGCGGCCGTCCGGCGTGGCGTTGACGGGGAAGAACGGCCCGTCCGGGCGCTCACCCCGGCAGACCATCGCCACGCGCCCGCGCCCGCGGGAGTGCGGATATAAGTAGTACACCTTCTTGCCGGTGGCCTTCTCCGTCACCTCCACGAGGTCGGGGGCGTACATGGTGTCCCACTGGCCGTCCACGAACCAGGTGAAGATCGGGCCTTCGTCGCGCCACTGCGAGAGGTCCTCGACGGGCGCGGACCACATGCGGATGTCGCTGCCGCAGTAGGCGGTGTAGGTGATATCGTGCGAACCGATGATGTAGGCGCGGTATTTCCCGGGGTTGTCGGGGTCTTCGAACACGCGGGGTTCGCCGTCGGGGAGGTGCTCCCAAAGCGGGAGGTACGGGTTCTGCGCCATCGCCGACAGGGCGGCGGCCAGAAGCGAAAGGGTCAGGAGTATTCTTCTCATAACGGGATTGGTTTGGACAAATATACCCTTTTTGGCCCGAAATAACCAATAAGATTATACCAGATTCTGTCAAAAAAGAGTAACTTCGCGGAAATCCAAAACGCCATCCGCTGATGAAAAAGATCCTGATTCCCCTTCTCCTCCTGTTCCAGGCTGTCTTCGCACTGTCCGCCCAGGAGATCCGCTATATCGACGAGACCGTCGTGATCAACGCCGACGGCAGCGCCCGCGTCACGCAGGTCTGGGATGTGACCGTGGTCTCCGGCACGGAGTTCTACCTGCCCTTCGACAACCTCGGGCCGATGCGCATCGAGAACCTGAGCGTCAGCGAGAACGGCCGGGAATTCGTTTCCGAAGGCATTGGCTGGGACACCGACCGCACGCGGGAGCAGAAGCGCGGCCGCTGCGGCATCGTCCGCAAATCCAACGGCGTGGAGCTCTGCTGGGGACAGGGCGACTACGGCGACCACGTCTGGACGGTCACCTATACCATACACGGCCTGGTCATGCGGATGGGCGAGTACAACGGACTCTATTTCACCTTCGTCAACCCCGGGCTGGCGTCGCCGCCCAAGCACGTGAAGGTGACGCTGCTCAACGGGACGCGCGGGCCGGAATGGACCTCCGACAACGTCAAGGTCTGGGGCTTCCGCAGCGACAGCGAGATCTATGTGGAGAACGGTGCGGTGCGGGCCGAGTCCCTGTCGGCCTTCGGCCGGAACAACGCGATGACGGTGCTGGTGCGCTTCGATCCGGACCTGCTCAGCCCGGCCGTGACGTACACCCGGGACTTCGAGAAAGTGAAGGCCGACGCCTTCGACGGCAGCGACTATCTCAAGCAGAAGAAGTCCATCTTCGCCATCATCTGGGAGGGGATCCAGTACTTCTTCGGAGCGATGCTGGTGCTGATCGGGTTCCTCTGCTCGCCGGCGGGCCTCCTGGTGGTCGGCCTGCTCTATTGGATAGTGTTGGCCTTCATCTACTACATCCTCGGACTGAAATACCGGAAGAATATCGTCGGCGCCTACAAGGTCAAAGGCTGGTATCGCGACCTCCCGCTGCAGGGAAGCATCCCGGCGGCCTACTTCGCCCTGATGAAGGGTGACCGGATGCCGGGCGCGGACTACTCCAACAATCTGATCGGGGCCTATTTCCTCCGCTGGGTGATGGACGGCGTCGTGGGCGTGGTCCCGGATCCGACCAGCAAGAACCGCGTCAACCTCTCCTTCGAGAAGGAGGCGCGTTTCCCGGAGGTCGTGGAGAACGACCTCTACAAGATGGTCCGCGAGGCCAGCGGCAGCAACCTCATCCTGGAGGCGGGCGAATTCGAGAAATGGGCGAAGAAGTCCTTCAAGAAGGTGTCCAACATCCCGGAGCGCGAGAAGACCGTCGGCCTCAAGTGGTTCCAGGACCGGCACTATATGGTCAACAACGACAAGTGCACCCCGGAAGGCCAGGAGCAGGCGCGCCACCTGATCGAGTTCAAGAATTTCCTGAATGACTTCACGCTCAACAGGCAGCGCGGCTCCATCGAAGTGGCGCTCTGGCGCGAGTATCTGGTGTACGCGGCCCTGTTCGGCATCGCCGACAAGGTGGCGAAGGAGTTCCAGAAGCTGTATCCGGGCGACTTCGAGCAGTTCACGCAGACCGTCGGCCTGAATCCTTCCACGATGTACGACATGATGCGGATCTCCCACAACATCTCCGCGACGGCGATGCGCAACGCCGCAGCCGAGAAGGCGGCCCGCAGCAGCAGCGGCAGTGGCTGGAGCGGCGGTGGCGGCGGCCACTTCTCCTCCGGCGGCGGTGGCGGATCGTTCGGCGGCTCCTTCGGCGGCGGCAGCCGCTAGCAGCCCCCCCGGCGCCGCGACGCCTTTTTTACTGTGAGCTACAACTGATTATTTATTAATGAATTATTGTTTTGTATACTGACCATCAATTCGTTATAGCTCACAGGACATTCGTCGGGCGGGCAGAGGGAAACAGCGGAACGGGCAAAAAATGCAAAAAAATCAAAAAAATATTTGCAGATTCAAAAAATCGTCTTACCTTTGCAGTGTACTAATGAAGTAATACACTACGCAATGAAGAGATTATTTGTATTTGCAATGATGATTCTGGCGGCCTGGAACGCCAGCGCGAAGGGTGATTGGAAAGGTAAGGTGGTGGACGAGAACGGCCGCCCGATCGAGTACGCCAACGTGGCCGTGCTCTCCAAGGCCGACTCCACCGTGGTCTGCGGCACCGTCACCGCCGAAGACGGCACCTTCAATATAATTACAAACGAGACCGACGGCATCATGATGGTGGCCATCCTGGGCTACCAGACGGTCTACCTCGCCCCGGTGGACGGCGCCGTGATTACACTCGTCGAGGACGCTTCCCTGCTGGAAAGCGCCGTGGCCACGGCCATCATGCCCAAGACCAAGCTCACGGGCGAAGGCCTGCAGACCAACATCCGCGGCTCCGTGCTGGAGAACGCCGGCACCGCCAACGACGTACTGGCCAAGACCCCGGGTCTCATCAAGGGTGCCAACGGCCTGGAGGTCATCGGCAAGGGATCCCCGCTCATCTACATCAACGGCCATCGCATGACCGACGCCACCGAGTTGGACCGCCTGCAGAGCAACGAGATCCAGAATATCGAGGTCATCACGAACCCAGGCGCCCAGTACGACGCCACCGTGCGTGCCGTGGTCCGCATCAAGACCATCAAGCGCCAGGGCGAGGGCTTCGGCTTCAACTTCAGCGCCGCGGACTCCCAGTCCCTGCAGCGCTCCGACTTCAACGACAAGACCGCCAACCTGAACGTCAACTACCGCACCGGCGGCGTGGATCTCTTCGCGGGCGTAAACTATAATAACAGCCATTTCTTCCAGATCAGCGACGCCGCCAAGGAGACCACCTCCTCGCCCGTCTACCGCGACAACGCCACTATCGACGGCGAAAGCGTGACCAACAGCCTCAGCGGCAGCGCAGGCATCAACTGGCAGATTTCCGACAACCACTTCATCGGCGGCAAGGTGGAATGGGGCCGCACGCTCTCTATGCAGGACCAGACCCTCATCAACGACAAAGTGTCCCGCGACGGCGTGCTGGTGGACGACATCACCACCCTCACGAAGGACTTTCTGGGCGCCGTCGCCCCGTACAACGTAGGCACCAACCTCTACTACAACGGCACGGTTGGCGGCAAGCTGAACATCGACTTCAACGCCGACTATTTCACCACCGCCAGCACCACTGAGAGCCGCTCCGAGGAGACCAGCACGATGACGCAGGACGCCCGCGTGAGCACCAGCGCCGACACCCGGAACCGGCTGTACGCCACCAAGCTCGTGCTCTCCTACCCCATCTGGAAGGGCCAGCTGCAGCTCGGAACGGAAGAGACTTTCTCCCGCCGCTCGGACAACTACACGCTCACAGGCATCTCCGCGCCGGCATCCGCCGCCAGCGTGAAGGAGGACAACATTGCCGGCTTCGCCACCTACGGCTTCCTCCTGCCGAAACTGGGACAGATCAGCGCCGGTGTCCGCTACGAGAACGTCCACTACAGCTATGAGGACGCCCTCGCCCCCGCGAACAACATCAGCCGTTCCTACGGCAACTGGTTCCCGAACGTCTCCTTCGCCACCGCGCTCGGCCCCGTGCAGATGATGCTCAGCTACAGCGCCAAGACGCGTCGCCCGGACTTCTCCATGCTCTCCAGCGCCATCCGCTACAACAGCCGCTATCTGTGGCAGAGTGGAAACGCCGCCCTGCAGCCGCAAATCACGCACGACCTGAACCTGACCGCTCTGTGGAACTTCGTCACCGTGAGCCTCGACTACATGCACGTGGACAACGCCATCGTCACCTGGTCCGTCCCATACAACGATGAAGGCGTGATCCTGGTCCAACCCCGCAACCTCAGCGAGCCGTTCCGCGGACTGTCCGCCGTCGTGAACCTGACCCCGACCCTCGGTCCCCTCACGCTGAATTACACCTTCGTGGCCCAGCCGCAGTGGCTCACCATCACGGTGCCCGACGCCAGCCAGCCCGGCGGCTACCGCCAGACCTCCTTCAACGGCAAGCCCCTGTTCGTGGCTCAGCTGTTCAACACCCTGCGCCTGAACGGCGGCTGGCAACTGGAACTCGGCGGCGTGTTCTATTCCCGGGGCTACACGGAGAACATCTACCTCACCAACAACTACTTCGACCTCTCCGCCGCCGTGCAGAAGACCCTCCTCAAGGACGGTTCCCTGGTGCTGCGCCTGGAAGGCTCCGACCTGGCCCGCATGGCGCACAACGACATCGCCACGGACTTCGGCAACTATAATGTCTGGCAGACCAACGCGTTCGACACCCAGCGGATCAAGTTCTCCATCCGCTACAGCTTCAACACCGCCCAGAGCAAATACAAAGGCACGGGCGCCGGTAAGGACACCCGTGACCGAATGTAGAGATATAGGCTATACCTGAAAAACTTCCCTTAGATGCTGACTTCCACCTTCTGGAGGTCAGCATCTCTCGATGATCCCCCGTACAGCAGCTGGTAGCGGCCCGGCTTGATCGAGAGCTCGTCGCGGGAAGCGTCGTAGAACTCGAAGGCGCCGCTGCCCAACTCCACGGTGACCTTGACGGTCTTGCCCGCCCCGATCTTCACGCGGGCGAAGCCCTTCAGGGACTTGATGGGTGCATCCGGATCGTCCAGCGACTTCACGTAGACCTGGACCACTTCCTCGCCGTCGCGGGCGCCGGTGTTGGTCACGGGCACGGTGAGCTTCATCGCGGCCGGCTTGCCCTTCACCTTGACCTTGCCGTAGCGGAAGCTGGTGTAGCTGAGTCCGTAGCCGAAGGCGTAGAGCGGCTGGCCCTTGAAGTAGCGGTAGGTGCGGTTCTCCATCGAGTAGTCCGTGAAATCGGGAAGCTGGTCGGTGGAAGCGTAGAAGGTGACCGGCAGGCGGCCGGCGGGGTTGTAGTCGCCGAAGAGCACGTCCGCCACGGCGATGCCGCAGGCCTGGCCGCCGTACCACGCCTGCACGAGGGCGTCGTACTGCTTCTCCACGTTGCCGAAGGCGATCGCGGAACCGGACACGTTCACGAGGACGACCGGCTTGCCGGTGGCGTCCATCGCGGCGAGCAGCTGCTGCTGGATCTCAGGCAGCTCGATGCTGGTGCGGTCGTGGCCCTCGCCCTCCTCGTTGGAGGAGATGCCGCTGACCATCACGATCACGTCAGCGTCCTTCACGCGCTCCGCCACGGCCTTCACGTCCGCCTCGCGGCGGCTGTAGAGGTCGAAGGAGAAGGAAGCCGAGCGGGCTTCCGGCTGGGTGAGCTCGATGCTGACCGTATAGGTCTTGCCGGCCTCCACGGGGAAGGACGGCGGCGTCATGCTGCGTCCGAAGCCGCCGAAACCGCCGAAGCCGCCGAAGCGGCCGGCCGGCGCCGTGGCCTGCTCGGACACCGTCTCGCCGTTCACCACGAACTTGTAGGTGCCGCTGCCGCGGACGGAATAGTACATGTCGCCGGTGAACTCGGCGGTGAAGCTGCCGCTGTAGCGCGCGGAGAAGTCCGTGAGGTTCAGCCCGTCCGTCCAGGCGCAGTCCTCGTGCGCGAGGGCCGGGGAGGTCGTGTTGAGCGTGAGCGGCTCGTCGTAGTCCACGCGCGCCACCACGCCGCCGGCGTATTCGGTGCCGTTGTAGTACTCGGCGTGCAGGCCCTTGCCGCCGTTCATCTTCTCCAGGTAGTGGGTGGTGATGTACGGCTCCACGAGGTCGCAGCCCTTGTCATAGATGATCTTGGCGCTGGGGGCGGCGTCGCGGATGGCGTCCACGATGGTCTTGGTGTTGGCCGCCGTCGGGTAGCCGTTGTAGTTGCCCAGCAGCACGCGGGCGTCGTCCGCATTCGGACCCACCACGGCGATGGTGATGCCCTCCTTGCGGAGCGGCAGGATGTTGTTCTGGTTCTTCAGCAGGACGATGGCCTCGCGGGCGGCCTTCGCGGCCAGCGCGGTGTGCGCGGCGCTGCTCAGGTCCTGGAGGCCGAGGCCGGCCCAGGGAAGGCTCTCCGCCGGGTCGAACATACCCAGCTTCATGCGGGCCTCGAGGATGCGGCGCACGTTCACGTCGATGTCCGCCTCGGAGATGAGGCCCTTCTCGATGGCCTCGGCCAGGGCGCGGTAGCTCGTGCCGCACTCCACGTCGGCGCCGGACAGGACCGCGTCGGCGGAAGCGCTGGCGGCATCGGGATGCGTGCCGTGCTGGCGGGTGTTGTAGAAGTCGCCGATGGCGCCGCAGTCGGTCACGACGATGCCGCTGAATCCCCACTTGTCGCGCAGGATCTGCTGCAGGAGCCGGTCGCTGGCGCAGCAGGGCTCGCCCTCATAGCGCTGGTAGGCACACATCACCTCCTGCACGTTGGCGTCCTTCACAATGGTGCGGAAGGCGGGCAGGTAGGTCTCCCAGAGGTCGCGCATCGACACGGTGGCGTTGAAGCGGTGGCGGTCGGCCTCCGGGCCGCTGTGCACGGCGTAGTGCTTCGCGCAGGCGTGCAGCTTGAAGTACTTGTCGTCATTGCCCTGCATGCCCTTCACGGTCTGGACGCCCATCACGCCGTTGAGGTACGGGTCCTCGCCGGGCGTCTCCTGGCC
>JAGCYX010000047.1 GCA_017960585.1 Bacteroidales bacterium
CAGCCTATAAACGATTTGTACTACCCCAGAAATAGGGGTAGTACAAATTGCTATCATACTGGTCTGCAATTACTTACAGCTCACAGGTCCGTGAGCGTGAAGCGGTCGGCGTCGGAGAGGACGGGGAACTTGGCGTGGTAGGCGGCGATGCGCTCGAGGTCGATCTCGCCGCAGACGATGCTTTCCTTCCCGTCTTCGGCCTGGGCGAGCGTCTCACCGTAGGGCCCGATGAAGGCGGTGCCGCCGTTGTACTGGCACGCGGGATCTTCACCTACGCGGTTCACCGCGGCCACGTAGCAGGCGTTCTCGATGGCGCGGGCGCGGGTGAGCGTGTCCCACGCGAAGCGGCGCACGTCGGGCCAGCTGGCGACCAGCAGGATGGCGTCGTAGTCGTCAACGCTGCGCAGCCACACCGGGAAACGCAGGTCGTAGCAGACGGCCAGCAGGAAGCGGACGCCCTTGTACTCGACCACGACGCGCTTGTCGCCGGCCAGGAAGCGGTCTCCTTCTCCGCCGTAGCCGAAGAGGTGATGTTTGTCGTATTGCTCGTAGCTTCCGTCCGGCCGGACGAAATAGAAACGGTTCGCGCTTTTTTGACGGGGGCATATCCCCCGATCCCCCTGCGGCCATAAACCCCTTTCCGACTTTTGCTCCACAAAAGTCCCGGGGCCGGCCGGTCGGCTGGTGCCGACTTCGCTGCGCTCAACGGTGCTCTCCGGCAGTTCCAACGCGATGCTGCCGGCGACGGCGGCGTTCAGTTCCGCCGCCTTGCGCTGCATCCAGGCGAGGCCGATGCAGGGTTCGCCATGCTCCACGGTGGCGTTCTTGAGGGTGGCGAAGCCGGTGGTAAACATCTCCGGGAGGACATAAAGGTCGGCTTTCTCAGCGCCGGCCAGCAGGGTGTCGAGGTGGGCGCAGTTGGCCTGGGGGTCGCCCCAGACGATATCGGGTTGGATCAGACAAATCTTCATAATGGCAGGAGATTCGCCGGTCGGGCCGGCGAATGACGGTTAAAGTTCAATGGGTTTATACTTCGGGACCAGGGTCTTCATGATGACCCAGGCGATAAGGTATGCGACGCCGCAGAAGCAGAACATGACGAAGTAGCCGGCCGGCTTGCCCTCGAAGCCGAGGAACTGGAACGCGGCGCCCGCCTCTTCCGCGTGCGTGAAGAGGTTGCCCGCGACCTTCTGGATGATCATCGAGCCGATGCCGCCCGCCGTGGTGCCGATGCCGGTGATGGAGGCGATGGTGCTCTTCGGGAACATGTCGCCGATGGTGGAATAGAGGTTGGCGCTCCAGGCCTGGTGTCCCGCGCCGGCGAGGCCGATCAGCACGGCCGGCCACCAGGCGGAGTTCAGGTTGATGCCCAGCGGCTGCGCGAAGAGCGCGGCGATGGGGAAGAACGCGAAGATGAGCATGGCGAGCATGCGGCCCGCGTAGGGATTCATCCCCTTCTTCTCCACGAAGACCTTGGGCAGGTAGCCGCCCACGATGGACACCACCGTCACGATGGCGTAGAGCGTGAAGATCAGCGCCTGGCCCAGGCCGGAAGTGGCGGGGGCGTTGAACTGGTTGCTGAAATAGGAAGGCGCCCAGAACAGGAAGAACCACCACACGCCGTCGGTGAAGAACTTGCCGGTGATGAAGGCCCAGGTCTGCCGGTACTTGAGGCACTGCACGAACGGGATGGATGGCTCGTCATGGCCGGCGGTTCCTGAGCTTGTCGAAGGATGATCGGCCATCTCATCCTGATGGATATACGCCAGTTCCGCCTCGTTCACGCGGCGGCTCTTCTCCGGCTTCTCATACATGAAGGCCCAGAAGAACATCCAGATGAAGCCCAGGCCGCCGATGATGATGAAGGCCCACTCCCAGCCGAACTTCACGGCCAGGGGCGGAATCAGCAGCGGGGCGGCGAGCGCGCCCACGGAGGCACCGGCGTTGAAGATGGACGTGGCGAAGGCGCGGTCCTTCTTCGGGAAGTATTCGGCCGTCACCTTGATGGCGGCCGGGAAGTTGCCGGACTCGCCGAGGGCGAGGATGCCGCGGCAGAGCAGGAAGAGATAGACGGAGGTTGTCGAAACCGCGAGGGCGACATTGCTGCCCGCCTCGACGGCGCGGATGGCCGCCACGCCGTCCAGCCCCGTGAAGAGGGCCGTGGCCCAACCGCAGGCGGCGTGCAGGCACGCGCCGAGCGACCAGACGCCGATGGCGATGAGGTAACCTTTCTTGGTGCCCATCCAGTCCACGAACTTGCCCGCGAACAGGCAGCAGATGGCGTAGAAGATGGAGAAGAAGGAGGTGATGGTGCCATAGTCGGCATCCGTCCAGTGGAATTCCGGCTTGATGAATTCCTCGTAGGTCAGGGAAAGGACCTGGCGGTCGAGGTAGTTGACGGTCGTTGCCACGAAGAGCAGCGAGCACAGCCACCAGCGCCAATTGGTCATCAGTTTCTGTTGTGTGGTTCCCATAAGCTTATCTCACGTCTCTGATGATTTGCAGTGCGTCCCGGCAGAGGGCGGTGATCCGGGCCCAGTCGCCCGCGGCGACGGCGTCCTTGGGGAAGAGGTTCGAGCCCATGCCGACGCAGGTCGCGCCGGCCTTGAACCAGGCGGCGAGGTTGTCCCGTTCCGGCTTCACGCCGCCGGTGACCATCAGCCGGCTCCAGGGCATGGGCGCCCGCAGGTTCTTGACGAACGCGGGGCCGAGCACGTCGCCCGGGAAGACCTTGCAGAGGTCGCAGCCCGCCTCCTGGGCGGCGCTGACCTCGCTGGCGGAGCCGCAGCCCGGGCAGTAGGGGACGAGGCGCCGGTTGCAGACCGGCGCGATGGCGGGATTGTACACCGGGCCGACCACGAAGTTGGCGCCCAGCTGGAGATAGAGGGCGGCGGTGCCGGGATCGACCACGCTGCCGATGCCCAGGATCATGCCCGGGAGCTCGTCGGCGGCATATTTGACGAGGACGGCGAAGACCTCCTGGGCGAAGTCGCCCCGGTTGGTGAACTCGAAGGCGCGGACGCCGCCGTCGTAGCAGGCCTTGAGCACCTGCTTCGCGATTTCGGGGTCCGCGTGGTAGAACACCGGCACGAGGCCGGTCTCCTGCATCGTCGTGAGAACTTGAATCTTGTCGTATTTTGCCATATTTCCTGGTTGTTGGAGATCCCCGATCGGGTCGGGGATGACTATACTGTGTCGGGGATGACGGTTCTATCGTGCTACGCGGCCGGAGGCGTCGCCCTTCATCAGGTTCTCGACCTCGGCCACGGTGACCTGGTTGTAGTCGCCGAAAATGGTGTGCTTGAGGCAGGAGGCGGCCACGGCGAAGTTCAGCGCCTTCTGGTCGTCGCCCGGGAAGCTGAGCAGGCCGTAGATAAGGCCGCCCATGAAGGAGTCGCCGCCGCCCACGCGGTCCACGATGTGCGTGATGTCGTAGCGCGGGGACTCGTAGAGGGTCTTGCCGTCCCAGAGCACGCCGCCCCAGGTGTTGTGGTTGGCGTTGATGGAGCCGCGCAGGGTGATGATGACCTTCTTCGCCCGCGGGAAGCGCTTCATCAGCTGCTCGCCCACGCTGCGGAAGCGGCCCTGGTCGATGGCGCCGCCCGTGGCGGTGACGTCGAACCCTTCCGGCTTGATACCGAAGACCTTGTCGGCGTCCTCCTCGTTGCCGAGGATGATGTCGCAGCCCTCCACGAGGGCGGGCATCACTTCGCCGGCGGTCTTGCCGTATTTCCAGAGATTCTTGCGGTAGTTGAGGTCGCAGCTGACCGTCACGCCGAGGGCGTTCGCGGCCCGCACGGCCTCCAGGCACACGTCCGCCGCGCCCTGGCTGAGGGCGGGAGTGATGCCGGTCCAGTGGAACCAGTCGGCGCCCGTGAAGACCTTCTTCCAGTCGATCATGCCCGGCCGGACGGTGGCGATGGAGGAGCCGGCGCGGTCATAGACCACCTTGCTCGGACGCGCCACGGCGCCGGTTTCGAGGAAATAGATACCGAGGCGGTCGCCGCCGAAGACGATGCCGGAAGTGTCCACCCCGTAGGAACGGAGGTCCTTCAGGCAGGCCTTGGCAATATCGTTCTCGGGCAGGCGGGTCACGAAGGCCGCGTCGATGCCGTAGTTCGCGAGCGACACGGCCACGTTGGCCTCGCCGCCGCCGAAGGTGGCGTCGAACTGCCGGGCCTGGCCGAAGCGAAGATACCCGGGGGTGGAGAGGCGGAGCATGATTTCTCCGAAGGTGATGACTCTGGGCATAGGCGTACTATTTCTGCCGGCAGTAGATCTGCACGGGGCAGCCGGTGAGGTTGAAATGCTTGCGCAGCTGGTTCTCCAGGAAGCGCTTGTAAGGATCCTTGATATATTGCGGGAGGTTGCAGAAGAAGGCGAAGGCCGGGAAGGCGGTCGGAAGCTGGGTGATGTACTTGACCTTCACGTACTTGCCCTTCCATGCCGGCGGCGGTGTCTCTTCGATCACGGGCAGCAGCGCCTCGTTGAGGCGGGCGGTCGGAATCTTCTGCGAGTAGTTGGCGTAGACCTGCGTGGCGGCGTCCAGCACGTCCTGGATGCGCTGCATCTTGACGACGGAGGTGAAGATGACGGGGATGTCGTTGAACGGGGCCAGGCGCTCCTTGAGCGCGGCGGAGTAGTCGCGCATCGTGTTGGAGTCCTTGATGAAGAGGTCCCACTTGTTCACCACGATCACGCAACCCTTGCGGTTCTTGACGATGAGGTTGAAGATGTTCATGTCCTGAGCCTCCATGCCGGTGGTGGCATCGATCATCAGGATGCAGATGTCGGCGTGCTCGATGGCGCGGATGGAGCGCATCACGGAGTAGAACTCCAGGTCCTCGTGGACCTTGGTCTTGCGGCGGATGCCGGCCGTGTCCACGAGCATGAACTCGTGGCCGAACTTGTTGTAGTAGGTCTCGATGGCGTCGCGGGTGGTGCCCGCCACGGGGGTGACGATGTTGCGCTCCTGGCCGAGCAGGGCGTTGGTCAGCGAGGATTTGCCCACGTTCGGCTTGCCCACGATGGTGATGCGGGGGAGTCCGGCGTGCGGGTCCTCCTGTTCCGTCTCCTCGGGCAGCGCGGCCACCACGGCGTCCAGCAGGTCGCCGGTGCCGCTGCCGTTGGCCGCCGAGATGCTGAAGATCTCGCCGAGGCCGAGGGAGTAGAACTGGTACGAGTCGTACATCTTCTCGCCGGAGTCCACCTTGTTCACGCAGAGGACGACAGGCTTCTTGCTGCGCCGCAGGATGTCGGCGATCTCGGCGTCGTAGTCGGTGATGCCGGTGGCCGCCTCGACCATGAAGAGGACGAGGTCCGCCTCGTCGATGGCGATCTGCACCTGCGAGCGGATGGCCGACTCGAAGACGTCGTCGGAGTTGGTGGTGTAGCCGCCGGTGTCCACGACGGAGAACTCCCGGCCGCACCATTCGCAGCGGCCGTAATGCCGGTCGCGGGTTACGCCGGCGGTGTCGTCGACGATGGCCTGCCGCATGCCGACAAGGCGGTTGAAGAGAGTGGATTTGCCGACATTGGGCCGGCCGACGATGGCAACGAGACTCATATCTTAAGCGGTTGGAGGTCCCCGGTCAAGCCGGGGATGACGTTATACTAAACCGGGGATGACGTTTTATAGAACTGACAATCTTTGCAGGCCTCGGTCTGCTGGCCGGGACAGGCCTTGCGGTGCAGGGCGGCGTCCTCGTCCTTGTAGCAGCGGATGCCGAGCTTGCGCATCTCCTCGTTGGAGCCGACGTCGTATTTCGGGAACTCCTTCTTGAAAAAGAGGATGTTGACTCCGAGTCCGAGAACGCAGAGCCCGACGATCACCAGCACGACGAGGAAGACCTGCCACATAGACGACTAATGGACGAAGTCCGGGCTGATGGCTTCGTAGTTGTACACCTTGTGGATGATGGAGGCGAAGACCTCGGTCATCGACACGATGCGGATCTTGGGATCGTCCGCGAGTTCCGGATGCGGGACGGTGTCCGTGATGAAGACCTCCTGCATGGCGGAATCGTGAATGCGCTCGATGGCGCCGCCCGAGAGCAGGCCGTGCGTGGCGCAGGCGCGCACGCTGGAGGCGCCGCGCTGCATCAGGACCTCGGCGGCCTTGCAGAGCGTGCCGGCGGTGTCGATCATGTCGTCCACGATGATGATGTCCTTGCCCTCGATGTCGCCGATGGCGGTGATGGAACCGACCACGTTGGCGCGCTCACGCGTCTTGTGGCAGATGATCACGGGGCACATCAGCTCGCGGGCATAGACGTTGGCGCGCTTGGCGCCGCCCATGTCCGGCGCAGCGATGGCGAGGTTCTTGAACTTCCGGTTGCGGATGTAGGGGATGAACACCTTGCTGGCGTACACGTGATCCACCGGGATGTCGAAGAAGCCCTGGATCTGGCCGGCGTGCAGGTCGCAGGTCATCACGCGGTCCGCACCGGCGGCGCGGAGCAGGTTGGCGACGAGCTTGGCGCCGATGGCCACGCGCGGGCGGTCCTTGCGGTCCTGGCGGGCCCAGCCGAAGTACGGCATCACGGCCACGACCTCGTCGGCCGAGGCGCGCTTGGCGGCGTCGATGGCGAGCAGGAGCTCCATCAGGTTGTCTGCGGGCGGGATGGTGGACTGCAGGATATAGACGGAGGCGCCGCGGACGCTCTCGGCGTACTGGGGCTGGAATTCGCCGTCGCTGAAGGGCGTGACTTCCAGCTCGCCGAGGTGCACTTCGGGCTCTTCCGGAGCCTTGAGCTGGTTGAGGTAATTGATGACCTGGCGTGCAAAGTTCTCGGAGGCTCTGCAGGCGAACAATTCCAAACGGTGGGTGTGTATCATAGTGTGTTGAGTATGTTTTCGATGTAGTCGAGGATCTCTTCCTTGCCCCGGTGCGTCTGCGAGGAACTGCAGAAGAGGGGCGGGAGCTCCTCCCACTGCTGCAGCAGGATCTCGCGGTCCCGTTCGATCTGCGCCGCCAGCACGTTGGGCCCCTGCTTGTCGCACTTCGTCAGGATCAGCGCGAAGGGGATGCCGTGCTCGCCGAGCTCCGCGAGGAAGTCCAGGTCGATGCGGCCGATGTCGTGCCGCGAGTCGATCAGGACGAACAGCAGGGCCATCTCCCCGGAGTTCCGGATGTAGTCCCGGATCACGGCGGCCAGTTCGTCCCGGCCCTTCTGTCCCATCTTGGCATAGCCGTAGCCGGGGAGGTCCACCAGGTACCAGCTGTCGTTGATGAGGAAGTGGTTGACCACCTTGGTCTTGCCGGGGGTGGAGGAGGTCATGGCAAGCTTGCGGTTTCCGCACAGGGAGTTGATAAGCGAGGACTTGCCGACATTGGACCTTCCGATGAAGGCGAACTCCGGCAATTTACGCTTGGGCTTCTGTGAGATCCGGGTGCTGCTGCCTGCAAACACGGCCTCGGAGATCTTCATAAAAAACTAACGCTTAAAATCATACAAAGGTAGTAATTCTTTACGGATTTTCTGTACTTAAAAATCGTTATAAATAACGAATTTTATATCTATTTTTGTAGGAAATGGAAACGGAGTATATAGACCTGCTCGAATTGCAGTCTCAGTTGCGGGAGGAGATCGAGAATTCCTTCCCGGAGCGGGTCTGGGTGCGGGCGGAGATCGCCTCGGTGCAGGCGAAGGCCAACGGGCACTGCTACCTCGACCTCGCGCAGAGCGAGGACGGGCGCATCGTGGCGAAGGCCAAGGCCGTGATCTGGCGGAGCCGCTACGCCCCGCTGCGGGCCTATTTCGTGCAGGCGACGGGCGGCGAACTGGCCCCCGGCATGGAGGTGCTGCTCCGCGTGCAGGTGAGCTACAGCGAGCTGTACGGCCTGTCGCTGACGGCCGATGAGATCGAGCCCCGTTTCACCCTCGGGAATGCCGAGCTGCAGCGCCGCCGGACGCTGGAGAAGCTGGAGGCGGACGGCCTGCTGGACAAGCAGCAGGAGCTGGAGCCGGCGCTGCTGCCGTACCGCCTGGCGGTCATCTCCGCGCGGGACGCGGCGGGTTACGGAGACTTCCGCCGCCACCTGACGGAGAACGCCTACGGCTTCGTGTTCGAGGTGCAGCTCTTCGAGGCCACGATGCAGGGGGAGGACGCCCCGGCGAGCATCGTGGACGCGCTGGAGCGCGTGGAATGCGCCCCGGAGCCCTTCGATGCCGTGTTGGTCCTGCGCGGTGGCGGTTCGGCGCTCGACCTGGCGTGCTTCGACGACTACGGCCTGTGCTTCGCCATCGCGAACTGTCCGGTACCGGTCTATACGGCCATCGGCCACGACCGGGACGTGCACGTGGCGGACCAGGTGGCTTACGAAGCCGTCAAGACGCCCACGGCCCTGGCGGACCGTTTCGTGGACGCTTTCGCCGCCGAAGACGAGCGCATCAGCGCCTACGGCAACCGGCTCCGGATGGCCTTTGCGGCCCGGCTCTCCGCCATGGAGCAGAAGGTCCTCGCGCTGGGCGAACGCATCCGGGCCGCCGACCCGCGGGGCGTGCTGGCGCGCGGCTACACGCTCGTCACCGACGCCGCCGGCGTCGTGGTCAAATCCGCCGCGGCGCTGCCGCCCGGGACCCGGTTCAAGGTTTTGTTCTCAGATGGAACAGTTGAGGCTATTGTACAATGAGTGAGATATTTGACTATAACGAGGCGGTCGCCGAACTGGAGAAGATCGCCGCCCGCGTAGAAGACCCCGCGACGGGCCTCGACGAGATCGACCGCTGCATCAAGCGCTCGGACGAACTCATCGGCCGCTGCCGCGAATACCTGCGTACCGCACGACAAAAAACGGACAACCTATGATAAAGAAGATCTACGAGACCGACCCCTGGCTGGAACCGCAGCGGGGTGCCATCGACGCCCGCCATGCACGCATCCTCGCCGACCGCCGCAAACTCGCCGGCGACGGCCCGCTGAGCAAGGCCGTCAACAACCATATTTACTATCCGCTCCACAAGGAGAAAGGGGAGTGGGTGATCCGCGAATGGGCGCCCAACGCCACGCGGATCTTCCTGATCGGCGAATGCAACAACTGGAAACGCACCGAGGCCTACGCCTTCAAGCCCGTCGGATCGGGCAACTGGGAACTGCGCCTGCCGGAACTCTTCCTCCACCATGAAGAACTCTACAAGCTCTGGATCGAATGGCCCGGCGGCGGCGCCGAGCGCCTGCCCGCCTACGTGACCCGCGTGGTCCAGGACCCGGAGACGAAAATCTTCTCCGCGCAGGTCTGGGCACCGGCCGAGCCGTACAAGTGGACCGGCCGCAAGCCCGGCAAGCGCCCCCATCCGCTCATCTACGAATGCCACATCGGCATGAGCAGCGAGCAGGAGAAAGTCGCGAGCTTCGAGGACTTCCGCCGGGACGTCCTGCCCCGCGTCTCCAAGCTGGGCTACAACGTCCTGCAGATCATGGCCTTGCAGGAGCATCCCTACTACGGCTCCTTCGGCTACCAGGTGTCCAATTTCTTCGCCCTGAGCTCGCGCTTCGGCACGCCTGAAGAGTTCAAGGCGCTGGTGGACGACGCGCATCGCCGCGGCATCGCCGTCATCATGGACATCGTCCATTCGCACGCCGTCAGCAACGAAGCCGAGGGCCTGTCCAAGCTGGACGGCCACGAGGATCTCTACTTCTACAAGGGGCCCCAGGGGCACCATCCCGCGTGGGATTCCCGCTGCTTCGACTACGGCAAGGACGAGGTCAAGTACTTCCTGCTCGCCAACTGCAAATACTGGATGGAGGAGTACCACCTGGACGGCTTCCGCTTCGACGGCGTCACCAGCATGATCTACTGGGACCACGGCCTGGGACGCGATTTCGGCGACTACGGCTGCTACTTCAACGAGGGGGTGGACGAGAACGCCGTCAGCTATCTCGCCCTGGCCAACGAGCTCATTCACGAGCTTGATCCAGAGGCGATTACGATCGCCGAGGACGTGAGCGGCATGCCCGGCCTGGCGGCCCCGTTCGCCGCGGGCGGCGTGGGTTTCGACTTCCGGATGGCGATGGGTATCGCCGACCACTGGATCAAGTGGATCAAGGAACTGCCGGACGAGCAGTGGAGCATGGGCGGCATCTGGTGGGAGCTGACCAACAAGCGCGCCGACGAGCACACCATTTCCTATGCGGAATGCCACGACCAGGCGCTCGTGGGCGACAAGACCATCATCTTCCGCCTGATCGACAAGGATATGTACTGGTTCATGGAGAAGGGCTCGCAGAATCTGCTCGTGGACCGCGGCGTGGCCCTGCACAAGATGATCCGCCTCGTGACCCTCGCCACCTCCGGCGGCGGCTACCTGAATTTCATGGGCAACGAGTTCGGCCATCCCGAGTGGATCGACTTCCCGCGCGAGGGCAACGGCTGGTCTTTCGCGCATGCGCGAAGGCTCTGGTCCATCGCGGACGACAAACGGCTCCGCTTCGGCGGTCTCCAGGACTTCGACGCGAAAATGGTTCACTACGTGAAGCAGGAACGCATCCTGAACGGTGAACTTCGTCAGTTATATGTCGACGAAGGGAGGAAAGTCTTGATTTTCAGCCGGGGAAATAGTATCTTTGCATTCAATTTCAACCCGACGGCCTCTTTCGAGGATTTCCGGTTCCAGGCACCCGCCGGAGAGTACGCGATGGCGTTCAACTCCGACGAGTCCGAGTACGGAGGATTTTCGCGACTGGGCCCGGAGGAGCGCCATGCCACCGTGGACGGGTGGCTGTCGCTGTACCTGCCCAGCCGGGTGGCTTTGGTATTGAAGAAAATTAAATAGTTGATATATGGCATTCTTGAAGTTTAACAAGTCCGAGCTGGTCAACCTGTCCTATTCGCTCAAGCGGGAGATCCTTTGCGCGAATAAGACCGGAGCCTATTGCAACACGTCCATCGTCACGTGCAACACCCGCCGCTACCACGGCCTGCTGGCAGTCACGCTGGACCGTTTCGGCGGCGACCGCTTCCTGCTGCTGTCCGACCTGGACGAGACCCTGATCGTGAACGGCAAGCAGTTCAACCTCGGCATCCATTGCTACGGCGACCTCTACGAGCCGCGCGGCCACAAATACGTGGTCGACTTCAGCGCCGACCCCGTGCCGCAGATCACCTGCAAGGTGGGCGAAATCCTTTTCCGCAAGAGCATCGTGCTGGCGCAGGACCGCGACCAGGTCCTCGTGAAGTTCGAGTTGCTGGAGAGCCCGACCCCGGTCGTGCTGCAGCTGCGCCCCTTCCTGGCGTTCCGCAACATCCACGACCTGACGGAGGAGAATCCCAATGCCGTCACCACCGGCAAGGAGATTCCCGGCGGCGTCTCCTACTGCATGTACGAGAGTTTCCCCGACCTGAGCATGCAGGTGAGCGACAAGAACGCGATCTTCGTGCCCAACCCGTACTGGAACAAGAACGTCACCTATTCCGACGAATACCGCCGCGGCTACAACTGCCGGGAGGACCTGCTGGTCCCCGGCTGGTTCGAGGCGCGCCTCAAACCGGGCGAGTCGCTGGTCTTCTCCGCGTCCATCCAGGAAGAGATCCCGACCGAGTTCAAGACCCGTTTCAATTCCTGCGTCCGGAACGCCGGCGAGATCACGAGCTGCCGCGATCAGCTGCGCCGCTGCGCCGACACGCTGATCACCAACCATAACAACCGCCTGCGTATCAATGCGGGTTATTCCTGGCTCTACACCGGCCTGCTGCGCGAGACGCTGATGGCCCTGCCGGGCCTGACGCTCTGCGGTCTGAACGATCCCAAGCAGTTCGAGGAGATCCTCGACAACCTGATCGCCGACGAGCAGGAGCGCCTGTTCATGCGCACCACGCAGGTGGAGGCGCCGCTCGCCCTGGCGCTGGTCCTGCAGGCCTACATCGACTACGGTGCAAATCCCAAGAAGGTGTGGAAGAACTACGGCATCATCCTGCGCGGCGTCATCGAGAGCTATCTCCCGGGCGTCCGCGCCGAAGTGTCGATGCAGCCCAACGGCCTGTTGTGGGCCCAGAAGGACGGCGTGGCGCTGAGCTGGATGAACGCCTACATCGACGGCCGGGCCGTCACCGAGCGGGCGGGCTACCAGGTGGAGACCAACTCCCTCTGGTACAACGCCATCTGCTTCGCCGTCGAGATGGAGCAGCGCTTCGGCCCCAAGAACAGCAAGTTCGTGGAGAAGTGGTCGGCCATCCGCGACCTGGTCAAGGCGAACTTCCAGCCGACCTTCTGGAACGAGGAATACGGCTGCCTGGCGGACTATGTGGACAACGAGGGGCAGCACATGCAGATCCGGCCGAACCAGATCTACGCCATCTCGATGCCGTACGACCCGGTCGACGAGGCCCTGGCACCTTCGATCCTGCGCATCATCGACAACGAACTCGTGACGGCGCGCGGCCTGCGTACGCTCTCGCCCCGCGACGCCTACTACAAGGGCGTGTACGAAGGCCCGCAGCGTGAGCGCGACCTCGCCTATCACGGCGGCAGCACGCGTCCGTTCCTGCTTCTTCCGTATGTGATCGCGAGCTTCAAGATCAAGGGTCCCGCGTTCTGGAAACGTGCGGAATGGCTGATCGAGGGCTTCTACGCCGACCTGAGCAAACATGGCGTCGGCGCCTTCTCCGAGCTCTACGACGGAGATCCCCCTCACGAGCCGCACGGGGCCATCTCGTCCGCGCTCAGCACGTCGGCCCTGCTCTCTATCGAGTACCTGTTGGACAAATTCAAGGAGGGTAAATAAATGAAAGTATTGATGTTCGGCTGGGAATTCCCGCCTCACATCGCCGGTGGCCTCGGCACAGCCTGCGAGGGCATTGTCAAGGGCCTTGCCCACAACGGGGTGGAAACCCTGTTCGTGATGCCGTCCGCGTCGGGAGACGAGGACCAGAGCTGCGCCACCATCCTCAATGCGAGCGATGTCGCCGTCAACCATGTCAGCGACACGGTCGAGGAATTCCTGGACAAAGTGAAATTCATCAACGTGGACTCGAACATCGTCCCCTATGTCGATCCGGACGAGTATTTCGAGGCCATCGAAAAAATGAAGCGCGAGCAGGTGCGTGAGACCGCCGTCGGCTTCGGGCAGAAATTCAAGTTCTCCGGCAAGTACGGCGCGAACCTCCTCGAGGAGGTGTCCCGCTACGCCCAGGTGGGCGGCACCATCGCGATGCAGCATGCCGGCGAGTTCGACGTCATCCACGCCCACGACTGGCTGACCTACCTGGCGGGCATCGCCGCCAAGGAGCTGTCCGGCAAGCCGCTGGTCGTCCACGTGCACGCGACGTCCTTCGACCGCGGCACGGACGATATGGTGGACTCCCGCGTCTACGCCATCGAGCGCCGCGGCATGGAGGCGGCGGACCGCGTGGTCACGGTCAGCGACCTCACGCGCAACATCGTCATCAACAAGTACGGCATCGACCCCGCTAAGGTCGTGACCGTGCACAATGCCGTGGACTTCAGCGGCCGGGAGAACCTCCAGGTCGACCGCGGCGTACGGGACAAGGTGGTCACCTTCCTGGGCCGTATCACCTTCCAGAAAGGTCCTGAATATTTCATCGAGGCGGCCGCCAAGGTCCTCAAGCGGACCAAGAACGTCCGTTTCGTGATGGCCGGCAGCGGCGACATGATGCATCGCGCCATCCGTCAGGTGGCGCGGCTGGGCATCTCCGACCGCTTCCATTTCACGGGCTTCCTGCGCGGACAGGAGGTGCAGAAGATGTTCGCCCTGTCGGACGTGTACATCATGCCTTCCGTCTCCGAACCGTTCGGCATCTCCCCGCTGGAGGCCATGCGTTCCAACGTGCCTTCCATCATCTCCCACCAGTCCGGCGCCGCCGAGGTGCTGAAATACGCCCTCAAGGTGGATTTCTGGGATGTCGATGCCATGGCCGACGACATCTATGCCCTGCTGCAGTATCCGGCCCTGTCGGATTTTGCGAACCGCCAGGGATTCGACGAAGTCAATGCGCTCAAGTGGAACAACGCCACGAAGAAGCTCAAGAAAGTGTATGAATCAGTAGTCAACGAATAATTATGAAGAAGTCAATCTGCCTGTACTTCCAGGTTCATCAGCCTACCCGTCTGCGTCTTTACCGTTTCTTCGACATCGGCAAGGACTCCCACTACTACGACGATTTCGCCAACCGCACGATCCTGAAGCGTGTCGCGCAGAAGTGCTATCTTCCGATGAACCAGCTCCTGCTGGAGGCCGTCACGAAGAACAAGGGCAAGTTCAAGCTGGCCTTCTCCATCACCGGTTCCGTCCTGGAGCAGTTCGAGCGCTACGCACCCGAGGTCATCGAGAGTTTCCGCGCGCTGGCCGAGACCGGCTGCGTCGAGTTCCTCTGCGAGACCTACAACCATTCGCTGGCTTCGCTCATCTCCAACCAGGAGTTCGAGCATCAGGTGAACAAGCACAAAGCCGCCATCGAGCAGTTCTTCGGCGTCACGCCGAAGGTCTTCCGCAATACCGAGCTCATCTACTCCGACAACATCGGCAAGATGGCTTACGATCTCGGATTCAAGACGGTGCTGACCGAAGGCGCCCGCCATATCATGGGTTGGAAGTGCCCCAACTTCGTCTATAACAACGACTTCGTCCCCAACCAGAAGCTCCTGCTCCGCAACTACTCCCTCAGCGACGACATCGCCTTCCGCTTCTCCGACCGCGGATGGAACGAATGGCCGCTGACCGCCGAGAAGTTCGTGGACTGGCTGAAGGCCGCGGAGGGCGAGATCGTGAACCTCTTCATGGATTACGAGACCTTCGGCGAGCACCAGAGCCCCGAGTGCGGCATCTTCGAATTCATGCGCGCCCTGCCTGACGTCATCGCCAAGGACAAGGACCTGGAATTCGTGACTCCGAGCCGCGCCGCCGCCAAGCACAAGAGCATCGGCGACCTGTCCGTCCCGCAGCCCATCTCCTGGGCCGACGAGGAGCGCGACACCTCCGCCTGGCTGGGCAACGAGCTCCAGCAGGACGCTTTCAACAAACTGTACGGTCTGGAGGAGAAACTCTCCATCCTGAACGACGCCACCCTGTGGGGCGACTACGGCCGCCTGCAGGAGAGCGACCACCTGTACTACATGTGCACGAAATTCTTCTCCGACGGGGAAGTCCACAAGCGTTTCAACCCGTATGACACCCCGTACGAAGCTTTTATCAACTATATGAACGTACTCAGCGACTTCATTATCCGCGTCAACAACGCGATGGCTGAGAAATAAAAAGTAGAGAACGATGAACAATTATGAAATTGCCGCGCCGACTTGGAAGAGCGTGATGGTGACGCGGCATCTCCCGGAGGAACTCTCGGGTCTGGAGACCCTGTGCAAGAACCTCTGGTGGTGCTGGAACGACAATGCAAAGGCGCTTTTCCGCACCGTCGATTATGAACTGTGGCACAAATCCGGCCACAACCCGATGGTCATCCTGGACAAGGTCAGCCTGAAAAGATACAAGGAACTCGCCAAGGACAAGGAATTCCTCGCCCGCCTCGACGAGGTGATGACGGAATTCAACGCCTACATGGCCGAGAAGGAGAAGCGGACCGAGCCGTCCGTGGGCTACTTCTGCATGGAGTACGGCCTGGACACCTCGCTCATGATCTACTCCGGCGGCCTGGGCATCCTGGCCGGCGACTACCTCAAGGAGACCAGCGACATGAACATCAACATGGTCGCGGTCGGCCTGCTGTACCGCTACGGCTACTTCACCCAGCGGCTCACCCCGCAGGGCAACCAGGTGGCCGACTACAAGCCGCAGGACTTCCTGAAGATCCCCGCCTCGCCCGTGCTGGACGAGAACGGCGCCTGGAAGACGATTTCCATGCGTATGCCCGGCCGCACGCTTTCCGTGCGCATCTGGAAGGTCGCGGTCGGCCGTACCGACCTCTACCTGCTGGACACCGACTACGAGGCCAACAGCCCCGAGGACCGCGAGATCACGCACCAGCTCTATGGTGGCGACTGGGAGAACCGCCTGAAGCAGGAGCTCCTGCTGGGCATCGGCGGCGTGCGCGCCCTGCGTGCGCTGGGCCTGCATCCCAAGATCTACCACTACAACGAGGGCCACGCCGCCTTCGCCGGTCTGGAGTGTCTGCGTGAGTGCATCCAGGAGCAGCATCTCTCCTTCACCGAGGGCATGGAGATCGTCCGTGCCTCCAGCCTCTACACGACGCATACGCCGGTCCCGGCCGGTCACGATGCGTTCACCGAGGAGATGATCGGCCGCTACCTCGGCCATTATCCCGCCCGTCTGGGTATGGACTGGCGCACGATGATGAGCCTGGGCAAGATCAATCCGGACGATGCCGAGGAGAAGTTCTCGATGAGCCACCTCGCCGCCAACCTTTCGCAGAACGTC
Source organism: Bacteroidales bacterium (assembly GCA_017960585.1). Classification (GTDB taxonomy): domain Bacteria; phylum Bacteroidota; class Bacteroidia; order Bacteroidales; family UBA932; genus Cryptobacteroides. The sequence continues at coordinate 16,351 of JAGCYX010000047.1, forward strand.
AACGGCGTGTCCATGCTGCACGGCAAGGTCAGCCAGGACATCTTCGCCAACATGTATCCGGGCTACCTCCCGGAGGAGCTCTATATCAGCTACGTCACCAACGGCGTCCACTATCCGACCTGGGCTTCCAAGTACTGGAAGGAGCTGCACGCCAAGGTGTTCGGCCCCGAATTCCAGACGCACCACTACGACAAGAAGTGCTTCGAGGGCATCTATTCCGTGCCTGACGCCGAGATCTGGGGTGTGCGCAAGGTCCTCAAGAAGGAACTGATCCGCGCCATCCGCGAGCGCCTGTCCGACCCGGTCGTGTGCGCCCATTACACGCCGCGCCAGGTGGTCACCATCAAGGAGCGCCTGCGCGAGGATGTGCTGACCATCGGTTTCGCCCGCCGCTTCGCCACTTATAAACGTGCCACGCTGCTTTTCAGCGACCTCGATCGGCTCGACGCCATCGTCAACGACCCCAAGCGTCCGGTGCAGTTCATCTTCGCCGGCAAGGCCCACCCGGCCGACGGCATGGGCCAGGACCTCATCAAGCAGATCGTGGAGATCTCCAAGCAGGACAGGTTCCTGGGCCGCATCATCTTCGTGCCCGGCTACGACATTACCCTCGCCAAGCGCCTCGTGCAGGGCGTGGACGTGTGGCTGAACAACCCGACCCGGCCGCTGGAGGCTTCCGGTACGTCCGGCGAGAAGGCCGCCATGAACGGCGTCATGCACTTCTCCGTGCTGGACGGCTGGTGGGTCGAAGGTTATAAGGAAGGCGCCGGCTGGGCGCTGCCGCTGGAGAAGACCTACGACGACAACAACTACCAGAACGACCTGGACGCCGCGACCATCTACGCCATCATCGAAAACGAGATCGCCTCGGCCTACTACGACGTGGACCAGTCCCTGGGCCTGTCGCCGGTCTGGATCGGCTACATCAAGAATACCATCGCCCAGGTGGCCTGCAACTTCACGACCAACCGCATGCTCACCGACTACTGCGAGCAGTACTATGAGCCGCAGTACGAGCGCCTGCAGATGCTCTCCGCCGACGACAACAAGGTCGCCCGCGAGATCGCTGCCTGGAAGCAGTTCGTGCTCTCGGAGTGGGACAATATCCGCGTGGTGTCCTGCACGCAGCCGGACGCCTCGTACGTCCTGTCGCAGAACAACATGCTGAAGAGCCGCGTGGTGCTGGATCTGGGCCGCCTGAAGCCGGAAGACATCGGCGTCGAAATCCTCTTCACCTCGCAGGACGCCTCCGGCGCGCTGCATGTGCAGGAAGTGGAGGAACTGAAGATGACGAACTACGAGAACGGCGTCGCCACCTACGAGACGGAGGTGCTTCCCGAGCACACCGGCATGTACCAGGTGGCCAAGCGCGTGTACCCGAAGAATCCGCTGCTGGCGCACCGGCAGGACTTCCCGCTGGTGAAATGGCTGTAGTCGCCACCGGCTTTTTCGACGGGGTCCATCTGGGCCACCGTCAAGTGATACAGACACTCGTCTCCTCCGCCCGCGAAAGGGGCGAGGAGGCGATTGTCGTTACGTTCGCGCAGCACCCGCGCGCCGTCCTGCAGCAGGACGCCCGCACCCTCCGGCTGCTGAATTCGCCGCAGGAAAAGGAGGCGCTGCTGCGCGACCTCGGCGTCGATCGCGTCGAGACCCTGCCCTTCGACCGCTCCTTCGCGCGTCTCTCCGCCGCCGACTACCTCCGCACCGTCCTCCGCGATCGCCTCGGCGCCACCCTCCTCGTCCTCGGTTACGACAACCGTGTAGGTTCGGATCGGTTGGGCCCGGCGGCGCTTCAGCCGTTGGCTGAGCGCCTGGGGATGGCAGTTGAGGTGGTTCCCGCCTCAACTGCCGGGGATGTCGTCGTCAGTTCAACAAAGATCAGGAAATCTTTGGAGGAGGGAAGAGTGGAGGATGCCGAGAGGATGTTGGGTTATGCGTATGGATTGCGGGGCGTGGTGGTCAGCGGCAAGCAGCTGGGCCGGAAACTGGGTTTCCCGACCGCGAACCTGCGCCTGTATGATCCGATGAAACTGATCCCGGCCCGCGGCGTCTACCTGACGGAAGTCGAAGTCCTCGGCCGCCCCTGGTGGGGCATGACCAACGTCGGCGACATCATCGAAACCAACATCTTCGACTTCAACGAAGACATCTACGGCCTCGACCTCGGCATCCGCTTCCGCCGGCACCTCCGCGACATGCACAGCTTCGATTCCCTCGAAGCCCTCTCAAAACAACTCGCGGCCGACCGTGTGGCCTGCCGCGAGCTGATATCTTCATTCCGGGACTGACCCGGAAACCCCTAGCGTAACAGGGAGGACAATGTCTTCCGCAGGCCGTCAGCCCCTGCGGCGATCGGCTTCGTGTTCAGCTCCCCGTCCACGATCAGGAACGAATCCGGCAGCTGGTTCACGCCGTAGGTGATGACTGCGGTCGAAGCCCCGCCGAGACCGTCGTTGATGTTGATCCACGGAAGCTTCTGCGCCAGCACGGACGACGCCCACTCGGGCTTGTCGGGCGTCACGCAGATGGAGAAGATCTCGAACCCGCGCGCGTGGAAATCCTTATAGATCGGCAGCAGCGTGTCGATGTTGAGCATCTTCTGCGCTGCATCCGAAGCATCCCAGAAATGCACCAGGATCACCTTGGCGTCCACCTCGGAAAGCGCCTTGCGCTCGCCGTTGATATCCGGCCCGGCGATGTCCGGGAACGAAGTCTCGGACGCCTGCTGGAGCTGGGAATTCAGCTCGAGCACGCGCATCCTGTTCTCCGCCTCCTTCTGCAGCGCCTTCACGTAGCGCGACTCGGGATAAACCGACTTCAGGGAATCGGCGGCATTGCGGAAGAGGATGGCGTCCGTGGCCTGCGGGAAGATGGAAGCCTCGCCCAGGCGCTCGTACAGGAGGGGTACTGAGGCCAGCGAGTACGGATGCTCCAGCAGGAAGCGCACGCCCTCGCGGTAATGCTTGATATAGTCGCGCGTCATCTCCACCGGCGTGTCCACATGCGCGTCCAGCGCGGCGTGGAAGTCATTGTAGGCCTTGTCCACGATGGCCAGTTCGGCGGAACCCTTCGAACCTTCGACCGTGTAGCGGCCGAGGGTGTCGGCCTTCACGACCGCGGTCTCGCCCTTCTCGAGCAGCAGCGCGGCCACGCGCGTGTCCCCGTAGAAGAGGTAGATAAATTCGGGCTGACCGGCGGCCACCGCCACGTCGTAGCGGAAGGAGCCGTCGGCGCCGGTCTTGATGGTGTCCAGGTCGCGATAGACGTTGAGATCCAGCTGCTTGACCGCCAGTTTGCGGCCGGGAGCGTCGGCGAGGGTGCCGCGGATGTGGGCCTTGTCGGCGCAGGCTGCGAGGGAAAGCGTCGCCAGGACGAGCGCAAGGAGTTTATTGCAATTTTTCATACTCGGAGAGAATCGCTGCGGCGGTCTGCGCCATTTGTTCCGGGGTGAAGGTCGGGCGGACCTTGCGGAAATCCAGGTCGCCCTCGGTCTGGAGCGGCACCAGGTGGATGTGCGTGTGCGGGACTTCCATCCCGAGCACGGCCACGCCCACGCGCTTGCACGGCACCGCGGCCTTGAGGGCCGTGGCGACCTTGCGCGCGAAGGCCCAGAGGCCGGCGTAGGTGGCTTCGTCCAGATGGAAGATGTAGTCGTCCTCCACCTTCTTGGGAATCACGAGGGTATGCCCCTGCGCGAGGGGGCTGATGTCGAGGAAGGCGTAGTAGTCTTCGTTCTCCGCCACTTTGTAGGACGGGATCTCGCCCTGGGCGATGCGGGTAAAGAGCGTAGCCATCAGAACGTGATATCGAGGATTTTGAACTTCATCACGCCGGAGGGCACCTTGGCCTCGACGATCTCGCCCTTGGCGTGGCCCATCAGGGCCTTGCCGATCGGGGTCGTGGCGGCGAGCTTGCCCTTCGAGAAATCGGCCTCGCTCTCGCCCACGATGGTGAATTCCATCACGCGGTGATTGGCGATGTTCTCGACTTTGACCGTATTGAGCATCTGCACCTGGTCGCAGTTCAGCTGGGAGCTGTCCAGCACCTTGGCGTTCACGACCTGGTTCTGCAGTTTGGCGATCTTGAGTTCGAGCAGACCCTGCGCTTCGCGGGCCGACTCGTATTCCGCGTTCTCGGAGAGGTCGCCCTTCTCGCGCGCCTCCGCGATGGCCGCGGCGATGACCGGGCGCTGAGCCAACGCCTCGGCAAGTTCCTTCTTGAGCTTATCCAGCCCTTCCTGGCTCATGTAGTGTACTTCAGACATATCTTCTTTTTGGTGTGGTTAACTAAAAAGGAGTCCTGCCGGCGCGGCAGAACCCTTGTTCGTTCGTTTCTTGTGCAAAGATACGAATTATTTTGATTCAGAACAAGCGTTTCCGGCTGACGGTCGCGACAAAGTCCTTGAGGTAAAAAGGCTCGAAATAGGCGACGTCGCGGAACGTTCCGGCCTCCAGCGCCCGGGTGGCCGGCACGAGCATCGCGCTGGCGCGCGGGTTTGTCTGCACGAAGTGCGTATCCGGCCCGGCGAGCGCCTCGCGGCATTTCTCGGTGCCGTCGCCGATGAACAGCACCGGCCCGGCCGCCCGCTCGGCGCGGAAGCTCTCCGCATCCACCACCCGCGGCTCCACTTCCGTGAGCCGCTCGCCCTCCGGCGTGAAGACGGCCGTGTAGACCTCCATGCGCCGGGCGTCGATCATCGGGATCACGTAGCGGCAGCCCTCAGGCAGCAGGCCCTCGGCGCGCGCCTGGTGCACCAGCAGCTCCAGCGTGCCCACGGAGAGCAGCGGGACGCCGGCGGCGAAGCAGATGCCCTTGGCGGTGGACACGCCCACGCGCAGCCCGGTATAGGAACCCGGCCCCGCGCTCACGCATACGGCGTCCAGATCCGCGGCGCGCAGCCCCCGCTCCTGCAGGACTTCCTGCACATAAACGGCGGTCAGGGCCGCGTGGGCGCGCGGTTCCGTACTTTCACGTACGGCAGAAACCGCTCCATCCTCGGCCAGGGCGACCGAGCAGAGAGCGGTGGAAGTTTCGATGAGAAGAATCCTAGACATTGCCGGCTGCCGCAGCGGCTGCGGCATCGGTAGCGGCGGCGTCGGCGCCCATGATCCAGTTCTTGAGGATCGGGAAGAAGGTGTCGCCCAGGTTACGCAAGGCGTTGTACACCACGGCGTCTTCCAGGTAGGTGTCGCGCATGAAGTGCAGGGTGTCGTTGAGTGCCTCGAAGAGCTGGATGAGCAGCGCGAGGATGAGCGCGCACTTGAACATGGCGAACAGCACGCCGAGGATCTTGTCGAAGAAGCCCAGCGAGAGCGCCGAGAGCGCCTTGGTGAGAACTTTGCCGACCAGACCGAGCACGAGCGCTATGATGACGACGATCAGCACGAACGCAACGACGTTCAGCACGGCGGGCTCCCAGGTCACATACTGCTGCAGGAAGGCACCCACGGTCGGGGCGAAGTGGTAGGCCGTCCAGCCGGCCACGAAGAGTGCCACGAGGTCCACGATCTGCTTGACCAGGCCCCTGGAGAGGCCGCTGATAATCGCCGGAATGAAACAGATTAAAAGAATAACGTCCATAATAGGCATTTTGTTGTTTGGTGCGTAAATTTTCGCTACATTTGCAGACTTAAATTCGACGCAAAAATAGACAAAAAATATGACTTTCAAAGAGTATAACGGTTTGGATTTGGTTTCCGTCGGGAAAGAGGTGCTCGAGCGCTGGCAGAAACGCCATGCTTTCGAGCGTTCGCTGACCCTGCGGGAGGGCGCTCCGGAGTTCATTTTCTTCGAGGGACCGCCTTCCGCGAACGGAATGCCGGGCATCCACCACGTGATGGCTCGATCCATCAAGGATGCCGTCTGCCGCTATAAGACGCAGGCCGGATTCAAGGTCCGCCGCCGCGCCGGCTGGGACACCCACGGCCTCCCGGTCGAGCTGGGCGTGGAGAAGAAACTCGGCATCACCAAGGAGGACATCGGCACGAAGATCTCTGTCGAGGACTACAACCGCACCTGCCGAGAGGAAGTGATGAAATATACCGCCGAGTGGCGCAACCTCACCGAGCGCATCGGCTACTGGGTCGACATGGACGACCCGTACATCACCTACGACAACCGCTACATCGAGACGCTCTGGTACCTGCTCAAGGACATCTACGGCAAGGGCCTGCTCTACAAGGGCAAGAGCATCCAGCCGTACAGCCCCGCCGCCGGCACGGGCCTGAGCACGCACGAGCTCAACCAGCCCGGCTGCTACCGCGACGTCAAGGACACCACCTGCACGGTGCAGTTCAAGGTGGTGGGGGAGGATGACCTCTACTTCCTCGCCTGGACCACCACCCCCTGGACCCTCGCCTCCAACACGGCGCTCTGCGTCGGCCCCAATATCGACTACGTCAAGGTCCGCTCCGCGAACCCGTACACCGGCACGCCCGCGACCTACATCGTCGCCGAGGCGCTCGTCGGCACGCTTTTCAACGCCAAGGTCCCCTTCGAGGTCCTGCCCGGCAGCGTCAAGGGACGCGATCTCGTGGGCATGCGCTACGAGCAGCTCATCCCCTGGTTCCGCCCGGACGGCGACGCCTTCCGCGTGATCCCCGGCGACTACGTCAGCACCGAGGAGGGAACGGGCATCGTCCACATTGCGCCGACCTTCGGCGCGGACGACGCCAAGGTGGCCCGCCTCGCGGGCATCGCCGCCCTGCAGGTCATCGACCGCAACGGCGATCCGCAGGCCCAGGTGGACCTGCAGGGCCGTTTCTTCCGTCTGGAAGACCTGGACCCGCAGTACGTTGCCACGCACGTGAGCCCGGACTACGCCGAGTGGGCCGGCCGCTACGTCAAGAACGCATACGACAGCTCCCTCGCTCCCGACGCCCCGACCCTCGACATCGACCTCTGCGTCATGCTCAAGGCCGCCGGCAAGGCGTTCAAGATCGAGAAGCACGTCCACTCCTATCCCCACTGCTGGCGCACCGACAAGCCGGTGCTCTATTACCCGCTGGACAGCTGGTTCATCAAGACCACGGCCGTGCGCGAGCAGATGATGGCGCTCAACGAGCAGATCACCTGGAAGCCGGAATCCACCGGCACCGGCCGCTTCGGCAAGTGGCTGGAGAACATCCAGGACTGGAACCTCAGCCGCAGCCGCTACTGGGGCACCCCGCTGCCCATCTGGCGCACCGAGGACGGCAAGGAAGAGCTCTGCATCGGCTCCGTGAAGGAGCTGTACGCCGAGATCGACAAGGCCGTCGCCGCCGGCTTCATGGCCGCCAACCCGCTCCGCGAGC
>JAGCYX010000048.1 GCA_017960585.1 Bacteroidales bacterium
CATCGGGAAACCGATGACCTTGCCCCACCAGGGGCCATGGGTGTACTCCTTAAGATAGGTGTAGTAGTCCGCCTTCATCTCCTGCTTCTTGGCCGTGAAGTCTACCTGCACCGGGAAGAGCTCCACCACGAAAGGCGTGGAGGAGATGATGTCGGGATACAGGTCGGGATAGACGGCGTCGGCGCCGCTCACGGAACCCAGGCTGATGCCGGCCAGGCTCGCGAGGGAGCCGAGGCTGCCGCCGCCGCTCTTGGAGGCGCTTTCCGGGGCCAGTTTGGAGTTGACGGTATATTCCTTGGGCAGGCTGAAAGCGATTACGATGCCGACCACGGCGGCGATGCCGCACCATTTCAGGATCAGCTTCCACTCCTTGAAGAGCTTGCGGAGCAGCTCCATGATGTCGATCTCGTCGTATTCTTCCTCAATCTGCTGAGGCTCAACGTATTTCTTCTCTTCCATCGGGCGAAGGATTATTTCTTTAACATGTTGATCACCGATATGACCATCGTGGCCAGCGAAGCCGTGGACGTGCCGATGGACAGCACCTCGGACGTGCTCATGCCCTTGCGCTCAGGACGCTCCGGCACGATGATCTCGCAGCCGGGCTCCACCTTGGCGCCGCCCACGCCGACCACGGAGATGTTGCCGTTGAGGTAGACGATGTAGGTCTTGCTGCGCTGGGCGCGGAAGCCGTAGCCGCCGGCCGCGGAGATGTAGTAGCTGACCGGCTTGCCGGGGACGTAGGTCACGGTGTTCGGATACAGGACGTTGCCGCTGATGCGGACCGTCGTCAGCAGTTCAGGCACGAAGAGGCGGTCGCCCTCGCGGAGGATCGGATCGTAGTCGGAACCCGGACGGGCCAGGGCCTTGTCCAGTTCGATACCGACGGAGAAGGTGTCGCCCTCGCGGAGCTGCTGGATGTTCAGGGTGTCCCGCGCGGTGCCGCGGTTCACCATCGCCTGGATGCTGTTCTGGACGTTGGCTTCCTCCTGCGAGAGGCGGCGGGTCAGGGTGGCGCCGCGCACGAAGGCGATGTTGGAAGGACCGCCGGCGCGGCGGATCAGGTCGGAGGCGCGCTCGCCCTCGTTCAGGAGGACGTATTCACCCGGGAAGGCCACCTCGCCCTCGATGCGGACGAAGCTCTGGGTCCGGAAGGCCGGGCTCTTTCGCACGGACACGACGTCGTAAGGCTGCAGGGTGAAATGATCGCCACCCTCCACCAGCAGGCCGTCCTGCAGCGGGAAGGAGAAGGTCTCGCCGATCTCGTCGAGCGGCACCAAGCTGTCGGGATCGACCACCCGGCGGGCCACGTCGACACGCGCCGTCGAAGCGCCGTCCAGCAGGCCGCCCGCCAGCAGGATCAGGTCTTCGACCGTGGTGTTGGCGGCGTACGGGAATATGCCCGGATTCTTCACGTAACCGTTGATGGTCATCGTGCCGGGATCGTTCATCTCCTTCTGGGAGGTAATGGTCAGGATGTCGTTCTTGCGCAGGGCGATGTCGTCCGCCTTGCCGGACAGGATGCCGGCCAGGTCAAGGGAAAGCGACTCGAAGGTCAGGTCGTCCTTCTCCCGGACGAGTACGGCGCGGCCGGTGAAGGCGTCTTCCTTCAGGCCGCCCGCGGCGCGGACCAGCTGGCGGACCGTGGCGATGTCGCCGCCCAGCTCGAACATGCCGGGACGGAACACGGCGCCCTTGACTTCCACCTTGTTGGAGAAGCGCTCCAGCGTCTCGCCCACGTGGACCTCGTCGCCGTCGGCCATCGCGAAGCTGGCGGCGGAGCTGTTGCGGACGGTGAAGATCTGGCGCTCGGCGCCCTGGCGGCGAATCACGCGGACATCGTCCTGATAGGCCTTGCTGGAGAAGCCGCCCGCATACTGGATCAGGTCGGAAAGGGTCTCCCCTTCCGCCAGTTCATAGAACATCGGGCGCTTGACGTTGCCGGCCGCGAGCACGAGGTTCACGTACGGCGGGACGATGATGACGTCGCCCTCCTTGAGGGTGATGTCGCTGTCGGAACGGCCGTTGAAGAGGTAGCCGTACACGTCGACCGTGGCCACCTGCTCGCCGCCGCGGACCACCTTGATGGCGCGCAGGGAGCCGGTTTCGCTCACGCCGCCGGCGTTATAGAGGGCGTTGAAAACCGTAGCGAACGGAGACAGACGGTAGGTGCCCGGAGTCCCCACCTCGCCCATGATGTTCACCTGGATGGTGCGGATGTTGCGCAGGGTGATGCTGATGGTGGAATTCGGCTTGCTGCCGCCCACGCTGGCATACTTGCTCACCAGGGCGCGACGCAGTTTCTCCTTGGCCTCCTTGATGGTGAGGCCGCCCAGCTGCACCTGGCCGATCTGGCTGATATTGATGGTCCCTTCCGGGGAGATCGTCTTGCTGTAGGAGCCTTCGCTGTAGCCGAAGATCTCGATGAGCAGCTGGTCGCCGGGGCCGAGCTGGTAGCTCTCCGGCGTGGCCAGGTTCTCATTGGGCTCGAAGGTCAGCCGGTCGCCCTCGAAGATGTCGTGGCCGAAGATCTTGAGGCTGTCAGGAATTCCGTAATAGACATCCTCCATGGCGTCCAGCATGCCGCTGAGGTCGGCGGAACGCGTGGCCAGCTTCGCCTTCTGCGCGTCGAAGCTGCTGATGTCGCGGTTCTTGTTCGAGCGGATCGGGCGCTTGCTCCGCTGGGGGCGGCTGCGCTGATCCTCGAAGTACTCGTCTTCGTAGGTGCTTTCACGGACGGTGCGATTATTGCCCTGGCCACGGCGCGTGGCGGCGCCGGAACTGCGGCCGAAGGAGTCGTCCTCCCCGAACGCCTGCCCGCGGGAGTCGCTGTCCTGTCCGGACTGGACCTTGGCGCGGATGCGCTCCGCCTGCTCCTGGGTCACGCCGCGGAGCAGCAGTTCCTTGCTGATTTCGTCCTGGCTCTTGCCCTGGGACATCGCCGTCTTCACGTACTCAACCACCTGATCGTCCGTCATCTGGGCGTACGAGGCCAGCGAGAGGGCGCAGAGCAGCACAGCTGCGATCAATGCAATTCTCTTCATATTTCAGATTCTATCTTTTTGGCGTATTTATATAATATTATACAAATATAAAGCAAATTGCGCTAGGAAACAAAAAAAACCAGTCTTGCGACTGGTTTTCAGCGGTGCGGACGAGGCTCGAACTCGCGACCTCCGGCGTGACAGGCCGGCATTCTAACCAAACTGAACTACCACACCTTGGTTGATTCGTTGCCGAATGCGGATGCAAAGATAGATATAATTTGGAAATCCGCAAGCACCTCCCCCAAAAAAAATTTCGCCCCCTTTTGAAAGTATTTCATTTTTCTATAAAAATCCGTCTTGATCCCTTCCGGCGGTCCCGGCATTTTGTTTTTTCGTGCGGAATGCCTATATTCGTTATCCCAACACTGAACCAATCCAATTTCTTTTTTATATGAAGAGAACACTCATCGCCGGATTGTGCGCCCTCATCCTGGGCGCCATCCCCGCCGGGGCCCAGTTCGGACCTCGCCAGATTCCCGAGCCCACCGATGGCTTGAAGGACGCCTACAAGGACTACTTCAAGATCGGCGTCGCCGTCAACAACCGCAACGTCACGGATCCTGACCAGATGAAGCTCATCCTCCGTGAATTCAACAGCATCACCGCCGAGAACGCCATGAAGCTCCAGCCGACCGAGCCCAAGAAGGGCGAGTTCAACTGGAAGGACGCCGACGAGATCGCCAACTTCTGCCGCGCCAACGGCATCAAGATGCGCGGTCACACCCTGATGTGGCACAGCCAGATCGGCTCCTGGATGTACCAGGACGAGAAGGGCAACCTGCTGCCGAAGGAGGAGTTCTACGCCAACATGAAGCACCACATCCAGGCCATCGTCGAGCGCTACAAGGACGTGGTGTACTGCTGGGACGTGGTCAATGAGGCTGTCGCCGACAGCCCCGTCTACCCGGGCCGTCCCGAGCTCCGTGACTCCCCGATGTACAAGATCGCCGGCGAGGAGTTCATCTACAAGGCCTTCGAGTACGCCCACGAGGCCGACCCGAACGCCCTCCTCTTCTATAACGACTACAACGACGCCGAGCCTGCCAAGAGCCAGCGCATCTTCAACCTCGTGAAGCGGATGAAGGACGCCGGCGTGCCCATCGACGGCATCGGCATGCAGGCCCACTACAACGTCTACGGTCCGTCCATGAAGGAAGTGGACGACGCCATCAAGCTCTACTCCACCGTCGTGAAGCACATCCACCTCACCGAGCTGGATATCCGCATCAACGAGGACATGGGCGGCGGTCTCCGCTTCAACCAGGGCCAGGCTACCGTCTCCGACTGGGAGCGCACCCTGCAGCAGGACCAGTACGTGAACCTCTTCAAGGTTCTCCGCAAGCATAAGGACGTGATCGACTGCGTCACCTTCTGGAATGTCTGCGACAAGGATTCCTGGCTGGGTGTCCGCAACTATCCCCTCCTCTTCGACGAGAACTACAAGCCCAAGCAGGCCTACCTCGCCGTCAAGGGCTTCGATCCCAAGATGGACAACGCCGTGGTCCTCGAGGACTTCAAGCCGTCCGAGCTGAACCAGCCCGGCCAGGAGTACCCGATGGTCAACTCCCAGGGCTACGCCCGCTTCAAGGTCAACGCTCCCAAGGCCACTTCCGTGATCGTCAGCCTCGGTCTCGGCGGTTCCGGCGGCACCGTTCTCCACAAAGCTGAGGACGGCAGCTGGATGGGCACCACCGACGGCCCGATGGACGAGGGCTTCCACTACTATCACCTCACCATCGACGGCGGCGTGGTCAACGACCCCGGCACCGAGAACTTCTACGGCTCCACCCGTTGGGAGAGCGGCATCGAGATTCCGGCGCACGACGCCGCCTTCTACGCCGAGCGCAACATCCCGCACGGAAACGTCCAGCAGATCCTCTTCTGGTCCAAGAGCACCAACCAGCTGCGCAAGGCCTTCGTCTACACGCCGGCTGATTATGAGAAGAGCAAGAAGAAATATCCTGTCCTCTACCTGCAGCACGGCTGGGGTGAGAACGAGTACGCCTGGCACGTCCAGGGCCACGCCAACCTCATCATGGACAACCTCATCGCCGACGGCAAGATCGAGCCGTTCATCGTGGTGATGACCTACGGCATGACCAACGAGGGCTTCCGTCCCGGCCAGATGCCGGCCGCTCCCGCCCGTCCTGCCGCCGGTGCTCCGGGTGCCCCCGCCCCTGGCGCTCCTGGTGCCCGTCCTGCCGGTCCTGGCGCTCCCGCTCCGGGTGCCCCCGCTCCGCAGGCCCGTCCTGCCCGTCCCGCCGGTGGTATGGGTATGATGATGAACAACGGCTTCGAGCAGGTTCTCTGCGACGAGCTCATCCCGTACGTGGACGCCCACTTCCGCACGATCGCCAAGCGCGAGAGCCGCGCCATGGCCGGTCTGTCCATGGGTGGCATGGAGACCCACACCATCACCCTGGCCCGTCCGGAGGTGTTCGCGTGGTTCGGCCTGCTCTCCGGTGGCACCTACAATCCTGACGAGATTGCAGCCGCCGGCCTGGACAACAAGTCCGTGAAGGGTATCTTCGTCGGCTGCGGCAGCAAGGAAGGTCCGGACCAGATCCGTTCCGCCGCCCAGAAGCTGCAGGAAGCCGGCTACAACGCCAAGGGTTACGTCTCCGAGGGCACTGCCCACGAGTTCCTGACCTGGCGCCGCTGCCTCTACGAGATGGCTCCGATGCTCTTCAAGAAATAGCGATCCCCATCGAGATTGATTTCCCCGCACGCATCCATCCGGATGAATCCCGTGCGGGGATTTTTTATGGGTACGACCGGATCCTTGACGCTTTCCATAAAAATATCTCTTCGCAACGATAGTATTTTGCGATTAAATAGGTAAATTTGCAAGAATTTTAACTGAAAGTTAGTAGCATTATGTCCATGCACATTTCCGCCAAGACGCAGGCCATGCCGGCTTCCGCCATCCGCAAGCTGGTCCCCCTCTCCGACGCCGCCAAGGCGCGGGGTATCCATGTGTATCACCTCAACGTGGGCGCTCCGGACATCAAGTCCCCCGACTGCGCCTTCAATGCCGTCGTGGAGAAGTGCAAAGGCATGCACCACCTCTCCTATACCAACTCCGCCGGACTCATCGAGCTCCGCGAGGGCATGGTGGAGAAGTACTACAAGAAGATCGGCATCGACATCGAGGTCAGCGAGCTGCTCATCGACGTGGCGGGCAGCGAGGCCTTCGCCGTGGCCATGCAGGTGGCCGCCGACCCGGGCGACGAGATCATCGTCGTGGAGCCGTTCTACACCAACTACCAGACCTTCGCCTACCTGAACGGCATCACGCTCAAGGCCGTTCCGACCGATATCCGCGAGGGCTTCAAGGTCCCCGACATCTCCGAGTTCGAGAAGCTCGTGACCCCGAAGACCCGCGCCGTGCTGATCAGCAATCCCTGCAACCCGTCCGGCAAGCTCTTCACGAAGGAGGAGATGCTCCAGATCGGCGACTTCTGCCGCCGGCACGAGCTCTTCCTCATCTCGGACGAGGTGTACCGCGAGTTCTGCTACACCGACGAGCCGCACTTCTCCGCGATGAACATCCCCGGCTGCGAGCAGAACGTCATCCTGGTGGACTCCGTCTCCAAGCGCTACAACCTCTGCGGCGCGCGCATCGGCTGCATCGTCTCCCATAACAAGGATGTCATGGCCGCGGCGCTCAAGTTCGCCCAGTCCCGCCTCTGCCCGCCGGTGCTCGGCCAGTACGCCGCCATCGGCGCGCTCGACACACCGCAGTCCTACTTCGACGAGGTCCGTGAAGAATACATCCGCCGCCGCGATTGCGCCGTGGAGATGCTGAACGCCATCCCCGGCGTATTCGCCCCCAAGCCCTTCGGCGCCTTCTACACCGTCGTGGAACTGCCCGTCGAGAATTCCGAGGACTTCGCGCGCTGGATGCTCACCGACTTCAGCGTGGACGGCGCCACCACCATGGTGACGCCCGCCGCTTCGTTCTACAAGACCCCTGGCGTAGGACGCAACCACGTCCGCATCGCCTACGTCCTGGAAGTGCCCGCCCTGCGCAAGGCACTCACCATCCTGGCCCAGGGCCTCGAGGAATACTGCAAACAGCACGCGAATGGGATGGCGTAAGTTCTGTGGATGGGCCCTTCGGAAGCTCGGATGGACGGCCGTAGAGCCGCTTCCCGAGGAGAAGAAGTGTGTCATCCTCGGCGTTCCGCACACCACCGTCTGGGATTTCCTGATTTCCTATCTTTACTTCAAATCCATTGGCGGAGACGGTCTCTGCATGATCAAGAAGGAGATGTTCTTCCCGCCCCTGGGCTGGATTCTCCGGGCCATGGGCGGCGTGCCCGTGGACCGTTCCAATTCCGGCGCGCTGGTCCGCAGCCTGATCACCCAGATGAAAACCCGCGAGACCTTCCACCTGGCCATCGCTCCGGAAGGCACCCGCAAGCCTGTCAAACGCTGGAAGAGCGGTTACCACCTGATCGCCCGCGAAGCCGGCGTGCCCGTCTATCTGGGCTACTTCGACTGGAAGCGCAAGCGCGTGGGCCGCGGTCAGAAATTCGAACTCACCGACGACGCGGCCGCCGACACCCGCCGCATCCAGGAAATCTATGAGGCGATGGACCTGGGCGCCCGTTACCCCGAGAATTACGTTACACACTGATGCGACACGATTTCAAGACCCTCTCTGACCTATACGAATATGCCTCGGCCAAGTACGCCAAACGTACTGCAGCAGAATATACTGACGGAGAACAATCCTATACCTATGCTCGCTATCGCGAGACCTGCGACAACCTGTCGCGCACGCTTTCCAATTTCGGCATCGGCGCCTTCGACAAGGTGGCCATCCTGTCCGAGAACGGACCGCACTGGGGCATCGCCTTCTTCGCCGTGACGGCCTACGGACGCGTCGCCGTCCCGATGCTCAACGAACTGTCTTCCAGCGAGGTGGAGAACATCCTCTCCCACTCCGAAGCCAAGGCCCTCTTCGTCTCCCGCCGCCAGCTCAAGAAAGTCAGCAACGAGGCGATGGCCGCGCTCAGCCTGGTCATCGACATCGACACCTTCGAGTTCATCAAGCACGACGACGCCGCTTTCACCTGCGACGGGCGCGTGCTTACGCCCAACCCGATGGACATGGCCGCCCTCATCTACACCTCCGGCACCACCGGTTCGCCGAAGGGCGTGATGCTCAGCCACCGCAACTTCTGCGCGTCGGTCCTCGACTCCTGGTACGCCCAGCACGAGAACAAGCATTCCGTCTTCCTGTCCATCCTTCCGATGGCCCACACCTACGAAATGACCCTCGGACTGTTGTATCCCTTCTCCGTGGGCGCGCGCGTCTGCTACCTGCGGCGCGTCCCCACTCCGACCATCCTGAAGCAGACGCTGAAGGAGATCCGGCCTACGACGATGCTAGCCGTGCCGCTCATCATCGAGAAGATGTACAAGACCAGCATCGTCCCGACCATCCGGGGCAGCAAGTTCCTGACTTACCTGCAGGAGCACGCCCCGCGCCTGCTCTGCCTGCTGGTCGGCTTCAAGCTGCGCAGCATCTTCGGCGGCCGCCTGCATTTCTTCGGCATCGGCGGCGCCAAGCTCGACCCCGAGGTGGAGACCTTCCTGCACCGGGCCGGTTTCCCTTACGGCATCGGCTACGGCCTCACGGAGACCGCGCCGCTCGTCTGCGCCGCCGCCCCGTTCAAGACGCACGTCGGCACCACCGGCCCCGTCACGCATGGCGCCCAGATCCGCCTGGAGAACGTCAATCCGGAGACGGGCCTGGGCGAGATCACCGTCAAGGGCCCCAACGTGATGATGGGCTACTATAAAGACTACGAGCGGACGCAGTCCGTCCTCAGCCAGGACGGCTGGTTCCGCACCGGCGACCTGGCCTCCATCGACGCCCGGGGCCGTTATTCCATCCGCGGCCGCCTGCGCAACATGATTGTGGGCGCCTCCGGCGAGAACATCTACCCCGAGGAGATCGAGCATGTGATCAACAGCCTGGATGGCATCGGCGAGTCGCTGGTTATCCAGCGCAACGGCCAACTCATCGCCCTGGTCAAGTTCGAGGATAATGAACTCGACTGGGACCTCGAGGGGCAGGATAAGTTCATCGAAGAGCTTGAGAAGAAGCGCCAGGCCGTCCTCGACTTCGTGAATGAGAAGGTCAGCCGCTTCTCGAAGATCAAGGACGTCGAAATTCAAAAAGAACCCTTCAGCAAGACGGCCACCCACAAGATCCGCCGTTTCCTTTACGAGAAAAAGTCATGAAAGAGAGAGGTAAATTTTCGCTGAAAGCCCGGTTGTTCAGTTTCATAAACGCCTTCGCCGGGATCCGTGTCCTGCTCCGGGATGAGCACAATGTCCGCATCCATTGCTGCGCCGCCGTGCTGGTCGTCGCCGCTGGTTTCCTGTTCGGGATTTCGGCCGGGGAATGGATCGCCGTCGTTTTCGCCATCGGCCTGGTGTTCACGGCCGAGGGCCTCAACACCGCCGTCGAGCGCCTCTCCGATCAGGTTCAGCCCGAATGGGACGAGCACATCCGCGACATCAAGGACCTCGCCGCCGGCAGCGTCCTCTTCGCCGCCATCGCCGCCCTCGTCGTCGGACTGATTATTTTCGTGCCGAAGATCATCGCCCTGTTCTGACCTTCCAATTTCGCCACATAAGCGGCGGAATTCACCACATTTTCGCGCAACGCGCGCGAGGATTGCGTAATTTTGCTGCCATGAAAATTCAAGGCAATACGGTCCTGATCACCGGGGCATGCTCCGGAATCGGAAAAATCATGGCCCGGCGCAGCCTCGAGAAGGGCGCCAGCCAGGTCGTCATCTGGGATATCAATGAGGCGGCAATCGCCGCCACGGTGGAAGAACTCTCCCCGCTCGGGAAGGTCTGCGGCTTCCGGGCCGACATCTCCGATCCCGACTCCGTGGAGGCCGCCTACCAGGCCACGAAGGCCGCCGCGGGCGAGGTGGACATCCTCATCAACAACGCCGGCATCATCACCAACAACCTGACCTTCGCCGAGCAGACCGACCGCGACATCACCCGCACCATCGACATCAACACCAAGGGCGCCATGTACGTCGCCCTGCGCTATATCAAAGATATGAAGGCCCGCGGCCGCGGCCACATCTGCAACGTCACTTCCTCCGCCGGCATGCTGGCGCTGCCGAAGATGGCCCTCTACACGGCCTCCAAGTGGGCTTCGATCGGCTGGTCGGAGTCCGTGCGCATCGAGCTGACCCGCGAGAAGAGTCCCGTGAAGATCACCACCATCGCTCCGTACTTCATCAACACCGGTATGTTCAACGGCATCCGCTCCTTCTTCAAGATCCAGGAGCCGGAGACGGTGGCCCGCAAGACGCTGCGCGCCATCGAGATCGACAAATGGTACAAGGGGATTCCCTTCTCCGAACACTTCATCCGCCTGATGCAGGGCATCTTCCCGCAGCGCCTCTTCGACTTCGTCTTCGGCGACGTCTGCGGCCTCTACACGGTGATGAATCACTTCACCGGCCGCCAGGAACACCACGACACCACCCACACCACGAGATAATATGACCAACACCCCGACCGAGCGTATCCAGGAGCTGAACCGGCTCCAGCGCGAATACTACGCCACCGGAGCCACGCGGGACCTCGTGTTCCGCAAGGAGATGCTCCGCAAGCTGCTCGCTGCCATCAAGCAGTGGGAGAAACCCCTTTACGAGGCCCTCTGGATCGACCTGCACAAGTCCGAGCCGGAGGCGTTCCTGACGGAGGTCAGCCTGGTGACCGGCGAGATCCGCAACCACCTGGCGCACCTTTCCCGCTGGGCGCGCACCCGCTGCAAGCCCACGCCGATGCAGATGCTGCCCTCGCGCAGCCGCATCGTCACGGAGCCGCTCGGCAGCACGCTGATCATCGCGCCCTGGAACTATCCCTTCCAGCTGCTGCTCAATCCGCTTGTCGGCGCCATTTCCGCTGGCTGTACGGCGGTGCTGAAGCCGTCTCCCTATGTGCCCAACGTCTCGCGCGTCATTGAGGAGATGATCGGCGGGACCTTCGACGAGCGCTATATCGCCGTCGTGCAGGGTAATCGGGAGGTCAACACGCAGCTGCTGGCGCAGCGCTGGGACCTTATCTTCTTTACCGGCAGCCCGGCCCTCGGGCACCTCGTGATGGAGGCCGCCGCGAAGTTCCTGACCCCCGTGGTGCTGGAGCTCGGCGGCAAGAGCCCGTGCATCATCACCGCCGACGCCGACCTCAAGCTGGCCGCCAGGCGCCTGGCCTGGGGCAAGGCCCTGAACGCCGGCCAGACCTGTATCGCGCCGGATTACGTGCTGATTGATCAAAAAATACGGGATGCCTTCGTGGAAGAATACTTCCACCAGGTCCGCTCCCTGCTGGGCAGCAATCCCCAGGAGACGGAGCACTTCGTGCGCCTGGTCAGCGACAAGGCCTTCGCGCGCGTGGCTTCCTATATATCCGGTCCGGCGGCCTCCGGCACGGTGCGCGGCGGGCGGACCGACGCCGCCACGCGCTACATCGAGCCCACGGTCATCCTCGACCCGGCGCCGGACAGCGCCGTGATGACCACGGAGATCTTCGGGCCCGTCCTGCCGGTCTGCTGCTATGATTCGCTGGACGACGCCGTCTTCTTCGTGAACGGCCGCGAGAAGCCGCTGGCGCTGTATTTCTTCGGAAAACTGTCGGACGGCAAGGCGGTCGTGCGCCGCACCTCCTCCGGCGGCGCGTGCATCAACGACACCATCATGCACATCGTCAACGAGAAGGTTCCCTTCGGCGGCGTCGGCAATTCCGGTATGGGTCGCTATCACGGGAAGCTGAGCTTCGATGCCTTCACGCACGAGCGCGCGGTCATCATCACCCCGCGCCACCTCGACCTTCCCTTCCGCTACATGCCTTACAAGCTCTACAAGCTCTTCCGGCTGATCCTCAAATAAAACCGCTTACTGTCAATGTCCCATTTTTTAGGACATTGACAGCAAAAAACGGCCTAAAGTGTCGTCAATGTCCTGCCATAACGGACATTGACGACACTTAGATATATATAATAGCCGGAGGGGGCTGTGCGTTGGCGCTGTGGAGGGTGGAGCGGAAATTAGTGTTTAATACATTCGTCGAAGGAATCCGGCAGTCCGTCGAAGGATGCTGGGAACTCGTCGAAATCACTGATTTTCAGCCATTTCCGGCACGATAAATGCGATAACTCAAGTCGAAAACGAAAACGAAATAACAAAATCAAAAATAAGTTAAACAATTAAAATCAAAACATCATGAAAAAGATTTCTTTACTTGCAGCCATCGCCATCGCGACCCTTTTCGCCAACAACGCTTTTGCAGCCCGGGAGACCATCACCGACAGTGAGAAGATCTCTGAGATCATCAACGAGTGCTATCCCGACCTCAAGGACTACTATGACACCGGCGTCATGAGCATCGAGTCCCTCCAGGAAGAGACGCTCAGTGACGGAAGCACCCAGTACGACATCAAGTACAAGTTCGTCAAGAACTACTACGATCAGTCCGAGATCGACGACGTCCTCAAGGAGCAGTATCCGGACATCTATATGATGAGCAAGACCGGCCTGCTGAAGGACATTTCCATCTACCGCTTCGTGGACAAGGCCACCGGCAACATCCTCACCAACGTCGCCTACAACCGCAACGTTCCCCAGCGTGACCCCGCTCCGCGTTTCGGCAACTGGTTCCGTCACAACAGATAATCAACCGTAAAAAGGATACACACAAAAAGCCCGGCAGAAGATCTGTCGGGCTTTTTTGCAGATGCTGCGCGCTGGCGTTGTGGAGGGCGGAGCCGAAATTGGTTTTTCGAGCAACTGCACGAAAAATAATTTCGGGCCGCCCGCGAGGGGTTTAGACCCAGAGGTCTGCGAGATCGAGAATCAGCCGTTCGGTCTTTTCCCAGCCGAGGCAGGGATCGGTAATCGACTTGCCGTAGACGCCCTCCTCGGGCTTCTGGCAGCCGTCCACGAGATAGGACTCGATCATCAGACCCTTCACCAGGGAGTGGATCTCCTCGCTGTGGCGCGTACTGTGCAGCACCTCCTTGGCGATGCGGACCTGCTCCTCGTAACGCTTACCGGAATTGCTGTGGTTCGTATCCACGAGCACGGCGGGATTGACCAGCCCGCTCGTCTGGTACAGCGCACTCAGGCGGGCCAGATCCTCATAATGATAATTCGGATGCGCGATGCCGTGCGAATCCACATAACCCCGCAGAATGGCGTGCGCGAAAGGATTGCCCTTGCTCTCCACCTCCCAGTTGCGATAGATGAACATATGGCCGCTCTGGGCCGCCTTCAACGCATTCATCATCACCGAAAGGTCGCCGCCGGTCGGATTCTTCATGCCCACCGGGATGTCCAGGCCGCTGGCCGTCATCCGGTGCTGCTGGTCCTCCACGGAACGCGCGCCCACCGCCACGTACGACAGCACGTCGTCCACGAAGCGGTGATGCTCCGGATAGAGCATTTCGTCCGCGCAGGAGAATCCCGTCTCGTTGATGGCGCGCATGTGCAGCTTGCGGATGGAAATCAGGCCCCGGAGCATATCCGACTGGGCCTGGGGATTCGGCTGGTGCAGCATGCCCTTGTAGCCCGCACCGGTCGTGCGCGGCTTGTTCGTATAGATGCGCGGTACGATCACGATCTTGTCCGCCACGCGGTCCTGCAGGGGACGCAGGCGGGAAATGTACTCGATCACCGCATCCTCCCGGTCCGCCGAGCAGGGCCCGATCACGACCAGCAGTTTCTTGCTCTCGCCGGAGAGCACGGCCCGCAGGACTTCGTCGTTGCTGCGCTTCGCAGCCGCCCCTTCCGGGGAGATCGGATACATCTCCTTGATCTCCTTGGGGATCGGCAGCTTGCGTTTGAAAATCATATTCATAATCTTCCTACTTTTTGTCAAAGAAAGAACGCCGGTACGTGGACAGGCGCATCATCTCCTTCATCGTCTCCTCATCCCCCGCCTTCAGCGCGTTGCGCAGCTGGGTGAACTTGTCGATGAACAGGTCCATCTGCGTCAGCAGCTCGTCGCGGTTGTCCAGGAAGAGCTCCGTCCACATATTCTCGTTGATCCGGGCGATGCGCGTGAGGTCGCGGAAGGAGTCGCCCGTGTACTCCGCCAGGTGCTCGGAATCCTTGCAGTCCATCAGCACCACGGCGATGCAGTGCGTGAGCTGCGAGAGGAAGCCGATCATCTCGTCATGCGCCTCGAGCGACAGCACGGCGATGTGGCGGAAGCCCAGGATGCAACCCAGCGTCCGCACCAGCTCGATGCCCTCGGGGGTATTCTTCTCCGTGGGCGTGATGATGAAGTTGGCGTCCGAGAACACGCGGCAGTCCGCATACTCCACACCGGAACGCTCGCGGCCGGCCATCGGGTGCGCCGGCACGAATTCCACATCCGGGCGCAGCATACCCTGCACCGCCGGAACCACCGCCCGCTTGACACCGGTCACGTCCGTGATCACGGCGCCGGGCTGGAAGTAGTCCTGATATTGGCGGATCCACTCCACGAAAGCCTTGGGATACAGGGCAAAGACCACGAGGTCGAACTGCGAGACATATTCGCGGGTGACTTCCGTCTGCCCGTGCGCGATGAAACCGTGCTCCAGGGCGTAGTCGATCGTGGACTGGCGCCGGGCCAGCGCGCCCACCTCGAAGCCCAGCGAACTGAGCTTCTGGGCGTACGAGCCGCCGATCATGCCGAGGCCCACGATGAGCACCCGCCGGTAGTTGATGAATCCTTTCGTCATTCTGCCATCAGATAATCGGTCCCGAAGCGCAGCGCGAGCTGGTCGCAGAGCACCACGGAGACCAGGGCCGTCACCACGGGGCAGATCCGCCGGATGATGGCCGGATCGTGCCGCCCGGTGAGGGCGAGTTCCACATCTTTCCCTTCCTTGTAATCCACCGTCTGCTGCGCCCGCGCGATGGAGGGCGTCGGCTTGACGGCCAGATTGAAGACGACGGGCATCCCGTTGGTGATGCCGCCGTTGATGCCGCCGTTGCGGTTGGTGCTGGTGACCACGCGCCCGTCCTGCATGCGGAAGGGGTCGTTGGCCTGCGAGCCACGCAGCGCGGCGAGTCCGAACCCGTCGCCGAATTCGATGCCCTTGACCCCGCCGACGGCGAACACCGCGCGGGCGAGCACGCCCTCCAGCGAGTCGAACCAAGGCTCTCCCAGCCCGGCGGGCAGGCCGCAGATGCCGGTCTGGATCACGCCGCCCACCGAGTCCTGCTCGGCTTTCGCGGCCAGCACGGCCGCCTCCACCTGCTCCTCCAGATCGAGGATGAGCGGGAAACGGCGTGCCTCGATGCGGCCGATCTCGGACGCCACGTCCGTGAACGGCGCATCTTCCACCCCGGCGCAGCGCAGGATGTGCGTACCCAGACGGACGCCCTTGCGCTCCAGCGCCTGGCGGCAGATGGCACCGGCCGCCACGATGCCGGCCGTCACGCGGCCGGAGAAATGACCCCCGCCCCGGGGGTCCTGCCAGCCGTGGTACTTGACCTCGGCCGTATAATCCGCATGCGAAGGGCGCGCCACCGTCTGCACGGCGGCATAGTCCGCACTGCGTACGTTCTCGTTGGGAATCACGATGGTCAGGGGCGTACCGGTCGTACGGCCCTGATACACGCCGCTGACGAGCTGGAAGCGGTCCGGCTCCACGCGGGCGGTGTCGGCGGGGCCGGCGGGCCGGCGGCGGGACAGCTGCTCCGCGATGTACGCCTCATCCACGGGGATGCCGGGCGCCAGGCCGTCCAGGACGACGCCGACGGCCGGTCCGTGGCTCTCGCCGAAGACCGTCAGGATGACGCTGGTTCCGATCGAATTCTTCATAAGCTACCGGGTGTAGAACGAGCCGACCAGCTTGAGGCGGTCGCAGAACGGAATGAGTTCATGCAGCAGGCTGTTGCCATCCTCCGTGGCCACGTCGCCGTCCAGCTCGACGAAGAAATAATATTTCCACAGCAGTTCCTTCATAGGGCGGCTGTGGAGGTTGCACATATTGAAATTGTGAGCACCGATGATGTTCAGCGTCTGCGCCAGGGCACCGGCTTCATTCTTGACGGTGTACATCAGGATGAAGTGCTTGTCCATCTTGCGCTTGTTCTCCTTGTCCAGGCGGAGCATCCGCGAGAAAGCGGCGAAGCGCGTCGTGTTGGTGCGGCTGGTGTTGATGCGCGGCTCCAGGACCTCCAGGCCATAGAGCGCGGCCGCCTCGACGGTGCCGATGGCCGCACAGAGGGGGTCCTGCTTCTGGGCCACACGCTGCGCCGCAACGGCGGTATTGGACATCTCCCGGGTCACGAGCTTGTTGCGCTGGATGTAATCGGCGCACTGGGCCAGGGCCTGGGGATGGCTGTAAACTTTACGTATCTTCGATTTGTCGGCGCCGGGCAGGCCCAGCAGGTTCTGCTCCGCCTCCACGGCGATGACCTGGTTCACATAGAGCGAACCCGAGAACATCAGGTCCGTCACGGACGAGACTTCGCCGGCGAAGGAGTTCTCGAACGGCAGCACGGCCACGTCGCACTCCCCCTTCTCGCAGGCCTGGTAGGCCTCTTCGAAACCCGGGAAGGATACCAGGGTCGCGCCGGGATACAGCCGCATCGCGGCGATGTAGGCGAAGGCGCCGGGCACGCCGCTGTAGGCAACCCGGAGGCCCGTGCTCAGGCGGCGCTGCCAGTCGCGCGAGAGCGTCAGCACTTCCTTCTGGAAGCTGACGTAGTATTCCCGCACGTCACGGTCCTGAATGCGGGCGGCGCCGCGCCGGAGGATCTCATCCTCGCGGGCAGGGTCGGACGTGGCCAGGCCGTGGGCGGTCTTGAATGCAGTGACCTCGCGGACGAGCTCCATGCGCCGCTCGAAGAGCGGGGCAATCTGCGCATCCACGTCGTCGATCTGTTTCCTGATTTCTTCCAGATTGTCCATTCGGCGATATGTACTACTACTAATTAACGGGTACAAAAATAAGAATATCTTTCGGAAATCGAAAACTCAGCGGATAATCTTGGCATAGTGGCAGTTCAGCACTTCGGCGCAGTCCCCGTGCCAGTTGTGCATGCCGTTGCCCAGGCAGTCGCGCCAGACCTTGCAGTCCGCGCAGCGGCCCTTGCGCGCCCAGCTGCGGTCCCGGAAGGGCTGGAAGCGCTCCTCCCAGACCTGGTAGAAATTGTCTTCGTAGATATTTCCCTGGCTGAAGACGTCCCGATCGATGTTCGGACAGGCGCAGATGCGCCCGTCGATCAGTACCGAGGCGATGTTCACGCCCGCGTGGCAGAAATACGGCACGTCCCGGACCTTGTTCTCGTACCGCCCCAGGTATCCCTCGCAGGAGAAAGTAACCTTCATTGAAGGGGGCTCTGCCCCCTGTAACCCCCTGCGGCCATAAACCCCTTTCCGACTTTCGCTTCGCAAAAGTCCCGGGGCCGGCCGGTCGGCTGATGCCGACTTCGCTTCGCTCAACGCAATCTCCAGCAACGTGTTCCGCTTGCTGGCGATGAAGTCCATCAGCGCCGTAAACTCCTCATCCGACAGATGCATGTCCGGGTCGTCCGCGGCGCGGCCAATGGGGATGATGGTAAAGATGCGCCACTGCGGCACGCCCAGCGCCTGCAAACGCTCGTAGAGCGCGTCCAATTCCTGGAAATTCCGCTTGTTGACGCAGGTCACCACATCGAACGCGAGGCGCTTCCCCTCGGCGGCGGCCAGGGCGACAGCGCGCGCGGCGCGCTCGAACGAGCCCGCGCGGCCGCGCATCCAGTCGTGCGCGTCCGCCAGCCCGTCCAGGCTGATCGTCAGCGTGCCCATCCCGGCATCCATCAGCTTGCGGTGCATCGCCTCGTCGTAGAACCAGCCGTTGGACACGATCCCCCAGCTGACGCCCCTTCCCCGCAGCGCTTTCCCGACTTCTGCGATGTCGGGGCGCAGCAGCGGCTCGCCGCCCGTCAGCACGACGGTGAACGGGTTGGCGCGCTCCTTCGCGGGAATGGTGTCGAACGCCCGCAGGAAGTCCTCAAGGGGCATGTCCACATCGCGGCTCGCCGCAAAACAATCACTGCCGCAGTGGCGGCAGTGAAGGTTGCAGCGGGTGGTGCACTCCCAGAAAAGGTAGTTGAGTTCGTGCACCGCCGTTTCGTTGGCGCGGAAAGCGCGGTGAAGCCAGCGACCGATCATTCGGCGGCTTCCTGCGCTACAGGTGCATCTTCCACCATTTCAATGGCTTCCGCGTCCGTGGCGTCGGCTTCGACGAGCTCCGTCGCCGGAGCGGCCTCGAATTCCTCATACGGTCCCGGAGGCGTGCCGTAGCAGGCCTGGAAGACGAACAGTGCAGTCGTCAGCGATGCGCCTTTCAGCGCGCGATGGATCCACTTTCTCATGGCGTGAACTGATTTTTCCGCAATATACGAATTTTTTATTGAATCAGCTTCTCGATCGGTTGCTGCGGAGCCAGCACGTTGTGCGCGGGCCAGGACTTGGCCTCAGGCAGCGTGAAGGTCGCATCCCCGCGCAGGTCGCGGGAGCTGGCGCCAAAGGCGAGCTTATAGTCGCCCGCAGCGGCCTCCCAGGCCGAGCTGGCCTCGTTGAAGGAAGCCAGACCGTAGGCGTCCACCTTCAGGGTCACCACCTCGCTCTCGCCCGGCTGCAGCTCGCGCGTCTTGGCGTAGGCCTTGAGTTCGCGCACCGGCTTGTCCAGGCCGCCCGCCGGAGCGGAAACATAGAGCTGGACGACCTCCTTGCCGGCCACGGAGCCGGTGTTGGTCACCTTGACGCTGGCCTCGAAGCCGTCACCGGCGGCCTTCACGGCCGGCTCGGCGAACGCGAACGTGGTGTAGCTCAGGCCGTAGCCGAAGGGATAGGAAACCTCCATGCCCTTCTTGTCGAACCAGCGGTAGCCCACGTAGATATCCTCGGCATAGACCGTGCGGTCCACGTCCTTCTGGCCCACGTCCTCGCGGCGGTTGACGAAGTAGATGCCCGTGTCGGCGTCGATCGGGAAGTTGGAGGAAGAGCCGGCGTCGGTCAGGCGCACCGGGAAGGTCATCGGCAGGCGGCCGGACGGGCTCTGCTTTCCGGTGAGGATGTCGGTCACGGAGTTGCCGCCTTCCTGTCCGGCCTGCCAGGCCAGCAGGATGGCGTCGGGAATGTTCTTCCAGGAGGCGGTCTCGATCACGCCGCCGATGTTCAGCACGACGACGACCTTCTTGCCGGCCTTGTGGAAGGCGGCGGTCACGTCCTGCAGGAGCTTGCGCTCCTTGGCGGAGAGGGAGAAGTCGGCCGCGGAGCGGTCGAAGAACTCGCCGGAATTGCGGCCGAAGGTGATGATGGCCACGTCGTTGGCCTTGGCGGAAGCGTTCAGCTCGGCCGCGGCGGGCACGATCTCGGACGGGCGCGGAGTCGGATAGAAGGCGGACGTGCCGTCATCCGGCAGCGAAGCCTGGAAGGCCGCCAGCTCGTCGGCGATGTGCTTCAGGTACTGGTCTTTCTTGCTGTCGTCCACCACGAAACCGGCGTTCTTCAGGCCGTCCAGCAGGGACACGGTGTAGGCGCGGTTCACGTTGCCGGAACCGGTGCCGCCCGCCACGAAGTCGTAGGAGGTGCAGCCGAAGACGGCCACCTTCTTCACGTCCTTGAGCGGCAGTACGCCCTTGTTCTCCAGCAGGACCATGCCTTCCAGCGCGCTCTGGCGCGTGACGGCGGCATGGGCGGTGAGGTCGGGCTCGTTGCTGTAGGCATACCCCTTCACCTTGGGGCTGCGGAGCACGAGTTCGAGGCAGCGGCGCACGCAGACGTCGAGTTCGGCCTCGCTGAGCGAGCCATCCTTGATGGCGGCCATGATCTGCTCGAACTGCAATTGGGTGCCCGGCTGAAGCATGTCGTTGCCGGCGCGCATCTGGGCCGCGCCGTCATCACCGCCGTACCAGTCGGTCATCACGGTGCCCTTGTAGCCCCACTCGTCACGCAGGATCGTGGTCACGAGTTCGCGGCTCTGGGAGGTGTAGGTGCCGTTGATCTTGTTGTAGGAGGTCATCACCGTCCAGGGATCGGACTCCTTGACCGTGATCTCGAAGCCCTTGAGATAGATCTCGCGCTGGGCCCGCTGGCTGATCACCGCGTCGTTGCCCGTACGGTTGGTCTCCTGGTTGTTGTAGGCGAAGTGCTTGATGGACGTGCCCACATCGTTCTTCTGGACGCCGCGCACGTAAGCGGCGGCCGTCTTGCCGGCCACCACCGGATCTTCGGAATAATACTCGAAATTGCGGCCGTTCAGCGGGTTGCGATGGATGTTCAGGGCCGGAGCCAGATAGACGTCGGCGCC
Organism: Bacteroidales bacterium; assembly: GCA_017960585.1. Taxonomy (GTDB): domain Bacteria; phylum Bacteroidota; class Bacteroidia; order Bacteroidales; family UBA932; genus Cryptobacteroides. The sequence goes on from JAGCYX010000048.1 coordinate 20,395, forward strand.
GTACTCGTGCACCTCCTCGCCCATCGCGGTACCCACCTGCTCCACGAGTTCCTGGTTCCAGGTCGATGCGAGCAGGGTCCCGATCGGGAAATGCGTGCAATAATAGGTCCGGTCCTCCCCTTCGCGGGTCGGATCGATGCGCAGGCCGGCGGGGCCGTCGGCGAGCACGATGGACGGAATGCCGAGGCGCTCGATCGGATAGGTCGTACCGGCGGCGCCGGGCACGATCTTCTTGGTGGCGCCGATGGTGGCGGAGGTCGGCTCGTCGCCGAAAAGCTCCATGCCGGTGCCGATCACGAAATGGACTTTCTCTTCGAGGGTCATCGCGCCCAGGACCTTGTCCACGGAAGCTTTTCCCAGCTGCGGATCCCCGCAGGCGGCCGCCAGGATGGCAGAGGCGGCCAATAGCAGTTCTTTCTTCATATCAGTTTACGTGTTAACGGGTCAGTACGAGTTCATCCAGCGGCTGGTTCAGCTTGAACAGGTCGTTCACGGGCCAGGACTGGGCCTTCTTGAGCTTGTATTCGGCCGTGGCGCGGATGTCCGCGACGCTTGCGCCGAAGCAGACCTTGTAGGTCCCGGCGGGCGCCTCCCAGGCGGAAGCGGCGTCATTGAAGGAGGCGATGCCGTAGTTGTCCACCGGCATCGTCAGGGTCTGGCTCTCGCCCGGCTTCAGTTCGCGGGTCTTGGCGAAGGCGCGGAGCTCGCAGGCGGGCTTGGCCAGGCCGGCCTCAGGCGCGGTCACGTAGAGCTCGACCACTTCCCGGCCGGCCACGGAACCCGTGTTGGTCACAGTAACGCTGGCCTCGAAGCCGTTCGCCGTCGCTTTCACGACCGGCTTGGAATAGGTGAAGCTCGTGTAGCTCAGACCGAAGCCGAAGGGATAGGAGACCTCCTTGCCGGCGGTGCTGAAGTAGCGGTAGCCGACATAGATGCCCTCCTTGTATTCGGTGTAGTCCACGTCCTTGACCGGCATCTGCGGGCCCCAGCCCCAGCCGGTGTTCTGCGGACGGGTGTAGTTGTAGGGGAAGTTGGCGGAGGACGGGTGGTCCATGAAGTTGACCGGGAAGGTCATCGGGAGCTTGCCGGAGGGGTTCACCTTGCCGGTCAGCACGTCGGCGACGGCGTTGGCACCCTCCTGACCCGGCGACCAGGGCAGCAGGATGGCGTCCACGAGGTTCTTCCAGGAATTGGTCTCGATCACGCCGCCGATGTTCAGCACGACGACGACTTTCTTGCCCTGGGCATGGAAAGCCGTGCTCACGTCGCGGAGGAGTTCGCGCTCGACGTCGGTCAGTTCGAAGTCGTCGATCTGGCGGCGGTCGGCGCCCTCGCCGGCGTTGCGGCCCAGGACGATTACGGCGACGTCATTGGCCTTCGCCTCATTCTCGATGGCACCCGCGGGGATGGCGATTTCGGCGAGCTTCCGGCGGCTGAACCAGGAAGTCTGGGCGCCGGAAAGCGCCTGCTGCGCCTTGTCGTACCCGACATAGGCCTTATAGTAATCGGCAAGGCCCTTGTCCAGGGTAAAGCCGGCCTGGGCCATCGCATCCTCCATATTCACGACATAGGCCTTGTTCACGTCGCCGGAGCCGGTGCCGCCGGCCACGAAGTCCAGCGCGGTAATGCCGTACAGGGCCACTTTCTCGCTTCCCTTGAGCGGCAGGGCACCCTCGTTCCGCAGGAGCACCATCGACTCGCCGGCGGCCCGGCGGGCCACCTGGGCGTGGGCCTTCAGGTCAGGCTGGTTGGAGTATTTGTACTTCGCGAAAGACGGCGTCTTGACGATGTATTCGAGCATGCGGCGCACGTTGCGGTCCACGTCCTTGATGTCGAGGCTGCCGTCCTTCACGCCCGCGATGATGCGGTCGATCTCGTTCTGGTTGCCCGGCTCCATCAGGTCGTTGCCCGACCAGGCGGACTTCACGGTCCCGGCCTTGTTGCCCCAGTCGGTCATGACGATGCCCTTGTAGCCCCACTCGTCGCGCAGGATGGTGGTCAGCAGGTCTTTCTTCTGCTGGGTGTATTCGCCGTTGAGCTGGTTGTAGGAGGACATCACCGTCCAGGGAGCGGACTCCTTCACGGCGATTTCGAAGTTCTTGAGGTAGATCTCGCGCAGGGCGCGCTCGCTGACGCGGGCGTCGTTCTCGTTGCGGTTGGTCTCCTGATTGTTGACCGCATAGTGCTTGATGGAGGTGCCCACGTCATTCTTCTGGATGCCGCGCACATAGGCGGCGGCCATCTTGCCGGACAGGAGCGGATCCTCGGAGAAGTACTCGAAGTTGCGGCCGCAGAGCGGGTTGCGGTGGATGTTCATACCCGGCGCGAGCAGCACGTCCACGCCATACTCGTGGACCTCGTTGCCCATCGCATCGGTCACTTCCTCCACCAGGGCCGTATCCCAGGAGCTGGCGAGCAGCGTTCCCACCGGGAAACCGGTGCAGTAGAAGGTCTGGCTGGTACCCTGGCGGGTGGGCTGGATGCGCAGGCCCGCAGGGCCGTCGGCCAGGACGGTCCCGGGGATGCCGAGGCGGGCGACGGGCCGGGTGTTGCCGGCCGCGCCGGGTACCTGGGCGGCAACGCCGGAGGTGACGCCGTTCACGATTTCGGCGCGGGCGCCGCCGACCAGCAGGGTGGCCTTCTCTTCCAGGGTCATCGCAGCAAGGACCTCGTCGATATTGTCCTTGCGCAGTTGCGGCTGGGCCAGGGCGGTCAGCCCCGTCAGCGCCAGCGCGGCAATCAGAATGCTTTTTTTCATATCGGTAGTATTGGTGTATTAATCTGAGTGCAAAATTATGTGATCGGACGCGAACGGACCAAACACCTCCGTTCAATCTTTTTCCGCCTTGTTCAAACTGAGGTTATCTGAGCCCGGAAACGGTCTCCCGGAGAATCTCCGAGACGGTCGGATGCGGGAACACCGTCTCCTGCAGCTGCTTCACGGTCAGCTTGTGCTCGATGGCCAGGCAGGCGCCGTGGATCAGTTCGGAGCAGGGATTGCCGAGCATATGGACGCCCAGCACGGTACGAGTCGCGTTGTCCACGATGACCTTGCAGGCGCCCTCGCCGCGCTCGTTTTCGGCCACGAAGCGGCCGGAGAAAGCCATCGGCAGTTTCAGCACGCTGACGTCCAGCCCCTTCTGCAGCGCCTCGGCTTCGGTCACGCCCACGCCAGCCACTTCCGGGTTGGTGTAGACCACGCCCGGGATGGCGTCGTAGCGCATGCTGTCGGAGACGCCGAGGATGTCGTTCACCGCCACTTCCCCTTCACGGGAAGCGGTATGGGCCAGCATCGAGAAGCCGGTCACGTCGCCCGCGGCGTACACGCCCGGCACGCTGGTACGCATCCGGGCGTCCACCTTGACGCCGTACGGCCGGCCCGCCGGGTTCAGGGCGTATTCCACGCCCAGGCTCTCCAGGCCGTAGCCTTGCAGGCGGGCCCGGCGCCCCACGCACACGAGGATCCTGTCCCCGCGTACGCGGCAGGTCTCCCCTTCCGGGGTTTCGTAGACTACCGTGTCGCCCTCGACGGCCGTGACCTTGCAGCCCAGCTGGAAGGCGACGCCCTTCCTGGCGTATTGCGCCTGCAGCATCGCGCTGATCTCGTCGTCCATCGGGCCGAGGATCTTGGGGAGCATCTCCACCACCGTCACCTTCGTGCCGATGGAGTTGAAGAAACTGGCGAATTCCATTCCGATCACGCCGCCGCCGATGACCACCAGCTCCGCGGGTTGCTCCGACAGGGAGAGGATCTCGCGGCTGGTCACCACGACGCCGCCCAGGCCTTCGCGCAGGCCCGGAATGGGCGGAACGACCGCCTCGGAGCCGGTGCAGAGCAGCAGATTGCGGGCGACGTATTCCTGTCCGTCGGCCACGACGGAGAATCCTTCCCCGCTGCGGCCGCGGATCTCCGCTTCCGCGGCGATCACTTCCACGCCCGCCGCCTTCATCTGCGCCTTCACGCCGGCGACCAGCTTGCGGACCACCTTCTCCTTGCGTTTGAGGACGGCGCCGAAATCGACCGCCGGGGCCTCCACGTTCACGCCGTAGCGGTCGGCATGCTGCGTGTATTCCAGGACTTTGGCGCTGTACAGCAGCGTCTTGGTGGGGATGCACCCTTCGTTGAGGCACACGCCTCCCAGGTTATTCTTTTCGAACAGGATGACGGAGAGGCCGGCAGCCCCGGCGCGCCCCGCGGCCACGTACCCGCCGGGACCTCCTCCGATGATGGCTAAATCGTGCATAGATGAGTTCTAGTGTAGTATGCAAATATAATCTGTTTTTTGCGATTTCCCGCAAAAAGGATTATCTTCGCAAGACTGAAAATAACCAAACCTATTTTAATAGAATGAAAAAATTGTTGCTTACGCTTGCGCTCTGCTGCGCGTTCCTGCCGGCCTTCTCGCAGGAGAAGATCTCCGACAAGGATCTGGTCAACGTCATCTACGCCATGGGGCAGATGTATCCCGACGGATTCACCCTCGACCTCAACACCATGCGCCAGCCGACCGAAGGCCTGATGGTCTCCTACAAGGAGACGCAGAACAGCTTCGACCGCAAGAGCCTTCCGGCCGTGATCAAGCACGCCCACGCCCACCAGAATCTCGTGGGCGGCTGGTACAACCCCGAGGAGGACAAGTACTACTTCGACAGCACCCGGATGTTCCCGGAGGACAGCCTCGCCGCCGCCGTGGAGTTCGCCCGCCAGAACGACCAGCACACGGTCTACGTGGCCTCGAAGGACATCAACATCTGGACGAACTACGAGCAGAAGGACATTCGCGTGATCCTGGACTGCGACATGGGTTCCTCCACGGACGACCTCTTCGCCCTGATGATGCTCTACCGCTATATGGATATGAAGCGCTGCAACCTCATCGGCGTGATCGTGGACCGTATGGGCAAGGCCAACGCCGACATCGTGGACGTGCTCAACAACTTCTACGGCTATCCCGACATCCCCATCGGCCTGGAGACCCAGGGCATCCCCAACCCGCACGTATTCATCAATTACCATAACCTCCCGTATGCGCGCAACGTGGACGCCATCCCGATGTTCAAGCGCAGCGTCGGCGACAACGGGACCTATATGGAGAGCTACAAGCTCTACCGCAAGCTCCTCGCCGAGCAGCCCGACCAGTCCGTCACCATCGCCTCCATCGGCTTCGTGACCTCCCTGGCCCGCCTGCTCGAGTCCGGTCCGGACGAGTATTCTCCGCTCAGCGGCGTCGAACTGGTGCGCCGCAAGGTCAAGGAGATCTACGCCATGGGCGGCGTGTTCGGCGACGCGGTCGAACCCGACTACAACTTCAAGGCAGCCATCGACTTCTCCCTCAAGTTCTTCGAACTCCTGCCGAAGGAGGTGGACATCGTCTTCTCCCCGGGCGAGGTGGGCGACCCGCTGGACTACCGTCCCGAGACCGTCATCTCCGACATGGACTGGACCGACCTGCACCCGATCAAGTGGGCATACCAGTACCTGAACTGCGACACCGGCCAGAAGATGTGGGACCCGCAGGCGGTCATCAACGCCGTCGAGGGCGACCAGCTCTACAAGCTCTCCCCGCGCGGCTGGGTGACCCTCACCCCCAACGGCGAGACTCTCTTCCGCGAAGATCCCAAGGGCAATGCCCGCTACCAGTATCCCGGCGACCCGGTGTGGTGCGACATGGTCCTTAAGTATATCCGCCTGATGGCTATTCAGCACTAATCGTGCTGATTAGTGCCTTATGTTTGAGGGGGCGTACCCCCTCAAACTTCCCTGCGTCGCTGACGCTCCGAAACAGCAAACCAAGCAAGATGAAACGAATTCTGGTATTCCTGGCTGCACTGACCCTGGCGATCCCGGGGTTCAGCCAGCAGACCTTCTCGGACAAGGACCTCGCCACCGCCGTCTGGGTGATGGCGCAGACCTTCCCCGAGGGCTTCACCCTCGACCTCAACACCATGAGCTACCCGAAGGAGGGCCTGATGGTTTCCTACAAAGCCACGCAGGACCACTTCGACCGCAAGTCCATCCCGGCCGTGATCAAGCACGCCCACGCCCACGAGAACATCATCGGCGGCTGGCGCGACCCCGACACCGGGCTGTACTACTTCGACAGCACCCGCAAGTTCGCGGAGAACGACCTGGCCTCCGCCCTGGCATTCGCCCGGGAGAACGGCCAGCACACCGTCTATGACGCCAAGCGCGACATCAACATCAAGTCCAACTACGAGCAGGAAGACATCCGCGTGATCCTGGACTGCGACATGGGCTCCTCCACGGACGATCTCTTCGCCCTGATGATGCTCTACCGCTACATGGACATGAAGCGCTGCACCCTGCTCGGCGTGATCGTGGACCGTATGAACCGGGCCAACGCCGACGCCGTGGACGTGATGAACAACTACTACGGCTATCCCGACCTTCCCATCGGCCTGGAAAAGGCCGGCGTCAAGGATCCGCACGTCTACATCCCGTACCATAACATGGCTTATGCACGCGACCTCGACGGCAATCTCCTGTTCAAGCGAACCATCGGCGACGAGGGTGAATACATGGACGGCTATAAACTGTACCGCAAACTCCTGGCGGCGCAGCCGGACAAGTCGGTCACCATCGCCTCCATCGGCTTCGTGACCTCCCTGGCCCGCCTGCTCGAGTCCGGCCCGGACGAGTATTCCCCGCTCAGCGGACAGGAACTCGTGAGCCGCAAGGTCAAGAACATCTACTGCATGGGCGGTGTGTTCGGCGACTCCTTCGAGCACGACTACAACTTCACGGCCGCGATCGATTTCTCTCTGAAATTCTTCGAGTTATGGCCGAAGGACATCGACATCGTGTTCTCCCCGGGCGAAGTCGGCGATCCGCTGTACTACAGCGCCGCCAACATCATCGCGGACATGAACTGGACCGATTCGCATCCCATCAAGTGGATCTATCAGTACCTGACCGAGGACAAGTTCCAGAAGATGTGGGATCCGCTCGCCGTCATCAACGCGGTCGAGGGCGACGACATCATCTACGAACTCTCCCCGCGCGGCTGGGTCACCCTGACCCCCACCGGCGAGACCATCTTCAAGGAGGACCCCAAGGGCAACGCCCGCTACCAGTACCCCGGCCCCGAGGGCTGGTCGGACTACGTCCTCAAGTACATCCGCCTGATGTCCATCCAGCACTGATCGTGCTGGATCAGCGCCCTACGATTGAGGGGGTGTACCCCCTCAAACTCTCCTGCGTCGCTGACGCTCCGAACCAGCAAACCAAGAAAAAGCCTCCTGTGATTGCAGGAGGCTTTTTTCTTGTCATCTGCGCCGGAGTCGGCAGGGCTGGTGCCGGGATGTGCAGGCAACGAGTTCTGCCACCACCTGCGGGAAAAGAAAAAATGGCTATTTCCGTCCCGGAATAGCCGGGAAAAACGGGATAACCCCCTGAAAACGCAGGGGGTTGTCCAGGAAATGGCGGGGTTTTCGGGATGAGATTCGCCGGTCATCCTTCGACAGGCTCAGGATCCGCCGACGAATGTCGGAGAAGGTTAAATCTCTGAGGCAAACTCTCCGAAGGACTGCCGGAAGAAATGCTTGGGGCCGGCGTCGGCGGCGGGAAGGCCGACCGGGAAGAGGCAGACGATGTCGTAGCCGGCGGTCTCGGGGAAGTCGGTCTTGATGCGGGCGGGGTCGAAGGAGCCCACCCAGACATTGCCGAGACCAAGGGCCGAAGCGGCGAGCATGATGTGCGTGCCGACGATGGCGGCGTCCACCTCGGCGCCGTTCTTGCCGTCGTATTTGCGCACCCAGGCGGCGTCGGAATCGGCGCCCACCATAAAGACGACAGGGGCTCCGTAGATATAATTCGTTGCGCCCTTGAGTTTCTTCAGCGCCTCGGGGCTCTTGACCACCCACACGTGCACCGGCTGCTTGTTGGCGGCGGTGGGGGCCACCCGGGCCGCCTCGAGGATGTTCGCAATCTGCTCATCCGTGAGCGGGGTATCCTTGAAACTGCGGCAGGAATAACGATTCCTGGCCAGTTCCAGGAAGGCCGAAGTCGTCACGTCGGGATTCGGCAGATCCGAAAAGGCCGCACGTCTGTGAAGGTGGGTGATGTCGCTGATCCTTTCCCAAAAAGTCTTTTTCATCGCAATCGCGTTTTAGTGTTTCTTCTGCAATATACGTTTTTTCAAGCATTTTTCCGTATTTTTACCGAAAATCTGACGTTATATGAGAATTCGACCCCTCTTCCTGCTGCTGACCGCCGCCGTGATCGGCGCCTGCGCGCCCAAGGCGGCGCCGCTGAAGACCTGCATCTTCCCGGGTGACTATCCGGACCCGTCCATCCTGCGCGACGGCGACGACTTCTACATCACCCACTCCTCGTTCACCTACTTCCCCGCCCTGCTGGTCTGGCACTCCACCGACCTGGTGCACTGGGAGCCGATAGCCCGCGCGGTCGAGGACGGCGACTACTCCATCTACGCCCCCGACCTCTGCAAGGTGGGCGACAAATACTATATCTATTATCCCACCAGCCGCGGCGAGAACTACGTCGTCACGGCCGACCGGCCGGAAGGTCCCTGGAGCGCCCCGGTCAAGCTGGACGTGGGCGGCATCGACCCGGGCCACGTCGTGGCCGAAGACGGGCAGCGCTATCTCTACACCAACAACGGCTTCGTCACGCCCCTGACCCCCGACGGTCTGGCCGCGGCCGGCAAGCCGAAGAAGGTCTACGACGGCTGGGAGTATCCCGCCGAATGGGAGACCGAGGGCATGTGGCTGGAATCGCCGAAGCTATTCAAGCGCGGCGAATGGTTCTACCTGGTGAGCGCCGAAGGCGGCACCGCCGGCCCCGTCACGAGCCATATGGTGGTCGTGGCCCGCAGCAAGAGCGCGCTCGGGCCCTGGGAGAACAGCCCGCACAACCCCATGGTGCACACCTACAGCGGCGACGAGGCCTGGTGGTCCAAGGGCCACGGCACCCTCGTCGATGACGCCCAGGGCAACTGGTACGTCGTCTATCACGCCTACCGCAACGGCTTCCACACCCTCGGACGCAGCACCATCATCGAGAGCGTCGAGTGGACTGCGGACGGCTGGCCCGTCCTCGCGGAGAAAGACGGCGCCAAGTGGGAGCAGGACGGCCTGCAGGGCGACTATTCCTACCTGCGCGACACCGCCAACCCGCTGCTCTGGTCGAAGTGGCAGCCGGGCTTTGCCGGCGGTACGCTATGGATGATGACCGCCGTGGACGCCTCCTACGAGATCACGGCCGAGTTCTCCGTGCCGGAGGACGCCTCCGCCGGGCTCTTCCTGTTCTACAATGAAAATGCGAAGATCGGTCTGGGCGGCGACGAGCCGCGCTACTCGCTGCGCATCCGCAACGAGCGCAACGTCGCCAGCACCTGGAAGAAGGTCGGCGACGGCGAATGGGAACTGGTCGAAGAAGGCATCGACGTCTCAGGCCTGCACCACAACAACTACAACGGCTTCTTCGCCCTGCGTCCCGCCTACCTGCTGGTCGGCGACGCCGAGTTGCTGAGCTTCGAATACAAGCCCCTGTAGCTAAATCGGATAGACCTCCGCACCGACGAAATCGAACAGATCCTGCGGAGCGATCTTGAGCTGAAGTCCGCGCTGCCCTGCACTGATGTAGATGAAGTCATAGAGCAGCGCGGATTCGTGTATGTACGTGGGCAGCGGCTTCTTCATCCCGATCGGGCTGCAGCCGCCCCGGATGTAGCCCGTGGTCGGCAGCAGTTCCTTCAGGTGCAGCATCTCGCAGTTCTTGTTGCCGGAGATGCGCGCCGCGACCTTCAGATCCACCTCGAAATCGCCCGGAATCACGCACACGAAGCAGCCGGTGCGGTCCCCGCGCAGCACCAGGGTCTTGAACACCCGGTCGATATCCTCGCCCAGTTCGGCGGCGACATGCTGCGCGCTCAGGTCCTCTTCCGTCCACTCGTAAGGGATCAGTTCGTAGGAGATGCCGGCGGCATCCAACAATCTGGCTGCATTCGTTTTTATCATTTTGGCACGGGTCTTGCTATTAGTGTAGTCGAATAGTTTTTCATTGGTTAATAATTTTGGTTAGAATTGCGAAAAGGCCACGATGTGAATCGCGGCCTTTTTCGTTTCCAGCGCGATTGTCACAAAAATAAGCATTCCCAGGGTATATCCAATCATTTTTTTTCTTACCTTGCAGATTGATCACGATTAGTTGGTAGCGTATGTTCCACTTCGAAAGCGACTATCTGGAGGGCTGCTGTCCGCAGATCCTCGAAGCACTTCAGGCGACGAACCTGGAGCAGACTCCGGGCTATGGGGAGGATCCCCACTGCGCGACTGCAGCGGACCGGATCCGTTACGTCTTCGACTGCCCCGACGCCGACGTCCACTTCCTGGTCGGCGGCACGCAAACCAACGTCACCGTGATTTCCGCCCTGCTCCGCCCGCACCAGGGCGTACTTTGCGCCGCCAGCGCACACATCAACGTGCACGAGACCGGCGCCGTGGAGCATAGCGGGCACAAGGCCCTCGCCCTCCCCTCTTCGAACGGCAAGATCAGTGCGGAGCAGGTGCGCGAGGCGCTGGAAGCACACCAGCGCGACTTCAGTCGCGAGCATATGGTGCAGCCAGGGATGGTCTATATCTCCTTCCCCACGGAACTGGGCACCATCTATTCGAAGCAGGAACTCGCCGACCTGCATGCCGTCTGCCAGAAATGGGAGATCCCCCTGTTCATCGACGGCGCCCGCCTCGGCTACGGTCTGGAGGCCTCCGGCTGCAACGTCCTGCCCAAGGACCTGCCCCGCCTGTGCGACGTCTTCTACATCGGCGGCACCAAGCAGGGGGCCCTGTTCGGCGAAGCCGTCGTCTTCTCCGACACCCGTCTTTCGGACGATTTCCGTTACTTCATCAAGCAGAACGGCGGCATGCTCGCCAAAGGCCGCCTGCTGGGCATCCAGTTCGAAGAACTGATGAACGAAGGCCTGTATTTCAAGCTCGCCCGCCGCGCCGACCGGCTGGCCGACCGCATCCGCGAGGCCCTCCGGAACAAACGAATCCCCTTCCTCGTCATCAATACCACCAACCAGGTGTTCCCCGTCCTCCCGACGGAGGCCATCGCCCGCTTCGCGGCCGAATTCGGCTTCGAGGAGTGGCAGATCATGGACGCAGAGCATACCGCCATCCGCTTCTGCACCAGCTGGGCCACGCCGGACAGCGCTGTTGACGAATTAGTGGCATACATAGAAAATAAATTATAAATCAAACGTTTATGAAGCAGAAGAGATTCATTCTCCCGGAGTCCGAGATTCCGACCCAATGGTACAACATCCAGGCCGACATGGTCAACAAGCCGCAGCCGATGATCCATCCCGGCACCAAACAGCCCATCAAGGCGGAGGACCTCTTCCCGCTCTTCGCGGAGGAGTGCTCCAAGCAGGAGGTCAACCAGACCGACCGCTGGATCGACATCCCCGAAGAGGTGCGCGAGAAGTACGCTTACTATCGCTGCACCCCGCTCGTGCGTGCGTTCGGCCTCGAGGAGGCGCTCGGCACCCCGGCCCACATCTATTTCAAGAACGAGAGCGTGAACCCGCTCGGCTCCCACAAGCTCAACTCCGCCATCCCGCAGGCCTACTACTGCAAGCAGCAGGGCGTGACCAACGTCACCACCGAGACGGGTGCCGGCCAGTGGGGCGCCGCCCTCTCCTACGCCGCCAAGCTCTACGGCCTCGACTGCGCCGTCTATCAGGTGAAGATCAGCTATGAGCAGAAGCCCTACCGCCGCAGCATCATGCAGGTCTTCGACGCGCTCGTGACCCCGTCGCCGTCGATGTCCACCCGTGCCGGCAAGGACATCCTCACCAAGGATCCCAACCACCAGGGTTCGCTCGGCACCGCCATCTCCGAGGCGGTCGAGCTCGCGATGAGCACCCCGAACTGCAAATACCTCCTGGGCTCCGTGCTCAACCACGTCTGCCTGCACCAGACCGTCATCGGCCTCGAGGCCGAGAAGCAGATGGCCATGGCGGGCGAATACCCCGACATCGTGATCGCCTGCTTCGGCGGCGGCTCCAACTTCAGCGGCATTGCCTATCCTTTCCTCCGCCACAACCTCGCAGGCGAGAAGAAGACGCGCTTCATCGCCGCCGAGCCCGCCTCCTGCCCGAAGCTCACCAAGGGCAAATTCATGTATGACTTCGGCGACGAGACGGGCCTGACCCCGCTCATCCCGATGTTCTCCCTGGGCCACGACTTCCGTCCCGCCAACATCCACGCGGGCGGCCTGCGCTACCACGGCGCCGGCGCCATCGTCTCCCAGCTGCTCAAGGACGGTCTCATCGAGGCCACGGACATCCGCCAGCTGGATTCCTTCGCGGCCGGCAAGCTCTTCGCCCAGGCCGAAGGCATCATCCCCGCTCCGGAGTCCTGCCACGCCATCGCCGCCGCCATCAACGAGGCGAACAAGTGCAAGGAGACCGGCGAGGAGAAGGTCATCCTCTTCAACCTCTCCGGCCACGGCCTCGTGGACATGACTGCCTACGATCAGTACATCTCCGGCACGATGGCCAACACCGGCGAGTAATTGCTATTCTACCGCATTTTTCATATATTTGTCCGATTGAATCACCCGTTACTATGAAGGTTACAGTCAATCGGACAAATATTGATATTTTCGACGGAGCCAAGTCGCAGCACGCCGTGCTGCGCTATCTCGTCCACCGGCGCCTCTCCAGGTCGCTGCTCACGCGGGGCCGCATCCTCGATGCCCAGGGGCACGAAATCGGGCTCGACGCCCCGCTCCACGAAGGACAAACCATTAAATTTAAAGTATAATGAAGAAACTGCTTTTGACCCTCTCCGCGCTCTGCCTGCTCGCATCTGCAGCATTCGCCGAGAAGAAGGAAGTGCACATCATTTCCGTCAATGACATGCACGCCAAGATCGAGAACTTCCCGCAGCTGGCCGCCATCGTGGACAGCATGCGTGCGGTGTATCCCGACCTGCTCGTCATCTCCGCCGGCGACAACCGCACCGGTGAGCCGCTCAACGACATTTATGAGATTCCGGCCTACCCGATGGTCGTCCTGATGAATATGGTCGGCTTCCACGCCACAACCATGGGCAACCACGAGTTCGATTCCGGCGCCGCCGGCCTCGGCAGGCTGATGAGCATGTCCGGCTTCAGCTACATCTGCGCCAACCTCAAACCGGCCCCGGAACTGGGCGTCGTGCCCCGTCCCACCCAGATCTTTGACGTAAATGGCGTAAAGGTCGGCTTCGTGGGCGCCGTCGAAGTCAACGCCCGCATGACCCCGGACACCCATCCGGATAATGTGGTCGGCCTGGAGTTCACCCCGGTCCTCGAGACCATCGAGAAGTACAAGGGCCTGCGCGACGAGTGCGACGTGGTCATCTTCCTCTCCCACATCGGCTACGAGGCCGACGTGGAGATCTCCAAGGACCTCCCCTGGGTGGACGTCATCATCGGCGGCCACTCGCACACCCAGATTGACGGAGGCGAGATGCACAACGGCTTGATGATCACCCAGGTCACCAATCGCCTCAAGCGCGTCACCCACATTACCATCACCGTCGAGGACGGCAAGGTGGTCGACAGGAAGGCCGAGTGCATCGAGGTCGAAGGCTATCCGAAGCAGGATGTGGCCGTCGCTGAGATGGTACGCTTCTTCAGCAACAATCCCGAGTTCCAGCGCGTGCTCGCCACGCTTACCGCTCCGATGACCAGCTACGAGCAGCTCGGTTGCATGATGACCGACGCCTGGCGCGTGGAGACCGGTTCCGACATCGCCTTCACCAACACCGGCGGCGTCCGCTATGACAATCTCCCGGCCGGTCCGTTCACGGTCAGCGACGTGCTGCGCCTCGACCCGTTCGGCAACGACACCGTCCAGCTCGAGCTCACGGGCCAGGAGCTGAAGGATATGCTCATCGCCACCACCTACAACGACACTTACGGCTTCCCGAAGGTCAGCGGCATCATCTGCAACGTCATCTTCGACAAGAAGAATCCTGAGAAGATCAAGGAGCTCAAGATCACCAACCCCGACGGCAGCAAGTTCGACCTCAAGAAGACCTACAAGGTCGTGACCAACAGCTACACGGCTTCCATCGCGAACTCCCCGCGCAAGGACCAGGGCCGCGCGCTGAACCGCACCACCGCCTCCATCATCCAGGAGTACCTGGAGCATCAGGGTACGATCGACTACACGGGCGTGGAGCGCACGTTCCAGAGTGTCTCGAAGAAATAAGCGACAGCAAAAAAGAAGGAGCCCGCAGTGTCTGCGGGCTCCTTCTTTTTTTTATCTGATTACCAGTTCAGGATCTTCTTGAAATCGTAGGCCTCCGGGTTGGGGACATACGCCTTCGCTGCCTCGTAGTCGGCCGGGGTCACGAAGTGGCAGATGAAGTTGTAGTAGTTCTGCGCGATGCCGCCCTCGATGTCGACGCGGCGCGGCGGGATCTTGCCCTCGGCGTTCTGCAGGTCGTGCAGGTAGAGCGGACGGGCGGTGCCGAACGCATCTACATACACCATGCAACCGGTCTCGCCCTTCTGGAACAGCTCGTATACGCCCATGGCGAGCTCGGAGCAGTAGGTCAGGTCGTAACCGATCGGATCCTGGCAGCGGACATCGTAACCGATCTCCACCGGACGGGTCTTGGCCTTCAGGCCGGTCTTCTTCATCTCCTTCTCCAGCAGCTCGTTGAAGAGCACCGCCTTGGAGATCTTGCCGAGCTCGGGATGGCCGTGCTCGTCGTAGGTCATATGGATGCCGGCGGCCTTGATGTCCTCGTCGGCCAGATCGTGGAACACGCCTTCAGCGACCACCACGGTGCCGTAAGGGATGCCGAGGATGGTACGCTTGATGATGGTGGAAAGGGTGAGCTTGACGATCTTGTCGATGGTGATGTCCGTCTTGTTGAACATCTCCGGGATGATGGTCATCGGAGCGTGCGTGGCCTCGCCGATACCCAGGGCCAGGTGGCCGGCGCTGCGGCCCATGGCGCTGATGAGCAGCCAGTTGCCGGAAGTACGGGCATCCTCGTACACGGTGCGGGCGATGTGCGCGCCCTCATCCTTGGCGGAGTTGAAGCCGAAGGTCGGGGCGTTGTTCGGCAGCGGAAGGTCGTTGTCGATCGTCTTGGGGACGTGGATGTTCTTGATAGGATACTGCTTGGCTTCCAGGAACTTGGCGATGCGGTTGGCCGTGGAGGCGGTGTCGTCGCCGCCGACGGTCACGAGAAGCTTGATGTTGTTGTCCTGGAACAGGCTCAGATTGAAGTTCTCTTCAAAATCCTTGTCCGTGGGTTTGAAGCGGCTCATCTGGAGGTAGGAGCCACCGCGGTTGAAATAGGCGTCGGCCTTGAAGAAGTCGAGGTCTTCGGTGCGCGGGGTCTTGCTGAACAGACCGCTGTAACCGCCATGAAGGCCGATGACACGATAACCGCCGGCCAGGAAGGTCTTGGCCACGGAGCAAACGACGGTGTTCATACCCGGAGCCGGGCCGCCACCGCAGAGGATGATGATGGAATCTTTCATTTGTATTATGATACTAACTAATAGGACGTTAATTAAATCCTGCAAATGTACGCATTTTCAGCGGGAAATGCAAAAAGCCAACTACATCATATTGTACATCGCGTTCTGTACACGGGCGTTCTTGGCGGGGTTCATCTTGCCGAAGTTCCACTTGACGGAGAACATCGCGTAGCGGCCCATGATAAGACTGTACCGGTCCTCGATGTATTCCGCATTGACCGTGTGCTGCTGCAACCGGTCCTGGTTCAGCAGGTCCGAGATGCCCAGGGTTAGGGTGAAGGCATTGATGTTCTTGCTGACGGAGATGTCCCAAAGGCAGTAGGGATCATTGAATCCGGCGGCGTAGCCACGGTAATGATTATACTCCACGTACGACTTGAACTCCCATCCGTGCAGGGTTTCGTAGAGCAGTTCGAGCCGGTGTCCGAACCGCCAGTAATTCGTGTTGGCGGAAGGATCGAGGCTATAGCTGCTGCGCTCGTTTACAGCATAAGAGTAATAATCGATCGAGAATCGGTCCAGCCTGTACGTGAAACCCAGATTGCCATTGAGATAATACTGAAGTACCCGGCTCTCGGAGAAGCCGCTCTGCCCGCCGTAGAAGCGGGACCCGCTCGCATCGCCCCAGAAATCAGCCATGAAGCTGTTGTAGTTGAAGGCAAGCAGGTCCATCCCGGCCCGACGGCCCGTCGCCTGGTAATGCGTGCTCGAAGACAAGTTTCCGTATAAACCGCCCGAGAGCGTCAGCCGTTTCTTCTTTCCGACAGGCTGGCGCCAGGAGAAGTTGCCATAAAGGGTATAGGAGGGCTTCTGGGTATTGACGGGGACGGAATACCGGACGCCTTCCGCGTCAAACCACGAGGCGGATACGATCCCGCGCTGGGTCATCGTTCCGTCGAGATAAGCGCTGAAATAAGAGAGGTTCTTCTTGTTGTTATAGTTCCAGGTGACATAGGCGTCATGCGTATAACTCGGACGGAGGTAAACGTTGCCGGTGGATATCTCCAGCGGGTTGGAAATATCCAGCACCGGGTTGATCCGGACCGCCGACGGCTGCGAGGTCGATCCCTGATAGTAAGCGCTGAGGGAGTGTCCGCTCTCCCAGTTCCAGCGGAAACTGATGTACGGCGACCAGTCGTGCAGCCACTCGCCGATGCCGGTCTCCGTGTCCCGGCCGAGCGTACGGGAACGCACTTCGTTCCGGGTCTGGTCGTGCGTCAGACCGAGATAAAACTGGTTGTTTTCCTTGCGATACTGCATCTGCAGGCTTTGGTGCAGCAGGAGGTAGTCGTTGCGCGACATCGTTGAGTAATAATCGTTGGCCGAGCCGTCGGCATTGAAAGCGGCCTTATCGTTATTCCGCTGCTGCCAACGCGAGGAAACAATCGCTGCAAGTCCCCAGTATTGCCCGAAAGGCTCCAGGTATGTCAGGCTCCCGTAGAGCATCTTGCCGTTGCCGCCGGTATCGTAACGCAAGTCGCGCGGCGTGACGGTCGTGCCATACCAGGTCCGGGAATCTTCCCGGCTCTCGCCGAGGCTTTTGCTGAAATTATAGTTGAAGATCAGGTTCAGGCTGCGCCGCTCCTTTCCGAAATCCTTATAGCCGACCGAGGCGCGTCCGCTGGCCTGGAAGCTGCGCGAGGAGGCGGATTTGTTCGCATCCGTGCCGTTGATCCCGACACCCTGCGCATCTGTCGTGGTCGACTGGTTGCGGGAACTCGACATGCTGTTGTTGAAACCGAACTTGGGCTGGAAGGTGAAATTGAATCTCT
This sequence comes from Bacteroidales bacterium, assembly GCA_017960585.1. Taxonomy (GTDB): domain Bacteria; phylum Bacteroidota; class Bacteroidia; order Bacteroidales; family UBA932; genus Cryptobacteroides. The sequence goes on from JAGCYX010000048.1 coordinate 37,708, forward strand.
TGGGATCCTTCTTGTTCAGCTCGAAGCCGAAATTGACCCGGTTCGTCCGGGTGTTGCCGGTCGTCCGGCCGTCCGTGAACAGGGGACTTTCCCCCACCAGCGTCGACTGGCGCGCGGAACGCTGCCCGGAGACCTGGTCGGAGAAATTGTAGCTGACGCTGCCCGTGGTTTCCACCCCCTTGATGCGATCGGAGTTGAGGTTCGCTCCCGCCATCGCCGACGTCTTCAGGCCGCCGATCAGGGACATGGCGTCCAGGCTGTCAAAATCAATATCATCACTCATGGCGACAAAGATGGCGTTGTTGTTGCCCGGCTCCGGCGCATTCTGCCCGTTGGCGAGCAGGGTCAGCTGGTCCTGCTCGTTATAGCCGCTGAGCAGGATATTGCCGTTGAACAAAGCGTGCCGGTCGTCGCCCAGCCCCTCTTTATCGCTGCCCGGCCGCCAGCCGCCGCCCAGTTTGGCATTGCCGAACCAGCCCTGTTTGTATTCTTCCTTGAGTTGCAGGTCCATCACCTTCTCGCGGCTGTCCTGCGAGGCAACGCCCGAGAAGGCGGCCTCCTTGTTCTCCTGATCGATGACCTTGATCTTGTCCACGATCTTGGCCGGGAGGTTCTTCAGGGCGGCCGTCGGGTCGTTAAAGAAGAAGGTCTTGCCGCCGACGGTGATCTTGTCCACCGGCTCGCCGTTCACCTTGACGGTGCCGTCCTCGCCGACTTCCATACCCGGCATCTTCTTGATCAGGTCCTCCAGCATCGCATTGTCGCCCACGTGGAAGGCTGCCGCATTGTAGATCAGCGTGTCCTGCCGGACCTCGATGGCGTTGCCCACCGCGGTAATGGAGGCTGCATCGATGATCTCCGGATTCTCCTCCAACTTGATCTTGCCGAGGTCCTCCTCGTAATTGCGGAAATTGCAGTCCTTCCGGAACGGCGTGTAACCGATCATCTCCACGTTCAGCCGGTAGCGGCCCACGGGCACGTCCTTGATCTCCACGTCTCCTTGCTGGTCGGAGAGCGCGAAATGGGTGATGGTCGTGTCGCCCTGCGGGTTCAGGTACACCGTGGCGAAGGGCAGCGGCTCCTCGGTCTTGGCGTCCTGCACGGACAGTTTGACCTTGATGTTCCTGTTGTTCATGAACATATCATAGTCCATCACGACCACCTGCGCTTGGGCGCAGACGGCCAGCAACAGGCCGGTAATAACAGCAAATAATCTTCTATTCATAATACTCTAATAACCAACACTATAAACCTAACGCTTCTTTAACGGCTTCACCTATCTGCCCGCCCCGGAGGTCCCGCTTGAGAATCGTCCCGTCGGGGCCGAAGAGGATGACCAGCGGAATCGCGTTGAAGCCGTACGCGCTTCCCGGGATTTGCTGGGCGTTGACGATCTGATTCCAGACAATGCCCAACTCCTTGGCCGTCTTGACGGTGTCCTCCACCTTGTCCGCAACGGCGACGCTGAGCATGTCGAAGTTGTCGCCGCGCCAAGTGTTGTACGCGTTAATGAGGTAGGGCATTTCGGCCTTGCAGGGTCCGCACCAGGAGGCCCAGAAATCGACCAGCACATATTTCCCTTTACCGACATAGTCGGATAGTTTGACGGTTGACGTCTCCGGATGCTCCGGATCCTGTACGACGGTGAAGTCCACGAACGGTTTGCCTTCTATCGTGTTGACCCTGCCACTGTAATTATTGAGCAATTCCTTGTACATGACGGAGACCATCGGATCTGTTTTTATCTCATCGGAGAGGCCGTTCACCAGGGCAAGCATCTCCACCGGATCATCCGGGCCGGTGAAATGAAGCATCTCGAGAGCCTGCAGGCCGCCGAAATTGTCGGAGTTGTTCCGGGCGAATTCCTTCGTGTAATCAATGAGCGCGCTGAAATGTTCATTGCGATACGCCTCCCGGGCGCCCTCGTCATTCCCGAACCCGGCCATTCTGGACTGATAATCACCCCACCTGTTGGCAAAATCCATATAGCGGGAGTGCAGTCCCTTGTCGTCTGACGAAAGGGCGGTTCGGGTTCCCGGATCGATGGTGATGGTGGAACCGTCTGAGAAGAAGGTAACAACGTCATTTCCCATCTGGCAATCCGTCATCGAGGTCACGCATTTGGGGATTTCAACCTCGAAGCGTCCATTCACGACCGCGACGGTGGTGTCAAAGAAAGAGACAAAATGGTCCTCACCCAATGCGCCATCATAATATCCCCTCGTAAACCTGACAGTTTCCGGGGCGTCCCCGGCAAACTGACCCACGACCCTGGTAGTGTTTCCGAATTCAGGAGCACAAGCGGCCAGCAGCAGCGCCGCCCCCAAAAGACAGGAAATGATGTTTGATCTCATATCGAGTTGCTCTATTTGTTTGTTCCCAAAGGTAGTTGAATTCTATGTAATCTGCCAGGTCAAATCCCCCGCTTGCCCCGTTAAATCCCCGTTTCTGGATTATTTCATTCCATTTGCAATGAGTTCTTCGAACTTGTCCCGGGGGATTTTTCCTTCAATGCAGACGAACTGGCCGTAATTACAGACAAGGTCCATCCGTGTCAGGACAAAGCCCGATACGGTTTTACCGTTCGTGGCGACATAGAGCCGGGTGATCATTTCGCCTTCCCGTTTCTCCATCAGTATTTCATATCCTTTGGCGGAAAGATAGTCCTGAATATCCTTCCGCAAACCGGAAGCGGCATATTCCAAGCGGCTGCTGCGTAAAACCCGGCGGCTGGACCAGACTTCTGCAAAATCCAACATATACAGGCCGTCGAGTGTCTGGACAATCGGGGTCAAATCCACCGGACGGTCAAGTTCTATCTGCGGTATCTTCCGGATGATCCTGAACATGGCCGGGGATATATAGGTCGCAGAGACTCCCTCTTTGTCGAACCATTTGGAATAAAGACTGTTTGCATCCGCCTTATCCAAGGGAACCATATAAATGGTTGGGCTCGTCACCGGTAAATTGCGGATCTCTTTGGCTGTCATGGGGATGCTTTCCTGACCAGTCCAGACGCGTTGAAGGTTCTGTTCATCCCGGAAATACTCCGACACCGTTCTTCCGTTCAACAGCAAACTATGGACTCCCCCAAAAGGGTCCTCTTTCCACGAAATGGATTTGATGGGCCTTCCGCCGATCGGCCGGACAACATAGTACATAATGCGGCTACTTACCTTGACATAGAGTCCCAGGAATTCATCCCTGTCGGCATTCATCGTCGTCTGTGTTCGGAAATCCTTGACCGGATTCCCATCCATGTCAAAGATTTCCAGCGTCTTGAACTCAGCGGGAGTCAGCGTGTACAGTTTCGTATCGAAGGCAGAATCCGGCAGTTCATTTTCTGCATGGACAAGTTGCGGCAAAACAATGCCGGCAAGCAGGCTCAACAAAATGGAAACTGTTTTCATAATTCTTCCTTGATTTGATTGTTCTCAATGGGTTGGCCGACTTCCTGCACCGCCTCCCGGAACATTGCGAACGCACGAGACATCTCGATATACGCCAGGGTCGGGTCGGTGAAAGTATCCTTCGGTTGCTGTGGCTTCCGCACAAGCAGGAAGATAGCGACGGCGGCCAGTGCCGCAGCCGGGACGGCGCCCCAGAACCAGCGGGCGGGACGCCGCCGGAGCGCAATCGCGTCAAATTTGTCTGCAAGCGCTTCCGAGCCTTTCTCCGCCAGAACTGCGGCACTGGCCATCGCCTGCAGCCGGTCCGGAAGGGCTTCCGGCACAGGAGTCTGCGGATCTTCTGCCATCAGCCGCAGTTCTTCAAGGCTGAGCCTCTCTATGTCTTCCGTTGTCATATCTTCTTCTTGAGTTGGTTCTTCAAACGATGGAAAGCGACGCGGAGCGCGGTTTGTGAGAGCCCCGTCTGCCGGGAAATCTCTTCATAGGACAAGTCTTCTACCAGGCGCAGACGAAGCAGTTCCCGACTTCTGTGCGGCAAGGCCCGGACGACTTCCAGAGTCCGTTCCATTCGTGTGCTATGTTCCGTCACTACATCCGGAAGGTTCTCCTCTATCGGGACGGTCTGCTGCCCTGCCCTTGTCCGGAGACGGTCGATACACAGATTCCGCATCAGGGTCAGGCACCATGCGCGTGGATTGTCCACCCGGTCCAGATCATCTCCCCGCCCCCAGACCTTAATAAACAGGTCCTGGACGGCGTCTTCTGCTTCAGCCTGCGAGCCGAGCAGGCGGAAAGCAACCCGATACAGGCCATCCCCCATCGGCAGGAACACACGTATAAACTCTTCCGGCGTCATTCACTTATTAGACGGAAAAAACGGCAGAATATTACATCGCGGGAGCAAAAAAGCCCTGATTTGCTCCCGGA
>JAGCYX010000049.1 GCA_017960585.1 Bacteroidales bacterium
CTGGCGCCACTTGTAGCAGTTGTCCCCGTACTGGGCGGGCGATTCGACGTTGCCGAGGAACAGGGCGATGCCCTTCTCCCCCTCCAGGCGCTTCAGCAGGGCCTGACGCCGTGCGATGTAGACTTCTTTCTCAAACATAGTAAACACAAAGGTAGCAATTTTCCGCGACAAGCGGACATCAACGCACCCGCAGGCGGTCGCCGAGGCGGATGACGGACTTCTTCGTGAGTCCGTTCATCTCCAGCAGGGAATCCAGCGAAACGCCGAACTTCTTGGCGATCTTCGCGAGCGTGTCGCCGGCCTTGACCGTGTAGAACTCGGCCGAAGTGGCCTCCTCGCTGCGCCAGGTGCCGTCCGCGTTCAGGATGAAGTCGCGGTCGCCGGCGGCCTCGAAGTACTTGCCGTCCTGATTCACGAACGCCCAGGTGCCGTCCGGGAAGAGCACCAGGTGGCGCTCCGTCACGGCGTTCAGCACGGAGTCACGCGCCGCGCCGGTCCGGCCGCCGATCAGCTCCGCGAGGTTGAAGCCGCCCGGGCGCGCCTTCTCCTCCGGCGGGAAGTCGGGCAGGATGCGGCGCACGCCGATGAAGCGCTGCGCGTAGTACGGCTCGTCGATATGCGAGATGGTCACGCCCGAGTTGCAGGCGTGGATGAAGGTGAAACTCTTGCCGGTGCTGTCGGCGGCGATGAAGATGCCCACGTGGCCGGGCGTCTTGGGGGAGTTGCGCCCGCCGAAGACGATGATGTCGCCCTTCTGGTACTTGTCCACGCCGCCCTTGATCTCGCGCCCGTCCTTGGACTGGTCGGCGGAGGTGCGGGAGAGCTTGTAGCCGAACTTGTTGTAGACGTAGCAGGTGAATCCGGTGCAGTCGAAGCTCTCCGGGCCGTTGCCGCCGTAGAGATAAGGCTTGCCGAGGTGCCGGCCCGCCTCCTTGATGATGGCGTCCGCCACCTTGCGCGGATTCTCCTCGCGCGCGCCATCGTCCTGCGCGGCCGCAAAGAAGCTCAGCACGCAGAAACAGAGAACACAGAATAATGGACGAATCGCTTTCATCAATTGCAAATATACTAAAAACATACCACGATTTTTGTATCTTTGTTCTGTTCTGTAATACAAACTATGACCATGCCATTCTTTTCCCGCTTAGCCGCCGTCCTGGGCGGCGCCTGCCTGCTCAGCATCGGCGCCCGCGCCGCCAACCCGTACCTGCCCCTCTGGGAGTACATCCCCGACGGCGAGCCCTACATCTTCGAGGACCCCGACCGCCCCGGCCAGTACCGCGTCTACATCTACGGCTCGCACGACATCGAGCAGACCGCCTACTGCGGCCGCGACCAGGTCGTCTGGTCCGCCTCGGTCGACGACCTGCTGCACTGGCGCTTCGACGGCGTGATCTTCTCGTCCAAGACCGACGCGCGCGGCCGCCTGCTCAACCCGGACGGCAAGGGCGACATCCTCTATGCCCCCGACGTGGTCGAGAAAGTGGGCCCGGACGGCAAGAAGACCTACTACCTCTATCCCAACACGCAGGCCCCCGGGCGCAACTCGATGATCGCCCGCTCCGACCGGCCGGACGGCCCCTTCACCGTGTGCAACTGGGACAGCAAGGACCCGACCCGCACCAACGGCGTGCTGGGCTTCGACCCCGCCGCCTTCATCGACGACGACGGCCGCGTTTACGGCTACTGGGGCTTCCAGGAGTCCTGGGGCGCCGAGCTGGACCCGGAGACGATGTGCACGGTCAAGAAGGGCACGCAGCCCGTCAAGGATATGATTTCCAACCTCAACCAGCCGGGCGAGTTCCGCTTCTTCGAGGCCTCCTCGATCCGCAAGGTCAAGGACAAATACATCTTCGTCTACAGCCGCTGGACGGCGGACGGCGACTTCGGCCTGCCCGAGGCCAACAATACCCTCGCCTACGCGTGGAGCAACTCCCCGCTGGGCCCGTGGACCTACGGCGGCACCATTATCGACGCGCGCGGCCGCGACGTGGACGAGGACGGGAACCCCATCTGCACCGCCGCGCCGGGCGGCAACACGCACGGCAGCATCTGCGAGATCAAGGGCCAGTGGTACATCTTCTACCACCGCCAGGCGGGCCTCGGCGGCTTCGACCGGCAGGCCATGGTGGCGCCAATCGAGGTGAAGGTGACGGAAGGTCCGGACGGGAAGGTGGAGATCTCCGAGGCGGAGTACACCTCCGAGGGCTTCGAGCTCGGCGGCCTGAACCCGCTGGAGCGGCATTCCGCCGGCATCGCCTGCTGGTTCACCGGCCCCCGGCCGGCCGAGAAGGATAACCTCGGCAACAAGTACTCCGGCTCCTACATCGCGCCGCTGCGCCTGACCTGGGACGGCGAGGGCGATCCCTACGACCTCAGCGTCAGCCACAATCCGGTGGTGAACAACACCGCCGGCTCCATCGTGGGCTACAAGTACTTCAACTTCGACCAGCTGTACCCGGAGCTGGCGATGCGCCGGAGTCCGCGCCTGGCGGCGAAGAAGCTGCTCGTGCGCCTGATGCCGCAGGGCGTCAAGGGCCGCATCGTCATCATGGCCGACCACCCGCGCCACGGCACGCGCCTGGGCGTGATCAAGCTGAGCGGCCGGGAGCCGCAGAAGATCGTCCAGAAATGCGCCCGCGTGCCCAAGGCCGCCAAACTCACGGGCAAGCACGCGCTCTATTTCGTCTTTGAATCCGACACCCCGGACCGGTCGCTCTGCGAGCTCGAGGACTTCGTGTTTGCGCGCAAGGCCCGGTGATAGCACACGTCATGCCCGGCCTGACCGGGCATCTCGAAAACAAGAAAACCAGCACGTCGCAATGTTTGTAAAACGCTCCGGTGAAGCCCCAGAATACTGGTTCGATCGGGCCCATGTTGCCGAAACGCTTGCCCCGATGTCCCTTTGGGAAATCAAGGATGACGAGCGCGACGCCAAGCACGCCGCCACGCAGAATCTGCGGCTCATCGAGCGCAAGAAGGCTGCCGCGAAAAAATAGTGGCAATTAATCTTTCTGTCCGAAATACGACATCAGCGCCCTCTGGTAATCCCGGAGGGCGTTTGTGCCTTTGTCGGTAATGCGGCACACAGTGTGGCCGCCGCGGCCCCGGCCGGTGGATGTGACCTTGATGTATCCCGCCTCCTGCAGGTTCGTGAGCTGGACGGAGAGGTTTCCGGACGTGGCCTTCGTGAGTTCCTTGAGGTACACGAAGTCCGCGTCGTCCAGCGAGTCCAGCGCGGACATGATCCGCAGTCGCAATTCGTTGTGCAGGATGGGATTGAGGTCCTTAAACTCCACGGCGCACGTACTGTTCAAACAAACATCCCGGGATGATCAGGGCCGCCACGGCCACCGCCACGACGCACAGCATCTGCCAGGGCCACAGGTCTCCCTGCAGCAGGAACGCCCCCACGCCGATGGCTGCGCCCAGCAGGCCACCGACCGTCATCGGACGGAAGCGCACCGCCCCGCCGGTGCCGAAGGCGCCGATGCCCACCAGCAGGCAGATCAGCGGATTCTCCACCGTCTCATAGAGCCCGGCGAAGCCGAAGAGGAATCCGCCCGCTCCGATGGCGCAGGCTGCGAAGATCCAGTAGTCCAGCACCAGCCGGGACGTGCGGGAACGGAGGTGACTCCGCTCCCGGTCCCGGCGGAGAATGAGAATCATGAAGGGAATGCCCAGGAGCGGGACGCCCACCCACAGCCAGAGGCACCATTCCTGGTGCAGCCACTGCCAGAGCAGAAACTCCGCCAGGTAGAAGACGGCGGCGAGGCCGCCCCACAGGGGGAACAGCCTCTCCCCGGATGGCAGGCTGTCCAGTTCTACTTTGCCCTTCGTCCGGGCAATCACCTCAAGGGCGTCAATGTTTTCTTCCATCTCAGGGGCAAAGATAATCAATTACTCTTTTGGCATGACGGGACGGACGGGGAAAGCATCCCAACGGCCGTTTTCGGCCCGCATTTTCAGGCTATGGCTGTTCCAGTATAACGTCCAGGCCATTCTGGTATCGCTGTACAATGTGGAAGACCAATAAAGCCCGTAAGAACCATCCCCGGGAAGGAATATGGTTTTCCCGGTGGTCTTGCCGGTTACGCTGAAACCATGCGTTCCTTTATAGTAGCGTCGAATCCAAACGCCCTGCTCCAGAAGCTCTATCATTTCGGCCTCGGTGGGCATCCGCCAGCCACCGCCCAATTTCACGCTGGCTACATCATCGGCAGGCTCAAGCACGGTCCTGCCGTCCGTCTGAGTGTATTTGGTTAGGACACCCGTATCTTCGTTGTACCACTTGTAGTTCGCCATGTAAGGGTCGTCCTTGGTAGCAGTCTCGCCCCAGCAATATTTGTTACCTGCTTCTTCCGGTTTGGTGGCATCTACATTCCAGCCTCTCCATTTGACGCTGAGGCCCAGATCCACGACTTCCTCCCTTGAAATCTCCGGAGCCAGCACAGTACACTCGGCGGTCACCGACATGCCGCCAGAGTCATTGCCATCCAAGCTGGCGCCAACCCTTCCTAGATTCTCTTCCGTATCTGTCGCATCCTCATTGAACTCCAGATAGGAGAAACCGTCCGATGTGCCACCTCTGCTAGCAGTAAATACGGTTGTCACCTTGCCTTCGGAGTCCGTGACGCCGGAGTCGGGCTCAAGGGTGCCGCCCGAAAGGTTGGAAGCGTAGAAATGCACTTTTCGCCCGGGAGCGGGACGGGTGATGGCTCCGGAAGAGCCGGTAAGAATAAAGGTGATGGTGGCTTTGCCGTCCGTGTCGATGGTCTGGGGAGAATCGGCACCACTTAGTGAGAAAGACGTAAACTCGATTACCGCAGGGCCCACTTCCGTCTTGTCCTCCACGGTGACTTCGCCGTCGGAGTACTTCACCGTGGTTTTGGCCGTGAGTTCCACTCCGTTGAAGGCGGAAGGATCCTTGATCTCGACCTCGCAGACGGCCTGGCCATTCTCGTCGGTGGTGGCCTTCTCGGTGATGGTCTTGACCAGCTCGGCAATCTCCTGCTGGGTCTTGTTGGCGATCTGGAAGAGTACCTCCGCGCCTTGAACCGGCCGGTCCACGCTCTCGCCCTGGGTGCGCTCGTCCACGACATAGACGATCTTGGCCTTGCCTTCATCGCTGACGAGAGGGATGATCCTGCCTTCGTCGCCTGTTTTCTTTCCGCCTTCCAGCACATCCACGATCCGGATCCTGGGTTTGGTCTTTTCCTTGGACGGCCGCTCCCGCGGGAGGATCTCTCCGACGGCGGTTTCATTAAAGAGCGATTCCCTTTCGCTACCGTCTGAATAGCGCGTGTACGATTTTACGGTCGCGGTCACGGTGCCGCCTTCGAAGGTGGCGGGGTTCGGGGCCGTGAAGACGCAGTTCACGAGGCCGTTGCTATCCGTTTTTCCGCTCGCCGTACAGGATCCGCCGACGGATGTAAAGGTGACTTCTATTTCCCGCACGGGGCCGTTGGGCCGCACGCCTTGCGTGCTGCTTTCCCAGTCCCAGTAGCAATAGAACGTGAGGGTGGCCGTGCCGTCGGTGCCGAGGGTCTGCGGTGAATTCTGGCAGATCAGCTTGTTAAAGGCAGTTTGCATCGAGCCATCCTGCTTGCATTCCGTTACGTTGTTGCAAGCGGCTACAAGCATGAGGATACCCAGTAAAGACGGGAACCTTTTAATCTGGTTCGCAGTTAACTTCTTGTGCTTCATATGGTTATCTTTTAGTGTAATTTCCAGTAGTGTGGCACTATTCGCAAATATAATTAAAGTTTATCCAATAAACAATAATGGGCCGCTTGTGGCAGCAGCCTGAGTTGAAGAGGGAATCACTCCGCCTTGACGGTCTTGGCGGGATCGACTTTCGAAATGAAGAGGGTGGGAATCAGCAGCAGAAGCAGGATTCCCGCAAGGGCGGCGACATTGCCGGCGGCGATGGCGCGCAGCAACTCCTCATCATGGCCGACCACCCGCGCCACGGCACGCGCCTGGGCGTGATCAAGCTCAGCGACCGCGAGCCGCAGAAGATCGTCCAGAAGTGCGCCCGCGTGCCCAAGGCCGCCAAGCTCACGGGCAAGCACGCGCTCTACTTCGTCTTCGAATCCAAGACGGAGGACCGGTCGCTCTGCGAGCTCGAGGACTTTGTCTTCTCCCGCAGGCGGTAAAGAAAAAGAAAATGTGAGGCTTAGCAAAACCGGATTCCAGATCTAACCTCATTATTATGGTACTGACGATGGTACCTCTCTAAGCGAAACAGGACAAGGATTCTCCCTTTACGGGGATGGCCTTGTCCTTATTATTTTCTTCTGTGCGATGAGAACTAAGATTGCCCCATAACCAGAGCAACAAACTCGGCAAAAGTAATGATTCGCGTGTCCTTGTAATTCCGAAGTACAAGAAGGTCATGATCACCAGTCACAATATAATCGGCAGGAATGCTTTCGGCCATCGAGAGCAGGTACAGGTCCTTTATGTCACGGATTGCTGACTCCGCATCAGGATAACCTTCGATTACTTTGCACTTGGCGTTGATTAACTCGAACAGGTTCAGAACGGACTGGAATTCAATCTTTCCCAGGAACTTCGGCCGGAAAACCACTTCACGCAGTTCTGAGCAGGGCATCGGATACATAAATCTCTACTTCCTCCATTTCAATGCGGATTTCGGCGATGACCACCCAGGCATTTCGGCGATAACCACCCACTTGAGTTAACGTTTCAAGCCTGGTTTGGCAAATATAGGATTATTTTCTCATACTGTCACCGGAAAGCTCGATTCTGTGTGCTGTTTTTGCGA
>JAGCYX010000050.1 GCA_017960585.1 Bacteroidales bacterium
GGTGAACGAGTCGTGGAGCAGATCGCGCAGCACGGTGGTGGTCTTGGAGTACTCGGTGAAGAGGAGGTTCACCACCGTGTATGCTGCCACATGCTTCCAGGATCCTTCCCATTTCACGATGAGCAGGCGCAGCTCGGCCACCAGGACGGCGGCCGTCTTGCCTTCCGCGGCGGTCCGGATGATGGCGCCGTAGTTCTTGGGGAGGATGCTCCGGACGAGGGTCTCAAGTCTCTTTTTCTCCTCCTTCGAGGAGATTTTCTGGGAAACGCTCACCTTCTCGGCGAAGGGGAGCAGTACGACGTTGCGTCCTGCTAATGAAATCTCCGCAGTCAACCGGGATCCCTTGGTGGAAATCGGCTCCTTGGTAATCTGGGCGATGATCATCTGCCCGGGCTTGAGGTGGTCTTCGATCCGGCCCTCCTTCGCGAGGGCGGGGCCGATCCGCATCCCGGCGTAGAGCTTGTTCAGGTCCCGGTTGGGATTGCTTTCGCGCACGAAGGTGTCGAAAGCGTTGAAGTAGAGCCCCAGGTCGAGGTAGTGGATGAAGGCCTCCTTGCTGTCGCCGATGTCCACGAAGGCGGCATTCAGCGCGGGGAGGATCTTCTTGACCTTGCCAAGGAAGACGTCCCCGACCGAATAGCTCTGACCCTGGTTCGATTCCCGGTTCAGCTCGATCAGCCGGTGGTTTTCCAGCAGAGCGATCCGGACCTCGGCGGACGATACGTCCACCACCAGGTCTTTGTCTGTCTTCGCGGTTTCCATTGTTCGCAACAAAATCAAGAAAAAGCCCGCCGGATCTCCCGTCAGGCTTTTCTCGACTTCTATTTCTTTTTGTGGCGGTTCAGACGCAAGCGCTTCTTGCGCTTGTGGGTTGCCATCTTGTGTCTCTTATGCTTCTTTCCGTTCGGCATAATTATTTGGATTTGGGTTTGACGTTATCCTTGACCGCAGCGGCGAAGGACTTGGCCGGCTTGAAGGCGGGAATGCAGTGGGCCGGAATCGTCATCGTGGTCTGGCGGGTGATGTTGCGGGCGGCCTTCTGAGCGCGCTGCTTGTTGATGAAGGAACCAAATCCGCGGAGGTACACGTTGTTGTCCTTGATGAGGGAAGCCTTGATGCTCTCCATGGTGGCCTCGACGACGGTCTGGACGGTCACCTTCTCGATACCGGTGGCCTTGGCCACTTCGTTCACGATTTCTGCTTTAGTCATTGTCTGTGAATATTAAATTATTAATTGTTTACTGTCAACTTTTTGGGAGTGCAAAAATAGAGTTATTTTTTTATTATTCAAAATGATATTTGCAGTTTTTGGCAATGTCATAATTTTGGACGTGGCACGGAGATTGACTATATTCGCAGGCGGTTCCCAGGAACCCCTTTTACTGACATTTTGGCATTAATATGAGACAAGATAAAGAATTCACCCTCCCCGCTGGCGCAGAAGTCAGCATCATTCCCGTTATGCAGGGAGAAGGCCTGCTGAAAATAGACGAGTCCGAGCTGCCCGAGATCCTGCCCGTGCTGGCGCTCCGCAATGCGGTGCTCTTCCCGGGCGCCGTTTTCCCGATCACGATCGGGCGGGAGAAGTCCGTGCGGCTGATCCAGGACGCCGAGAAGGAAGGCTTCTTCATCGGCGCGGTACCGCAGAACGACGTGATGGTCGAGGAGCCGCAGGAGGAGGACCTGAGCCGCTTCGGCTCCGTGTGTAAGGTCCTGAAGACGCTGGAGATGCCGGACGGCACCATCACGGCCATCCTGCAGGCGTTCAAGCGCCTGTCGCTGGACGCCGTGCTGGGCTATGAACCTTATATCACCGCGCGCGTGCATTACCTCCCGGACATCCTGCTGGAGGATCCGCACAACACGGACATCAAGGCCATCAGCGAGTCGCTGAAGGACAAGGCGATCCATCTGCTGCGCGCGAGCAACATCGGCACGCGCGAGACCATCGGCGCGCTGAAGGCGATCGACGATTTCAGGTTCCTCGTGAACTTCATCGCGACGACCATCGAGGTGGAGAACTTCGAGTCCAAGATCCAGCTGCTGGAGATCGACGACGTGAAGATGCGCGCGCTGAAGCTGCTGTCCGTGCTGGATTCGCAGGTGGAGCTGATGAAGATCAAGCAGGAGATCAACCAGAAGGTCAAGAGCGAGATCGACCAGCAGCAGCGCGAGTACTACCTCAACAATCAGCTGCGCACCATCCAGGAGGAGCTGGGCATGGACGACGAGCAGGAGTTCGACAAGTTCCGCGAGCGCGCCGCCGCCAAGAAGTGGCCGAAGGAGATCGGCGAGGCCTTCAACAAGGAGCTCGCCAAGCTCGAGAAATACAATCCGTCCTCGCCGGACTACAGCGTGCAGTACAACTACCTGGAGTTCATGCTCGACCTGCCGTGGGGCGAGATGAGCAAGGACAACCTGGACCTGAAGCACGCGCAGAAGGTGCTGGACGGCGATCATTATGGCCTGGACACGGTCAAGGACCGCATCATCGAGTACCTGGCGGTACTGAAGCTGAAGGGGAATATGAAGTCCCCGATCCTCTGCCTGTACGGCCCTCCGGGCGTGGGCAAGACCTCGCTGGGCAAGTCCATCGCCAAGTCGCTGGGCCGCAAGTACGTGCGCATCGCCCTGGGCGGCATGCACGACGAGGCGGAGCTGCGCGGCCACCGCAAAACCTACGTGGGCGCCCTTCCGGGCCGCATTCTGAACGGCATCGCGCGCGCCGGCACCTCCAATCCGGTGATCGTGCTGGACGAGGTGGACAAGCTGGCCGCGGACTTCAAGGGCGATCCTTCGTCCGCGTTGCTGGAGGCGCTGGATCCGGAGCAGAACTCCACCTTCCACGATAACTATCTGGATCTGGACTACGACCTCAGCAACGTCCTGTTCATCACCACGGCCAACAGCACGGCGCCCATCCAGCCGGCGCTGCTGGACCGTATGGAGCTGATCAACGTGACGGGCTACCTGGCGGAGGAGAAGATGGAGATCGCGAAGAAGTTCCTCGTGCCGAAGCAGCTGGAGGAGCACGGCATCAAGAAGAATGCGCTGAAGATCGACAAGGCGGCGCTGGCGGCCATCATCGACGAGTACACCCACGAGTCGGGCGTGCGCGGGCTGGAGAAGCAGATTGCGAAGCTGGCGCGCGTGACGGCGAAGAAGATCGCGATGGAGGAGGAGTATCCTTCCGTGATCAAGAAGGAGCACCTGAAGGAGTACCTCGGGCTGCCGACGAATTTCCACGACCTGCAGAAGGGCAACGAGGCGCCGGGCGTGGTCACGGGTCTGGCCTGGACGCAGATGGGCGGCGAGATTCTCTTCGTGGAGAGTTCGGTGTCGGGCGGCAAGGGCGTGATGACGATGACCGGCAATCTGGGCGACGTGATGAAGGAGTCGGCGACCATCGCCTACCAATATATCAAGGCGCATCCGGAGATGGCGCGGATGACTTCCGAGGAGTTCGCCGCGAAGGATCTGCACGTGCACGTGCCGGAGGGCGCGACGCCGAAGGACGGCCCGTCGGCGGGTATCACGATGGTGAGCTCGATGGTGTCGGCGCTGCGCGGCCAGGCCGTGCGGCACGGCATCGCGATGACGGGCGAGATGACGCTGCGCGGCCGCGTGCTGCCTGTCGGCGGCATCAAGGAGAAGATCCTCGCCGCCAAGCGCGCCGGGGTCCACACCATCGTCATCTCGGAGGACAACCGCAAGGACATCGAGGACATCAAGGAAATCTACATCCGCGGCCTCGACTTCCACTACGTCAAAACCATCCAGGACGTCATCGATTTCATCTTCTAGCCGAATTCTCTCCCACGTCCATTTCCGCCTTTCCCGCTCTTCCGCCCTTTTCCGCGTGATGAGCAATAGGTTGGATAACAGCATTTTAAGAGAAACAGGGGTGCCTTTTTGAGGCGCCCCTGTTATTCTTAATCATTTTATCTTCAACATTTTACCCATCACGCAGGAAACCAGCTCCGCAGCGTAAGGTCGACGCAACTGGGTTCCGCGGCGGGTTGTTGCTATTCTTCGAACAGGTCTTCCGGCTCGAAGAGGCCGTCGCAGGAGGAGTCGTAGTTGTAGGTGGCGATGGGCTCGTCGACGACGTCCCCGCGCGGGGCGCAGAAGCGGACGACGACGGGAGACAGCCAGACGAACGCGTCGGGCTCGTTGGCCTTGGTGGCGTTCCAGTCATCGACGATCATGTGCTTGGACGGCGTCAGGTGCGTGCCGTCGAAGTCGTAGACCTTCAGCTCGCGCGAAGCCAAATCGTAGTTGAAGACCTTCCAGGAGGAGGCCATGCCGAGCTCGTCGAGTTCCGCGTAGGTCTGCACGTAGTTGTAATAGGTGGTCCGTCCGGTCCACTCGTCCTCTTCGGGATCGAAGACCTTGAAGCCCCCGTCCTCGATGTAATAGGTCTCGGGATCGTTGAAACCCAGTATCTTGATGATGCCGTTCATCTGCACGTCGTCCAGGGCGTCGAAGTCCTGGCGGGTGAGCCGCTCGCCGGTCCAGCCGTAGTCGATGTCGAAGGTGGTGCCGGTGTACGACCCGTCCGGACCCTCTTCGGCGTAGAACAGGTAGTCGACGTCCAGGTTCACGGACAACACGCCGTCCTCGCCGGAGCCAAAACTGTAGCTGTAGTTGGGGTGCGGATCGCTGAGGGTCCCGTAGTCGCCGGACTCGATCAACTGGTCGCGCAGATCGGCCGAGAGCATCTCGTCCACGGGCGGCGTCGGCAGGAGCCAGATCTCTTCCTTGGTCAGCTTGCCGTCCACATAGTTGTAGGCGCCGCTCCGGTCATAACCGCAGAGGCCGTCGTAGCCGCCGTAGGCGACCCAGTAGGCCCGCCAGCCGCCGTCCTTGAGCGGATAGCACTTGACATTGATGTAGCCGTAGAAGCCGCCGTCCATCCCTTCGACCTGGGAGCCCTCCACGTTGCCCGCGAAGAAGGTCGGGTCGAAGGCGGGCACGTCCGCCGGGTCATAAAGGCTGTAATCCGTCTGCTGAGCGTGCGCGCAGTAGTCCGGTAGGTCCGCTTTCGGGATGAGTTCGAAGATGGTCTTGGCGATGTAGTCGGGTTCGGCCGCGCGGGCGGTGGTGCCGGCAGAGGCGCCTTTGCAGGCGGTCGCCGTCAGGCCGGCGCAGAGGAGCGCGGCCAGGGCAAAGAAGCTGATTCTCTTCATCTTATCTTGCTAGAATAGTTTCGGGTGGCTCTCCTCCAGTCCGATGAGGACGCGCTCCATCACCGCCTGGCGGATCAGCGCCGAGCGCGAGGAGACCTTGAAGCGCTTGCAATACGTGTCGATGGCCGCGAGTTCCTGTTCGTTGAACAGCACGGACTTGCGGTGGATGCGGCGGAGCGAGGCGCGCTGCTTGTCGAGGTAGGCGGGATCGACGCCGGCGAATTTCTTGCTACTCTTCTTTTTCCTGGCCATAGAGCATATTGATGTATTGGATGATTTGCTGCAGGCTGTCCATCTCCAGGCGCCGCCCGAGGATCTCTCCTTCCCAGACCACGAAGAGTTTGGGCGTGGAGAAGACGCCGTAGTCGAGCAGCAGGGTGGTCTCCGATTTCGGGTCCCAGAGGTGGATCATCTTCACCTTCTTGTTGGCGGTCTTGAGCGATTTGCGGAAGGTCTTGAACGCCTTGCGGTCGGCGTCCACGTCGATGGCGTAGAAGTTCATCGGGAACTGCACCTGCTCCAGCACGGAGGGCAGCGCGATGGCCTCCAGGCGGCATTTCGAGCACTCCGGCGAGTAGAACATCAGCACGCAGGCGCGGTCGCTGACGGGGATGGTGCGGCGCCCGCCGCAGGGCGTGCGGAGGGTCAGCGACGGCGCGGGCATCCCGATCAGGGTGCCGCGGTTCTCGAGGGCGAAGCGCTCCGCCTCGAAGAGCTCGAACTCGCTGCGCGTCTGCACGAGGCCGGGCTCGATCCAGGTGTCGTAGATGTGCACGGCCACGGCCTCCTCGCCCATCACGCGGCTGTAGCGGTAGTGGTCGAAGATGGAGAGCGCCACGTGCTGGCGCATCAGCGAGTCGGTGCAGGAGGCGATGAGCCCGTCGAATTCGGCGTTCTTTTCTTCGATTTCGTCATAGAGCAGCGCGTCGTAGAACTGCGTCAGGAGGCTGTCCAGCGGCGCGTAGCGCGCGGCGAGCGAGTCGGGCTCCTGCCCGCGCAGCGCCGCGAGGGGCGCCGCCAGCAGCAGAAGCAGTATGCACAGCCGCCGGATCATCGCACCTCGGGCAGGACGACCCCTTCGGGCAGGAACTGGCTGGTGTCGCCGTGATGGCGGAGCAGGTCGCGCACGGCGGAGGAGGAGATGTGGGCGAACTCCTGCGCCGTGGGGATGATGATGGTCTCGATCTCCGGGGCCAGGCGGCGGTTGGCGTCCGCGATGGCCTTCTCGTTGTCGAAGTCCATCATGTTGCGGATGCCGCGCACGATGTGGCGGATGCCCAGCTGGCGGCAGATGTCGATGGTCAGGCAGTCGTAGGAGACGATGCGTACGCGGTCGCCGAGCGGGGCCGTAGCCTGGCGGATGATGTCGAGTTTCTGTTCGTTGGAGAAGAAGCCGCGCTTGTCCTGGTTGATACCGACGGCGACGACCACTTCGTCGAACATCGTCAGGGCACGGCCGAGGATATTGAGGTGGCCCGCGGTGAACGGGTCGAAGGATCCCGGGAAGAGAGCTATTGTGTTCATAACGAACAAATATAGGCAAAAAATGCGTATATTTGGAGTATGACGGTAAAAATCGAACCCTCCTGGCGCGAAGCGCTGCAAAACGAATTCGACCAACCCTACTTCGCCGCGCTGGCGCAGCAGCTGCACGCCGAGAAGGCCGCCGGGCGCACCATCTTCCCGCCCGGAGGGCAGATCTTCCGCGCCTTCGACCTCTGCCCGCTCGACCAGACCAAGGTCGTCATCCTGGGCCAGGATCCCTACCACGGCTACGGCCAGGCTATGGGCCTCTGCTTCAGCGTGCCGCAGGGCGTGCCGGCGCCGCCTTCGCTCAAGAATATCTTCCGGGAGATCGAGACCGACCTCGGCGTGCAGATGTCCGGCAGCCCGGACCTCACGCCGTGGGCTCGGCAGGGCGTCCTGCTGCTCAACGCCGTGCTCACCGTCCGGGCGGGCGAGCCTACCTCGCACGGCGGCATCGGCTGGCAGACCTTCACCGACGCCGTCATCCGCACCGTCTCCGAGCGGCGTGAGGGGGTGGTTTTCCTGCTGTGGGGCAACTACGCCCGCGGCAAGGCGCCGCTCATCGACGCCGCGCGCCACCTCGTCCTCCAGGCCGCGCACCCCTCGCCCCTCGCGCGCGGCGCCTTCTTCGGCTGCCGCCACTTCTCCCGCTGCAACGCCTACCTCACCGCCCACGGCCAGACCCCCATCGACTGGAAACTGTAGAGGCCGTTTTTGCAAGCCAAACCCCTCGACTGGAAGCTCTAACCCCCCCACCCTGCAGCCACCTGCTACCTGCCTGGGCCGCCTGGCGCCTGACGCCTGACGCGTGACGCGTGACGCGTGATGAGTAAAACAGTCTAGTAGAAGTAATTAAGAGAATCAGGGGTGCCTTTTTGAGGCTCCCCTGATTTTCTTAGATTGCTAATACCCAACTGATTACACATCACGGAAATATGGATGGCGTCGACGTACGGGTGCGGCAACCCTTCTCTGCGTTATAATAAGACACAATCGGGCGGCGGAGGATCAGAACCAATGCAAAAACTTGCGGATCTGCAATTCGTTCGCGGAAGTAGAATGGCGGAACAACTGGAAGAGTTTTTCCCGCTGTCCGGGGTCTGGATGAAGCAGTTTCCAGTCATCGAAAAGACCCTTGCGAGCCGCGAGAGCAGCCATCTCTTTATAGGGAACGTCAGACGAGGCATCGAATACTTCTCCGACGTCAAACTCTTTTCCCGCAGACGCTTCTGTTGCAAGTTTCAGCTTCCCCTCCCCACCGAAAAGATCTGTCACCTCATCGTATGCAATGAACTTGTATTTGTTTATTATATAGTCGCATAACTGCTCCTGTTCCTCCCGCGTCAACGGGTTGAACAGGTGACGCAGCCCAGCGGGAGTGAGATAACGCCCGGCAGCGCACTCTCCGTCCACATAGTCGCAGGCACAACGGAGGCGGTAGGACACGTTCCGCTTGACGAGTTTCGGGGTGAACGGATAGGCTTCCCCGCAGTGCCCCAGGAATGTCCAACGATCCTCTGCCGCCTTGGAGACAAGGTGCTTTTCGACAGGATTGTTCAGGAGATAGATGATACTGGAGCGCTTCTCCTTTTCCGATACGCGCATGGCCCGGCCGAAGGGGCGCTTGAAGAGAGTTCCGCTCAACTTGCGGTCTGCATTGATGACCCGGGTAAAAATGGAGAGCACCGTTCCGATAAAGGCGCGCAGGTGCGCGAGATCCACAGCGCGGAGCATCATATGGAAATGGGTGAACATTAGGCTCAGGCCAAGGACGATGATATTGTACCGCCGGGCACACACTGATACAATGGTGTAAAAACAAAGACGATCGGAAAGGCGATAGAAGAGGACGCCTCCGTCTTGCGTGATGGAATACACGTGGTGCCAGGCACCGGGGAAAAACCTTTTGTTTCTCATAGTTTCGTTCTTTGCACAAATGTGGCAAATATTTCGGAGGATTGCAAATAGAAAGTGGTTGCCGTGATGGGTATTTGGTTTTTTAATCAAACAGTTAAGAGAAACAGGGGTGCCTTTTTGAGGCACCCCTGTTTCTCTTAACCTACTGCTATCTAACTATTTACCCATCACGGGCAATCGGCAGCGTTCGGGGGTTAGCGGGGGCTGCGGACAATAATACGGCCTGGCGCTTGGTAATCAGCCAGACGAGCAGGAAGGCGGCGGGGGTTACCGCTTGGTAACCAGCCGGACCAGAAGGAAGGCGGCCAACAGGAGGAAGACCAGGGTGGAGAGGCGGCCGGGGATGTCGCCGTGGCGGACGAAGGCGGTCTGGGCGGTGGAGAGGTTGATCTGGCCGGTGAGGGTCTGGCGGGTCCACCAGTCGGACTGGGAGAGGATTTCGCCGCGCTGGTCGATGAAGCAGGAGATGCCGGTGTTGCCGCAGCGGGCGATGTCGCGCCGCAGCTCGATGGCGCGGAGCGCGGCGAAGCTGAGGTGCTGGCGGTAGCCCGGGGTGTTGCCCCACCAGGCGTCGTTGGTGATGATGGTCAGCGCCTGGGCGCCAGCTTTCACGTATTCGGTGCAGTACTCGCCATAAACGGATTCATAGCACACGGCGCAGCCCAGCGGCAGCCGCTGCGGGCCGAAGTGCAGCAGCGACGCACCGTCCTGCCCCACGCAGCGGCCCATCAGCCCGCCCACGCCCATCTTGGCGGACAGCCAGTCGTCCAGCGGCACGAAGATGCGCGGATAGGGCGTGAGCTCGGTCCCCACCACGAGCTTGCTCTTGTGGTAGACCTCGACCGGCCCCTCGGCGCGCGCCATCAGGGCGCTGTTGTGCGAGACGATCCAGCCGTCGCCGTAGCGGCGCGCCAGGATGGTCGGCGCGGCGTGCGTGTCGTAGATGTCGTAGGTGCTGGCGCCGAAGAGCAGTTCCGCGCCGGGGTGCTCCGCAAGGAAGGCGCGGAACGACTGCAGGGTGCGGGAGTCGTCGGGAGCGTTCAGCACCACGTCGCCGGTGAAGGTCTCGGGCGCGAGCAGCAGCACCGGGCGAGCCGCCGACGAAGCAGACGAAGCAGCGTCAACAGACGAGGCACCAGCGCCCGGCAGCTTGGCGAGCGCCCCGGCGAACTCCTCCAGCAGGATGCGCGTCTGCTCGGCCTGCGGGAGGGATTCGAATTTCTGGTAAGGGTCGAAGTTGGGCTGGCCGATGACCACGTCCACCGTGGCCTCGGAGCGCTCCTCGTAGGCGGACCAGATGAACTTGGAGGCCACCAGCGGCCCGGCGACGGCCAGCAGGATGCCGATCGAGGCGCAGGCGCGCGCGACGTTGTTCCAACGCTGCCACGCGCCGTCCAACACCGCCACCACGATCCCGTACACCCCGAGATTCACCACCCACACCCACAGCGAACCGCCGAGGATGCCGGTGTACTCATACCACTGAACCGTACGCGTGCTACGCGCGAAAGCGCCGCCCAGCGTGAGCCAGGGCCAGGACATATCCAGCGAGAAATAGACCCGCTCCCAGGCAATCCACATCGCCGCGAGGAAGATGTAGGGCAGCGTCCCGCCCATCTTGCGCTTCGCGAGGCGGAAGAGCAGCCAGATCAGCAGCATCTGCAGGGAATTGTAGCAGATGGCGAAGATGCCGCCGCCGACCGTGGCGTTGCACACCCAGAAGGTCGTGGCGGCGTTCCAAGCCACAAACACAAAAGCGGGCATCAGCCACGAGGCGCGCAGCTTGAGTTCCCGCGCGACCTCGTCGGCGAAGAGCAGCGGCACGAACGCGACCAGCGCCAGCGCGCCCGTGTGGGGCACCAGCCAGGGCAGGCTCATCAGCAGCGCGGACAGCGCGCAGAGCAGCCAGAGGAGGAGTTGCGGCTTTCTCATTCTTCAGGCATCTGACCGCAGTACTTGCGCCATTTGTCCAGGAGGGCGGTCATATCCTCCGGGAGGGCGGATTCGAATTGGAGCCACTCCCCGCTGCGCGGATGCGCGAAGCCCAGCGTGCGGGCGTGCAACGCCTGCCGGGGGCAGAGCGCGAAGCAGTTCTGGATGAACTGGCGGTACTTGGCGTAGATGGTCCCCTTGCGGATCTCCGCGCCGCCGTAGCGTTCGTCGTTGAAGATGGGATGTCCCAGCTGGGACATATGGACGCGGATCTGGTGCGTGCGGCCGGTCTCCAGCTTGCATTCCACCAGCGTGACGAAGCCGAAGCGCTCCAGCACGCGCCAGTGCGTGACGGCGCGCTTGCCGTGCTCCTCGTCCTCGACGGAACGGAAGCGCAGGCGGTCGGAGGGATCGCGGCCGATGAAGCTCTCCACCGTGCCTTCGTCCTCGTGGAGGTCGCCCCAGACGATGGCGTTGTAGCGGCGCTCGATGCTGTGGTCGAAGAACTGCTTCGCCAGCTTGAGCTGCGACTCGTCGTTCTTCGCCACGGCCAGCAGGCCGCTGGTGTCCTTGTCGATGCGGTGCACCAGGATGCCCATCCGCTCGTCCAGCGCGTCGGCGTCCTGGCTCAGGCCCAGGTGGTGCGCCAGGGCGTTGACGAGGGTGCCCTCGTAGTGCCCGTGGCCGGGATGGACCACCATGCCGGCGGGCTTGTTGACGACGAGCACGTCGTCGTCCTCATAGACGATATTCAGGGGGATCTCCTGCGGGATGATCTCCATCCCGCGGCGCCGGTACGGCATCACGAAGCGGATGACGTCGCCGGGGCGGACGATGTAGTTGGCCTTGACGGGGCTCTCCCCCACCCGCACGTAGCCTTCCTTGAAAGCCTGCTGGATGCGGTTGCGGGAGGTGTCCTCGAGGTGGGTGGACATATACTTGTCGATCCGGACGGGCGCCTGCCCCGGATCCACTTCCAGGCGGAAGTGCTCGAACATCTCCTGCGGCTCCGGAGGCGTCATTTCTTGGAGGCGGAAGGGAGTTTGGACGGGTCGGTGGTCAGGGACATCGTGACCTCGGTGCCCATCCGCATCTTCTCGGAAGCGGCGGGGCGCTGCTGGTACACGAAGGCGCTCACGGAGTCGGCATAGGTCTTGACGGTCTCGTCGAAGTGCAGCTGGCCGACGTTGAGCGAGTTCTCGAGCGTCAGGTCCACGGCGGGCAGATACTGCTTGCCGACAAGCTTGGGGACGTAGGTCATGTTGTCGTTGGGATTCAGGCCCACCACCAGGTTGATGGTGGTGCCGCTGGCGAGGCGCGTGCCGGCCTTGATGTCCACGCCGCCGCGCTGCTGGCGTAGCACGCTGTTGGTGGCGATGTCGCGGGTGTAGATCAGCCGGCCGAGGGTGAGCCCGGTGCGGGTGAGTTCGGCCTTGGCCTGGCGCATGGAATAGCCCACCAGCGAGGGCATCACGACCTCCTTGGGGACCGTGGTGTTGGTGGTGAGGCGGATGCGGCGGCCGCGTTTGACGTGCGCGCCGGCCTCGGGCGTCTGCAGGTAGACGACGCCCGGCCGCAGGCGTTTGACGTAGACGGAGTCGGCGAGGATGATCCTCACGCCGCCGTCCGACGCGGCCCTGCGGGCCTCGGACCAGGTCATGTTGGTGAAATCGGGAACGGTGATCTCCTTGCCGTGCTGCGTACCCAGGGTCAGCAGCAGGCTGGCCGCCGTGACCACCACGAGCACGAGGGCCACCGCCAGGAGGACGTTCTTGACGATCCAGTTGCTGAAAAACTTCTTGATGTCCATATCTTTAGCTTCCAAATATCATCACAGCGCCGCGCACCACCAGCACGACGGCGAAAACGCAGACCACGACCCCGGCCACGGTGCTCAGCGTACGGAGCGTCCGCATGTCCAGCCGCAGGTAGCGGTTCAGCACCCGGGTCACGATGAACCAGTACAGCGCCTCCCCCGCGCCCACGCAGGGCGCCAGCAGCACCGGGATGCGGCACTCGTCCGCGCCCAGCCCGAACAGGGCCAGCAGGGCCATCATCACGCCGAGGGCGAGCGGGTTGGACAGCGTGCCCGCGAGTCCCTGCACGTAGCAGGTCCAGGGGTTCATGCGCGTGGCCTCGTCCTGCATGTGGACCGACACCCGGCGGCGCAGCATGCCGAAGCCAATCAGGGCGACCAGCACGCCGCCGACGAGCATGATCCAGGCGGCGTTCCGATGGATGAAATCCTGCAGCAGCGTGACGGCCAGCAGGCCGATGGCGGCGTAGAGCATGTCGCCGGTGGCGGCGCCCAGGCCGACGGTCCAGCCGCTGCGGCGTCCGTAGCACATCGTCCGCTGGACCACCATCACGAGGATGGGGCCGATGGGGATGGCGGCGATGATGCCGACCAGCAGGGATTTCAATATCGGAACCAACATAACAACTTACAAAGATAGTAAATAAAAAGAAATGCGGGCTGCAGCAGCAGTCCGCATTTCTTTTCAAAAATCTCGATTACATCATAGGAGGACGACCGCCACCCATCATGCCGCCGCCCATGGGCATTCCGCCACCCATCGGCATGCCGCCACCGCGACGTCCGCCGCCGAAGCCACCGCCGCGGCGACCGCCGAGGGTGCCGAAGTTGTAGGCCAGGGAGACGATGAAGTAACGGCCCAGGGTGTTGCTGACGGACTCGACGTGCTGGGAAGCCTGGTCGGTGACCGAGAGGGCGCGGGACTGGCCGAGGAGGTCAGCCACGTAGACCGAGAGGTTGACGGGACCGAAGGACTTGGCCACGGTCATATTGATGATGAACTGCGGATCCACCGGGGTGGTGTAGCCGTTGTACCAGCGGTAGTTGGCGTTCGCGGTCACGGAAATGCCGGTCAGCAGCCAGTTCCACGTAAGTTCGCCGGTGACGGCGTTGCTCCAGGTCCGGGTGTTGCGGGCAGCCTTGGTGGACTGCGCCACGGCGTCGCCCTTCTGGGTGTACCAGGTCTGGTTCATGTTGGTGCTGGCACCGAGGGTGGCCTGGAACTGAATGCCGCGGTAGGTGACGCGCAGGCGCTCGTTCACGCTGAGGTTGTCGGTGAAGTTCTCCACGATGTGGCCCTTGTAATAGGCAGGATCGTTGAACTGGCCGATGAACCAGTTCATCCACTCGTAGAAGCCCTCGCTGGTGCCGTCGTACTTGCTCATATCCACGTTCACACCTTCGTAGGCGAAGGACTGACGCCAGTTGACGCCGGTGTTGTTGTTGATGGAGAACAGGCCCTTCTTGTCGATCGGGAAGTTGTGGAAGAGGTTCATGCCCGCATTGTAGGTCGTCGGGGCGTTGAACGGGATCGTGTACTGGCCGCCGTTGCTGCCGGTGATGACCACGTTGGAAATCTGGTTCTGCGTGAAGCCGCCGTTGAAGCGGATGTTGAAGGACGAGAAGTTCGCGCGGTTGCTGTAGCGGTACTCACCGTTGATGTTGTGGGTGAAGTACGGGGACAGGGTCGGGTTACCGAAGGTGACGCGCAGCGGGTTGGTGTTGTCCGGAACCGGCATCAACTGCTGGGTGGACGGCTGGCTGGAGTTGCCACGGTAGAAGAAGCGCAGGTTGGAGTCGTCGTTCAGGTCGAACATCATCATCACCTGCGGGGAGAAGTTCCAACGGTTCTCCTCGTAAGGATCCATCGCGTCCGTCTGGTTGTAGGTGTACTGCGGGATCGCGGTGAAACCGGCCTGGAGGTGCATCCGGTCGTCCTGGTAGAGGACGTTGCCGCCGAACTCGTGGCGACGGTTCAGGTTGATGATCGAGTTGGAGTACATCGGATCCAGCACGCCGCCCTTGAGCAGGTCGTAGGTCTTCTTGTCGGAGATGGACTTGCTCCAGTTGAAGGAGTAGTTGGCCTCGAGGTAGAAGTAGTTGCCGAGCGGCTCGGTGTACGTGGCGCGGGTGCTGATGGAGTAGCTCTGCTGGTCCTGGATGGCGTTCTGGTTCACGGCGTTGCTATAACTGAGCGTACCGTCCGCGTTGTAGTAGTTCGTGTTGTTGGTGTTGAACGCGTCCATCTTGTTGTCGGACAGGCTGAAGTTCGTGTTCACCGTGAGGGTACGGCCCGGCAGGCCGAGGCGCTGGCGGAACAGGAGGAAGCCGCTGGTGCTGATGTTCTTGTTCGTGCCGTTGTTGTTCGTAGTGGCGTCGTTCTTCTTGATATAGTTGCCGGTCACGCCCGGATCCTGCCAGGTCGTGCTGGCGCTGGACTGGGTGTAGTTGCCGCCGCCGAAGCGCACACGCGGCTCGAAGACGATGGAGGTATTGTCGGAGAACTTGTGCTCCAGACGGAGACCGAAGTTGTGGCCGTTGGAGTTGTTGATGTTCTTGCTGTCGCTGTCCACCATCTGGTTCATGCCGGTCAACATGTTGATGGTGTTGGACGTGGTCTCGGAGATGCTGTTGTTGTTGTTATAGTTGTAGTTGCCACCGAGTTCCATGCGGCCGTCGAAGAGGTCTGCCGCAGCGTTCAGGCCGGCCATGTAGGAGGTGTTGATGCCACCGCCGCCACCGAAGCCCATGCCGCCGCCCATTCCGCCGCCGCCCATCATGCCGCCCATCATGTTCCCGGAGAAGTTCGTGGAACCCTGGACGTTGGCGTTGTTGGCGTTGAGGATGAGGGATATCTGCGTGTTGCCGGAGAAGTTGCCGAGGAAGGCGTTACCGGAGAAGCGCCAGTCGTTGAGCGGGTTCTTCTCGCTCGGGATGTCGTGACCGACACCGGCGGTCACACGTCCGACGACACCGTTCAGGTTGGCGCCCTCGGTCAGACCCAGGTCGATGACCGTCTCTTCCTGGCCGTCATCGATGCCGGTGAACTCGGCCTGCTCGGACTTCTTGCGGATGACCTTCAGCTTCTTCACGAGCTTGGCGGGAATGTTCTGCGAGGCGACCTGCGGGTCGTCCAGGAAGAAGGTCTTGCCCTGCACGGTGATCTTGCTGACGGACTGGCCGTTGACCGTGATGGTACCGTTGTCGGCGACCTCGATGCCCGGCATCTTCTTGAGCAGGTCCACGAGGTTGTCGTTGTCGGTCGACAGGAACGAGCCGGCGTTGTACTCGATGGTGTCCTTCTTGACGATCACCGGGTTGCCGACGGCGGAAACCTCGGCGGCCTCGAGCTGCTCCTTGTCCACCTTCATGCGGATTTCGCCGAGGTCGATGGACTTGTTGTTCTCGACCTTGAGCTGCGCGGAATAGGGCTCGTAGCCCAGGAGCTCAGCCACGATGGCGTAGGAGCCGTTGCGCACGGAAGACATCGAGAAAGAGCCCTTGTCGTCGGAAAGGGTGTACTTGGCCGGTTTGGACTGGCCGTCCTTGGTGAGAGAGACTGTCGCGAAACCGAGGGCTTCGCCGGTGGAGTCGTCGATCAGGATGCCCTTCACGACGTTCTGGTCCTGAGCAAAGGAGCTGAATCCCAGCATCATAAGCCCGACCATCAGGAAAATTCTCGCTTTTTTCATACAATCACTTTTTTATACGCTCCGGATTGGATGCAACAAATTTCTCCCAGGAAGTGCTGCCCTGCGCACTGGTAAGCGGGCTGGACAGCTGGTAGAAGTGGCACATCGCGAGAGCAAGTGCATCTGTCGCATCAAGGTATTTGTTTGCAATTTCTATGCCAAGGGTGCGCTGCACGATGAGGGAAACCTGCTCTTTTGAAGCGGCTCCGTTTCCGCAGATCGCCATCTTGGCTTTTCGGGGGGCATACTCGTAGATTTTCACCCCGCGGTTCAGGCCCGCAATCATCGCCGCGCCCTGCGCCCGGCCCAGTTTGAAAGGCACCTGGGCGTTCTTGGCGTAGAAGGGCGACTCGATCGCGAGGTCGTCGGGGTGGTGGAGGTCGCAC
Source organism: Bacteroidales bacterium (assembly GCA_017960585.1). Classification (GTDB taxonomy): domain Bacteria; phylum Bacteroidota; class Bacteroidia; order Bacteroidales; family UBA932; genus Cryptobacteroides. Next base: position 16,460 of record JAGCYX010000050.1, read on the forward strand.
AAGGCCCCCACTTTCTCGTGGATGACCTCCAGTTTATCATAAGGTGAGGCTATCTTGCGCAGATCCACCACGCCCATGTCCACGAAGGCGGGCTTGCCGGCGGCATCCACGCGCACAATCCCGAAACCGAGGATGTTGGTTCCGGGATCGATGCCCATGATGACTCTTTCCTTAGTCAATGATGCTGAATCCAGTGTAGGGACGCAGGATCTCGGGGATCACGATGCCGTCCGGGGTCTGGTTGTCCTCGAGGAGGGCGGCCACGACGCGCGGGAGGGCCAGGGAACTGCCGTTGAGCGTGTGCGCGAGCTGGGTCTTGCCGGCCTCGTCGCGGTAACGCAGGTGCAGGCGGTTGGCCTGGTAGGTCTCGAAGTTCGAGACGGAGGAGATCTCCAGCCAGCGGCCCTGGGCGGCGGACCACAGCTCGAAGTCGTAGGTGATGGCGGAGGTGAAGCTCAGGTCGCCGCCGCAAAGCCGCAGGATGCGGTATTTGAGGCCGAGCTTGTTCACGAGGGACTCCACGTGCGCGACCATGTCGTCGAGCGCCTTGTAGGAGTCTTCGGGCTTCTCCACGCGCACGATCTCGACCTTGTCGAACTGGTGCAGGCGGTTCAGGCCGCGGACGTCCTTGCCGTAGGAGCCGGCCTCGCGGCGGAAGCACGGCGTGTAGGCCGTCAGGCGCTGCGGGATCTCGTTCTCGGCGAGGATGACGTCGCGGAAGATGTTGGTCACGGGGACCTCGGCGGTCGGGACCATATAGAAGTCGTCCACTTCGGCGTGGTACATCTGGCCTTCCTTGTCGGGGAGCTGGCCGGTGCCGAAGCCGGAGTCGCGGTTGACCATCACCGGAGGTTCGACCTCCTTGTAGCCGGCCGCGGTGTTCTGGTCGAGGAAGAAGTTGATCAGGGCGCGCTGCAGCTTGGCTCCCTTGCCCTTGTAGACCGGGAAGCCGGCGCCGGTGATCTTGACGCCCAGGTCAAAGTCGATGATGTCGTACTTGCGGGCGAGCTCCCAGTGCGGCAGGGCCCCTTCAGGGAGCTGCACCTCGGGACCGCCCATCTTGACGACCTCGTTGTCCTCGGCGCCCTTGCCGGGCTTGACCAGGCCGCAGGGGGTGTTCGGCATCAGCACGAGCTGGCTGTCCAGCTCGGTAGCAGCCTCGTCCATCCGGGCGAGGAGTTCGGCCGAGCGGGCCTTGAGCGCGGCGACCTCGGCCTTGGCGGCCTCGGCGGCGTCGCGGAGTCCCTGCTTCATCAGGTTGCCGATCTCGGCGGCCTTCTGCTTCTGCTGCGCCAGCAGCGCGTCGCTCTCCGTCTGGAGGCTGCGGCGGCGCGCGTCGAGTTCGAGCACCTTGTCCACGATCGGCTGCGCGTCGAAATTCTTGATTTTCAATTTCTCGATGACGGCTTTCGGGTCATCGCGAAGCATCTTGAGCGTCAACATATTCTTCTTTTAAATAAAAAAGGACCTACACTCGTCTCGGAATGCAGGTCCTTTGGTTCGACTTGTGTCCCCGAGACTAGTTCTCGAACGGGACCACCGACACGTAGGATTTGTTCTCGCGCTTGCGGGTGAACTTCACCGTGCCGTCCACGAGGGCGTACAGGGTGTGATCCTTGCCCATACCGACGTTGCGGTCAGGGTTGTGGACCGTGCCGCGCTGGCGGACGATGATATTGCCGGCTTTCACGACCTCGCCGCCGAATTTCTTGAGACCCAGGCGCTTGCTCTGCGACTCACGACCGTTCTTGGAACTGGATTGACCTTTTTTGTGTGCCATAACTCTTAAGCGATTTCGTTGATCTTGATCTTGGTAAGTTTCTGACGGTGACCATTGAGCTTCTGGAAGCCCTTGCGGCGGATCTTCTTGAAGACCAGCACCTTGTCAGCCTTTGCATCATCATCGAGGACAGTGGCCTTGACCACGGCACCCTCGACATACGGAGTACCGACCTTGACGGCCTTCCCGTCGGCGACGAGAAGCACCTTGCCGAACTCCACATCAGCACCCTTGGCATCGGCGAGCCGCTGCACAAAGATTTCGTTGCCAGCTTCCACTTTAAACTGCTGGCCTGCAATGTCTACGATTGCGTACATAAATAAAACTTTATTAAAAGTTTCGGCCGTAAGCGTCTGCCGCGGGGGCAGCTCTTGATACCTGGCTTAGCGGTCATCAAATATTTCAAATAACAGGTGTACGGGGAGAATTACTCCTCCTCCAGACGCAGGTGCTGTACATAGATAGCCTTCTGCTTCGCAATGCGGCGGATCTCTGACGGCTTCTGGAAGTTCTTGCGGGCGCGCATCTCGCGGACGGCACCGGTCTTCTCGAATTTACGCTTGAACTTTTTGAGCGCGCGCTCGATATTTTCGCCTTCTTTGACGGGAACGATGATCATTGCTTTTACACCTCCTTTTTCTAAATGGGGTGCAAAGTTAGCAATTTATTTTAACATTCCAACAAATTCTTGCATTCCTTTGGTTGCCACCGCTTTGATGTGGTGCACGCGCTTGTCGTAGAGCGTCACGTCGGCCGGATCGATCAGGTAGATGGGCGCCTCCGGCTTGGCGTAACGGTACAGCCCCGCGGCAGGATAGACCTGCAGGGAGGTGCCCACGATCAGCACGATGTCGGCTGCGGCCACCAGCTCCACCGCGCGCTCGATCTTGGGCACGGCTTCGCCGAAAAAGACGATGTGCGGGCGGTACTGCGCGCCGTTGGGCGCTTTGTCGCCGAGGTGTACGGCACCGTAGCCGACGTCCACGACGAATTTCTCGGAGAATCCGTCATAGTCGTTGCAGGTATTCTCCGGCCGGATCTTGGTGGCCTCGCCGTGCAGGTGCACGACGTGCGTGGAGCCCGCGCGCTCGTGGAGATTGTCCACGTTCTGCGTGATCACGTCCACGGTGTAGTCCTTCTCCAGTTCCGCGATCAGGCGGTGCGCCTCGTTGGGCTCTACCTGGCGCAGCTTCTCGCGCTGCATGTTGTAGAAATCCAGCACCAGGCCCGGGTTCTGCGCCCAGCCTTCGGCGGAAGCGACCACCATCGGGTCGTAGTTGTCCCACAGTCCCCCGTTGTCGCGGTAGGTTCCCAGACCGCTCTCGGCGCTCACGCCGGCGCCGGTCAGCACGGCAATTCTCTTTTTCATTCCAGCGGCATGTTGAAGTAA
>JAGCYX010000051.1 GCA_017960585.1 Bacteroidales bacterium
CCTGATCGACTGCGAAATGTCGTTCGTGGAGCAGGAGGACGTGCTGAACATGTTCGAAGGCATGATGAGGACGATGTTCCACAACGCCCTGGACGTGACCATCCCCAACCCCATCCCCCGCATGAGCTGGTACGACGCCATGGACTTCTACGGCTCCGACAAGCCGGACATCCGCTTCGGCATGAAGATCCACGAGATCACGAAGCTGGTCCAGGGCTGCGGCTTCTCCGTCTTCGACGGCGCCGCGTACATCGGCGGCATCGCCGTCCCGGGCTGCGCCGAATACACCCGCAAGCAGCTCGACGAGCTGACCGAATGGGTCAAGCGCCCGCAGGTGGGCGCCAAGGGCCTGGTCTACATCAAAGTGGCCGCCGACGGCAGCATCAAGTCCAGCGTGGACAAGTTCTACACCCCCGAGCAGCTCCAGAAGGTGGCCGAGGCCTGCGAGGCCAAGGCCGGCGACCTGGTGCTCGTCCTCTGCGGCGAGAAGCGCAAGACGCAGACCCAGCTGGGCGTGCTCCGCATCGAGATGGGAGGCCGCCTCGGCCTGCGCGACCCCAAGGTCTTCGCCCCGCTGTGGATCGTGGACTTCCCGCTCCTGGAGTGGAGCGAGGAGGACGGCCGCTTCTACGCCATGCACCACCCCTTCACGGCCCCCAAGCCGGAGCACGAGCAGTGGTTCTACTCCGACAGGAAGGAGGACCTGGAGCGCGTGTGCGCCAACGCCTACGACTTCGTGCTGAACGGCACCGAGCTCGGCGGCGGCTCCATCCGTATCCACGACGCTGCGATGCAGAGCCGCATGTTCGACGTGCTCGGCATCAGCAAGGAGGACGCCGAATACAAGTTCGGCTTCATCATCAACGCCTTCAAGTTCGGCGCCCCGCCCCACGGCGGCCTGGCGTTCGGCTTCGACCGCGTCTGCGCCCTCTTCGGCGGGCAGGAGACGATCCGCGACTACATCGCGTTCCCGAAGAACAACCAGGGCCGCGACGTGATGATCGACTCCCCGTCCCGGATCGACGATGCGCAGATGGAAGAGCTTTTCCTGGCTTCCACCTACGCAGAACCGCAGCCGTGAGGATCCAGCTGAACTACGACCTGTCCGCGCAGAATACCTTCCGCATGAAGGTGTCCTGCGCGTGCTGGGTAGAATACGAGACTGTCAAGGAACTCGAGGGGCTCAATTTCGAGCGCCTCCCCAAGCCCCTGCTGCACATCGGAGAGGGGAGCAACCTCCTGTTCACGCAGGATTTCCCGGGCACGGTCCTGCATTCGAACATCGAGTACATCAAGTACGTCGACATGGGATTCGAGGACGTGCCGGTGATGGTCGGCGCGGGCGTGGTTTGGGACTATTTCGTCTCGGAGACCTGCCGCCACGGCCTCTGGGGCGCCGAGAACCTCTCGCTCATCCCGGGTGAGGTCGGCGCCGCGGCCGTGCAGAACATCGGCGCCTACGGCGTGGAGATCAAGGACATCCTCTCCGGCGTGGTCGCCTTCGACCTGCAGGAGCGCAAGCGGGTCAAGTTCTCCCGCGAGGAGTGCCGCTACGGCTACCGCGACTCCTTCTTCAAGCAGCCGGAGAACAAGGGCCGCTACGTCATCACGAGCGTGCTGCTGCGCCTGAGCCGCAAGCCCAACCCCCGGCTGGACTACAAGGGCGTCCGCGAGGCGCTCGGGATTCCCGGTCAAGCCGGGAATGACGGCAATACCGTCATGGCCGACCCGAAGTCCGTCATGGCCTATCCGGAACCTGTCATGGCCGACCTGATCGGCCATCTCACCCCCCAGCAGGTGCGCGAGGCCGTCATCCGCATCCGGCGGCAGAAGCTCCCCGACCCGGAGGAGCTCGGCAGCGCCGGCAGTTTCTTCAAGAACCCGGTCGTGAGCCGGGCGGAGTTCGCGCGGATCTCTCCCGACGGGAGCGCTCCGCACTACGACCTCCCGGACGGCATGGTCAAGGTCCCGGCCGCCTGGATGATCGACCAGTGCGGCCTGAAGGGCGCGACGGAGGGCGGCGCGGCGGTCTATGACAAGCAGCCGCTCGTGCTCGTCAACGCCAGCGGCTCGGCCACGCCGCAGGACGTCCTCGCGCTGGAACAGAGAATCATCAACGGGGTGCAGGAACGCTTCGGCGTCACGCTGCACCCGGAAGTAGACCATATATGAGCAGTTTTGTCATCGAAGGCGGCCACCGCCTCAGCGGCACGATCAACCCGCAGGGAGCGAAGAACGAAGCCCTGGAGGTGCTCAGCGCCGTGCTCCTCACGGCCGAGCCCGTCACCATCACCAACGTCCCGGAAATCCTGGACGTACAGAATCTCATCGCCCTGCTGGAGGGGATGGGGGTGAGCGTGGAGCGCCACGCCAAGGGGGAATACACCTTCACGGCGAACCACGTCAACGAGTTCTACATCCGCAGCACCGACTTCGTGTCGCGCTGCGCCAAGCTGCGCGGCTCCGTGCTCGTCGTCGGTCCGCTGCTGGCACGTTTCGGCAGCGCCTACTTCCCCAAGCCGGGCGGCGACAAGATCGGCCGCCGCCGCGTGGACACGCACATCGAAGGTTTCATGCGGCTGGGCGCGAAATGCGCCTACGACACGGCCAAGCGGGCCTACAGCCTTTCCTCCGGCCGCTCGATGAAAGGCTGCTACATGCTGTTGGACGAGGCTTCCGTGACCGGCACGGCCAACATCATCATGGCCGCCGTGCTGGCTGAAGGCACGACGACGATCTACAACGCCGCCTGCGAGCCCTATGTCCAGCAGCTCTGCAAGCTGCTCACGGCGATGGGCGCGCAGATCGAGGGGATCGGCTCCAACCTGCTCACCATCCACGGCGTGCCGTCCCTGCACGGGGCGGAACACCGGATCCTGCCGGACATGATCGAGGTCGGCTCCTTCATCGGGATGGCCGCCATCACGCAGAGCGAACTCACCATCAAGGACGTGTGCTGGGAGCAGCTTGGCATCATCCCGGAGTGCTTCCGCCGCCTGGGCGTCAAGCTCGAGCAGCACGGCGACGACATCTATGTCCCCGCGCAGCGGAGCTACGAGATCGAGTCTTTCATCGACGGCTCCATCATGACCCTCGCCGACGCCCCCTGGCCGGGCCTGACCCCGGACCTGCTGAGCGTGCTGCTGGTCGTCGCGACGCAGTGCAAGGGCAGCGTGCTCATCCACCAGAAGATGTTCGAGAGCCGCCTGTTCTTCGTGGACAAGCTGATCGACATGGGGGCGCAGATCATCCTCTGCGACCCGCACCGCGCCGTGGTGATCGGCCACGACCACAAGATCAGCCTCAAGGCGGGCCGGATGACCTCGCC
>JAGCYX010000052.1 GCA_017960585.1 Bacteroidales bacterium
GGTGAACGGGGTCACCAGCGCTGTGCCGCATCCTTGCAGGACAAGAGGTTTCATACGCATACACTAATTTACTAACTGCCGTAAAGTTAGTAAACTTTTTCGATTTTTAAAGATTTTAATTAGCGTATGACGCTCTGACGGCTCAGGCCTTCCGATGCTCCTCCTTGTCGATGACTTCTCCTCCCTGGATCCGGAAGGAATTGAGTGTCGGCCGGTCTCCGAGCAGCGAAAGGATCGCGTAGCGGATGCCCGAATCGTTCGCCAGCCGCAGATCTTCCTGCGAGGGCCGCGAGGGCGAGGCCGGATGGCTATGCCAGTTTGCCAGGATCCTCAGACCTTTGCCGCGCGCATAACGCAGTGCGGCAAACTGGTCTTTGGGGGCAAAAGAAAAATGTTCCGGAGAATGGTCGATATTCTCCATCGGGTAGTTCTCCAGGACGGTATCCTCCGTCCCGAGCAGGTAGCCGCAGGACTCATTGGGCGCTTCCTGCCGCGCCTGCGCGATCAGTTCGTCGATGATATGCTCTGGAATGGTCATCGCTCAGTGATGTTTGAGTTCACAGACGGCCTGCTCATAATCAATCAGGTGGTCGATTGTGGGATGGGATCCGCAGACGGGGCAGGTGTCGCGCCGCTTCACGGGAACGGTGCGGAACTGCATCGTCTTGGCATCGAAGGTCAGCAGCCGGTCTGTCAGCAGTTCGCCAACGCCTGTGACATATTTCAGGGTCTCGGCGGCCTGGATGGTTCCCAGCATACCGGCGATGGCACCCAGCACGCCGGCCTGCGAACAGGTAGGGACGGATCCGGCAGGCGGCGGTTCCTTGAACATACACCGGTAGCAGGCCGTTCCCGGCAAATGGGTGAATGTCTGTCCGGTAAAGCGCAGGATGCCGCCGTGAGAGAACGGCTTCCCGGTCATCACGCAGGCGTCGTTGATCAGGAATTTCACGGGGAAATTATCTGTCCCGTCCACGACAAAATCGTATTCCCGGATGATGTCAAGGGCATTCGAAGCGTTCAGGAACACCTTGTAGGTAACCACCTCGACGTCGGGGTTGATGGCCATGATCTTCTCCCGGGCGCTATCCACCTTCGGCACACCCACATCCTTGGTGAAGTGGATCACCTGCCGCTGGAGGTTGCTCAGATCGACCTCATCGGCATCCACGATGCCGATGCGCCCGATTCCCGCGGCCGCCAGATACAGGCTGACCGGAGCACCCAGTCCCCCTGCGCCGACCACGAGCACCTTCGCGTTCATGATCTTTTCCTGTCCTTCGACGCCTACGTCCTGCAGCAGGATGTGACGCGAGTAACGCTGAACCTGTTCTTCAGTAAAATCGATCATAATACTAGATTTAGCAGCCTCCGCCCATAAAGTACAGGAAGTCGACGCTGTCTCCTTCTGCGATTTTTATCTGGTCCCACTCTGTCCGGTCGGCGAATTCCTCGTTCACCTGAACGCTCACCATGTCCGGCTGCTGAACATCGTTCAGCGCGATCAGTTCCGACAGTGTCAGCGGAATCTGCACTTCCTGTGTCTCTCCATTAACTGTTATCCTTGCCATGTTGCTCTCTGTTGATTACAATGTCCGTTTTGATTCTCCGACGATCTTGCGCACGGCCAGCACCAGCTTGTCCACGTCTTCGCGCGTGTTGTACAGCGCGAAGGTAGGCCGGACGCTCATCTCATAACCGAGGGCCCGCAGGGCGGGCTGGGCGCAGTGATGACCCGCCCGGACGGCAATCCCCTCCTTGTCCAGCAGGCTGCCCGTCTCCGGAACGGGGATTCCGTCCAGCACGAAGCTGACCACGGAAACGCGTTCCCGGGGATCGCCGATCAGGGTGAGCCCCTCGATCCGGGACAGTTGCTCGCGGGCGTACTCCGTCAGTTTGTGCTCGTGCGCCTCGATGTTGCGGATACCGATATGGCGGACGTAGTCCAGCGCCGCACCGAGTCCGATGGCATCCGCCACGTTCGGCGTGCCGGCTTCGAAGCGTGCGGGCGGCACATTGTACTCCGTACGCTCGATGGTCACGTCCTTGATCATGTTGCCGCCGCCCTGCCAGGGTTGCATCTTGTCGAGCAGATCCTTGCGACCATAGACCACTCCGATGCCGTTGGGACCATAGATTTTATGGCCGCTGAAGACGAAGAAGTCCGCGCCGAGCTGCTGCACGTCCACGCTCGTATGGGCAATCGACTGTGCGCCGTCGATGAGCACGGGGATGTTGTGCGCGTGTGCGATATCGATGATGCGGCGCACGTCGTTGATGGTCCCGAAGGTGTTGTTGACGTGCCCCACGGAGACGAATCGTGTGCGGGGCGTGATGAGGCGCTCGAATTCCGAAAGCACCAGGTCGCCGTTCTTGTCCGTGGGTATCGCCTTCAGCGTGCTTCCCTTTTCCTGGCAGACACGCTGCCAGGGAACGATGTTGGCGTGGTGGTCAAGCTCGGAGACGATCACCTCGTCGCCAGGCGTAAGGAACTGACGGCCATAGGTTTGCGCCACGAGATTGATGCCCTCGGTGGTGCCGCGGACGAAAATGATCTCCTCGCTGCTGGCTGCATTGATGAAGCGCTGCACCTTTTCGCGGGCCTCCTCGTAGGCGTCCGTCGCGCGGGCCGCCAGGGTGTGGGCCCCGCGGTGAATGTTCGAATTATAATGCTTATAATAATCCGAGATCTTCTCAATGACCTGCAGGGGTTTCTGCGTCGTGGCGCCGTTGTCGAGCCAGACGAGATCGTGACCGTTCACCTGCTGGTTCAGGACGGGAAAGTCCTTCTTGATCTCCGCACCGTTCAGCGTGTCCACCTCATCGTAATGCAGCGAGCGGAGGATGTCCGTCTCCGGGATACCGATCCCGAAGCCGTTGTCCTGCAGGACGGGCGGCTTCGACGTCGTTTCTTTTTCCCCGAAATACGGGAGACGGGTGAAGCCGTCTCCGCCGGAGAGCAGCTGTTTGAATCCCGCTTCCAGCTCCTCGAGATGCAGTTCCTCGTCCGGGATGATGCGCTGGCGCAGCGCCCTGGCCTCGTCGGGACAATAGTCCGCCGCCAGCTTGCGCAGGAGCGCCAGGACATCAGCGTCCTGGGTCGGGAAACGGTTGATTTCGCTGAGGTTGAGCATTATTTCTCAATTGTATTTCTATGCTGATAATCGTGATAGTAGCCCACCTCCACATTCTCGAGCACGGCAATCGCGTCATCGGTGAGTGCCGCCAGCGAGAAATATTTCGTGAGGAGATAGGAGGCGACGCCGAACTTGTCCAGTCCCATCAGGCGGGCGGAAAGCGAAGGGGCGATCTCGCCGGGGATTCCGCTCTGGTGAAGTCCCACGACGCCCTGGTTCTGCTCTCCCGTACGGACGAGGATGATCTTGGTGGTGCCCAGGCCGCGACCGGTCAGATACTGGCCCTCGACTTCGACCTTGTCCGAAGGGATGATCGGAACGCCGCGCCACAGGATGACCTTCGTGCCGAACAGGTCTGTCGTCACGGGCGGGACGCCGCGCCAGGTGCATTCGCGCTCGAAGGCAGCGATGGCGCGCGGATGCGCCACGAAGAAGGCCGGCTCTTTCCAGACCAGGCCCAGCAGCTCGTCCAGGTCGTCGGGCGTCGGAGCACCGTAGCGCGTCGAGATGCGGTAGGCCGGGTTGGCGGCGGCCAGCAGGCCGAACTGCTTGTTGTTGATCAGTTCCCACTCCTGGCGCTCCTTGATGCTCTCGATGGACAGGCGAAGCTGCTCCTCGAGCTGGTTGTACGGATTGTTGTACAGGTCACTGACGCGGGTGTGGACGCGGACGACGGTCTGCAGGGTGTTCAACGAATACTCGGTCGGGTGCTCCTCATAATCAATATAAGTCTCCGGAATCACGTTGTCCTCTTCGTGCCCGCTCAACAGATCGATGTGCTTCTCGCCATTGTCGTTGACCGAGGCCTTCAGGCGCAGCTGTTTGTCAACCGCCTTTTCGAATTTCTCCCGGAAATCCGGCACTTCCTTGATGAAGCGGACGAGTTCCTGCAGTTTCAGGCCCAGGAAGACAGCTGGAGTAGCCGCACGGACAGAGACCGTTGATTCCCGCTCGTCCAGCAAATCGGCTTCGCCGAAATACTCTCCCTCGCTGAGCAGAGCGATTCGAAGGTCTTCCCCGTGCGGCCCCTTGCTGATAACTTCGGCCTGGCCGCTTGCGACGATGAAGAAACGCTGCTTGTCCTTCCCCTGCTGTACGAAGAGTTTGTCCACGTTCACCTCCGTCGCCTCGAACGAACTGACAAGGCGGTCCAGGATGCTGTCGTCAAACTCCGAGAACAGCGGGATGGATTTCAAGTTCTTGGCCGTGAAGGACGGGACGCCGTCCACGTATTGGATGGGCAGGCGGTCGTTGTTCCGCAGCTCCACCTTCGTACGGTTCACGCGGAACGTGCCGCCGGACACCTGTACCCAGGGTAAGAGTTTCAATAACAATCTCGGCGTAATGCTGCCCATCTGGGGCGCGGTTTTCGTCGTCGTCGCCAGTCTTCTGGCGGTGGCAGTGGTCACACTGCGCTGCAAATTCGAATCAGCCACAACAAGAATGGTTTAATGATTATTTAACAATGATTACTCTATGCGTCGTCCCTTCTACGTGTTCCACGGAAAGGACGTTGAATCCCTGCTCTTTCGCGTTGCGGGGCACGTTGTCGAGGGGCTCGCCTTCCGAAAGCAACACCTCGAGGGTGTCTCCCGGAGCGAGCTTGGAGAGCTCGATTTTCGTCTTGACAAACGTCATCGGGCAGTGCTCCTTCGTGATGTCCAGTACTTTGGTTGCCATATCGGATCGGGATTAGATGAACAGGGTCTGGCCACCGTCGCTGAGCTTCAGGAACGAAGCCACCCCGAGCACGTCTTTCACCTCCGGGATGAAGTCCTCTTTCTTGAGTCCGAGCACGTGCATCGCCATCTCGCAGGCGTAGAAATTGATCCCGAGCGCCTTGGCGGCTTCCACCAGCTCTTCGAGCGTGGCGACGTTGTTTTTCCGCATCAGCGAACGGAAGATTTTCGGGCCGGCACCCAGGAAGTTGAAGCGCGAGGTCGGCGTCACTTTGAGGCCGCCCATCATGAATCCAAAGATTTTGGTCAGCCAGTTGCCGCCCGTAAAGCTGCGTCCCTGCTTTTGCTTGATGGCATCAAGCCCCCAGAACGTGAAGAAAATGTTGACCTCGTAACCGACCGCCGCCGCGCCCGTCCCGAGCGTGAACACGGCCGTCAGTTTGTCAAAATCGCCGCTGAAGGCGATAATGCTCAATTTCTTGTTTTCACTCATAACTATACCGTTTTTATATCATTGTCTTTCCAACGCCTGGCGGATATCGTCCAGCAAATCCTCCGGGTCTTCGAGTCCGATGGAGAGGCGGATGGTGGTCTGCCGGACATCCATCTGCTCCAGCTGATGCTCCGGGAAAAGCCCGAAAATCGTCGAGGCGGGGTGGATGGCGAGCGAGCGGCTGTCGAAGAGGTTCGTGGCGCGGTGGAAGACACGAAGGCGGTTGATGAAGTCGAAGCACACTTCTCTCGAGTCCAGGTCGAGGGTCAGCATGGCGCCAGACGTGGGTCCGAACTGCTTGCGCGCCAGCTCGTAGTACGGGTTGTCTTTTAAACCGATGTAGGTCACGCGTCGGATTCCGCTGGTCTGCTGAAGCCCTTCCGCGACCCGCTGCGCATTGGCGGCCTGCTGCCGGTAACGGACTTCCAGCGTCTCCAGGCCGAGGGTCTGCTGATAAGCGGAATACGGGTTCATGTAGGCGCCGAGATTATAGAGCAGGTCTCCCTTGATGCGTTTGTTGATCTGCGGGAAAGTCCCGTAATCGATGACCAGTCCTCCGAGCGAAGTGCCGCCGCCGGACAGGTATTTCGTGCTGGACACCACCTCGATGTCCACGCCCAGGCTGTTCAGGTGGGTTTCGGTGAAAGGGATGACCGTGGAGTCGGCGATCACCGGGACACCCTTGCGGTGGGCAATCTCGGCGAGCGCCTGCAGGTCTGCGACTTCCAGCTGCGGATTCGTGACGATTTCCAGGAAGATGCAGCAGGTATTCTCATCGACGGCTTTCTCCACCGCCTCGATATCCGTCAGGTCCCGCAGGCGCGGCTTGACGCCGAAGGGCATCAGGGTAGCGGTGATGAGCGAAAGCGTGTTCCCGAACAGATGCCGGGAGGAGACGATGTTCTTGCCCTGCGCGGCGACGGAGAGGATGGCGTTGCTGATAGCCGCCATGCCGGAATTGTACCCCGTTACGTGGGCCGCCCCCGTCAGGGCCCGGACGCGGTGCTCGAGATTGGTCACCGTGGGGTTTTCCACGCGCGCGTAGTTGGGGGCTTTCGTCTTGCCGGTAAACGCATCGGAAATCTGCTGGGCGTCCTCGAACTCATACGACACGTTCGTATAGATGGGCATCGCCAGCGAGCCATAGGCGTCAGAGCGCACAAAAGGCGTATGGAGGGCTATCGTCTGTTTTTTCACTTTCTCACCTTCGCTTTGGAAACGACCGCAAGTTACGAATGAGAAAATTAATTATACAGAACACGAGAAAAATAAGAAGATATTCCTTAATAAGCGATTTCCGTAGAATTATTTTCCAAAACGGGCAAGAAAAATCCGTTTTTGCAGAATCGGAAAATCCCCGCCATCCTCATCGCCCAGGCGGGCCAAGGCAGCGGGGAAACAGCCCGGCTGCTGGTATGGCGGCATCCTCCCAGGGGCAAAAACACCCCATTTTGCCCCTGGCAGAAGACGATTGTCTGGAGGAATGCCCACAGGGTATTACAGATGTCCCCTATTTGGGACATCTGGAACGGTAGGATACGAGATGAAGGAGATTCCCGATCAGGTCGGGAATGACAGTTTATGGGTCGGGCAGGAAGAGGGACCGGGACCTACAGGATCAGATCCTTGAACTCGTGGCAGCCGGTCAGGCCTTCGGTCATGAGGGCGGCGTCGACGGCGCCTTCCGCGAAGCCCTGGCGGGAGAAGGCTTCGTGGGTGAAGGTCAGCTTGTCCACTTCGGAGCGGAACTCGGCGATGTGCGTGCCGGGGACCTCGCCGATGCGCTGGGAGTCGATCTTCGGCTCCTCGCCCAGGAAGTCCGAAATCAGCACGCCGATGCTCTTGGCCGTGCCGCTGGGCGCGTCCAGCTTGTGGATGTGGTGGATCTCCTCGACGTGCGGGGTGTAGCCGTGGCCTTTGAGCACCTGGCAGGTGCGCGCGATCCCGGCGAACAGGGCGATCACGCCGACGGAGAAGTTGGAGCCCCAGATCATCGGGGTGCCGGCGGCCTCAAAGGCGGCGAAGACCTGATCCTTGATGTCGTACCAGCCGGTGGTGCCCACGACGACGGCCTTGAAGTTGGCAGCGATGGTCTTATAGTTGGCCCGGAAGGACTCCGGGGTCGTGAAATCGATCACCACGCACTCCTGCGCCACTTCCTTCGGGATGGCGCAGATGTCTTCGGAGGCGCACACCAGCTCGATGCCGCGGCGCTGCAGGGCGGCCTCGACCATGTGGCCCATCTTGCCGTATCCGCTAATGATAACTTTCATAGATCTTGACGTAATTGTTGATAGCTTGTTCGAAATCGGCCAGCGCCAGGAACTCGTCGTCGCGGTGGGCGACGGTGATGGAGCCGGGGCCGCAGATGATCTTCTGCGCAAAGCCCGTCAGGTGCGGGGCGTCGCTGCCGAAGGCGACCGGCTTGGTCGGGAAGCCCGGCAGCGTGAAGTATTTCGCGGGCGCGTCGCCGCCGAATTCCTCCACTTTCAGGGTGTCGGAAGCGTGGGCGCGCATCCAGTCCACCACCGCCGCGTCGGAGGTGAAGGTGGTGCGGAAATAGAGCCGGCAGGTCAGGCACGGGCTGAGGATGTTCTGCGCGTTGTCGCTGACCAGCTGGCCAACGTTCCAGGTGGTGGGGCCGAGTTCCGGGTCGTCCGGGAAGCCGGCCGCGCGCAGCTCGTTCATGAAGTCCACGAAAAGTTCGACCGCGCTCACGCCGTACTCGGGATATCCGGAGTGGAAGGCCTTGCCGGTGAAGGTCAGGTTGAAGCGTTTGGTGCCCTTGGAGGCGCTCACCATGCAGTTGTCGGTGGGTTCGCCAACGACCAGCAGCGGCGCGGTGAAACCCGTCCGGGCGAAGGCCTTGGCGCCCCAGGAGCCCGTCTCCTCGCCGCTCACGATGAGCAGCGCGAAGTCCTTGTGGCCCGCCGCGGCGAGGCGCAGGCAGGCGCGGTACATCGCATAGAACTGCCCCTTGGCGTCGCAGGTGCCGCGTCCCAGCACCCGGTCGTCCAGAAAGGTCGGGGGGATATAGGGCGGGACGGTGTCCATATGCGAGCAGAACACTACGCGGGGCGTCTCGCTCCAGCGCAGGAGGACGTTCAGCGTGCCGTCGCCGACCTCGAAGGTCTCCACGAAGGGAGCCTCCAGGTGCTCGGCGAGCCACTGCCCCAGGTCCCGTTCGCGGCCGGAGGTGGAGTCGATCGAAAGTATCTGGCGGAACAGTTCCATACTACATCAGGATGTCTTTGATGATGCCAGTGGCGGCCAGGCGGACGCCCTCGCCCGCGCCCTTGATGACGAGCGGGGCGGAATATTCGCTGCGGACCACGGTCACGTTCTCCGTGCCGCTGATCCAGTAGAAGGGGCTCTCGGGGCCCACGCGCTGCATCTTGATCTCGGCGCGGTAGCCGTGCGGAGCGGCGGTGTCGCGCCGCAGGGACGCCACGAAACGCTGGCGCTGGCCGGCCGCGTCCAGTTCCGCCTCGCGGGCGATGAACTGCGGCTCGTACTCCGCCAGCTTGCGGTAGAACTCCTCGAGCGGGCAGCCGAAGAACTCCGGCCCCAGCATCGGGGTGATCTCCACGTCGTCCGCCTCCAGCGGCACGCCGGCCTCGCGGGCGAGGATGAGCAGCTTGCGCAGCACGTCCTGGCCGCCAAGGTCGGTGCGGGGGTCGCGCTCGGTCAGGCCCTCGTCCTGCGCGCGGCGCAGCAGGGTGGCGAGGCTGTCGCGCAGCGCGCCGTCGTAGCCGGTGATGATGTAGTTCAGGGTGCAGGAGACCACGGCCTCGATGGCTTCGATGCCGTCGCTGCAGTTGGCGTCGCTGGCGATGGATTCGAGGATCGGGAGGGAGTTGCCCACCGTGGTGTCGTAGCGGAAGAAGGCGCCGTTCTGGCGGGCCTCCGCCTTGAGGGCGGCGTACTGCACGAAGGGCAGGGCCAGGGAGCGGCGGTTGGAGGTCACGATGCTGAGTCCGCCGCGGAAGAGTTCCGCGTAGCGGTGGTGCAGCTGGTCGTCGTTGGTGCAGTCCACGAACACGGCGCCGCGCGGCGCGCAGGCGAGCACGGCGTCGATGAAGGCGCCCTCGGCGGCGTTCTCCCCCGCCTCCAGACGCTTCTCGGCCTCTTCCGGCTTGATGCCGCGCAGGTCCACCGCGAAGCGGCGGCTGTTGGACAGGCCGATGATGCGGATGGTGCGGGCGCGCCGGGCGGCGATGCGGTCGGCGCTCAGGCCGATCAGGCGCACCAGCTCGTGGCCCACGGCGCCGTAGCCGGCGATGAATACCGGGATCACGGTCACGGCCCGGGCCTCGAAGAACTCCCGGTGGATGGCGCCCACGGCCGCTTTCTCGACGGTCGGCCGGACGCGGATGAAAAAGGCGTCGCCCTCGCCGGTGACCTCGCCCAGGGGCTGGATGCCGGCCTCGGCGAGCGCCGCGCGGATGCGTCCGGCGGCCGAGGCGCGCGAGGCGACGGCCTCGCCGACCAGGCAGACCACGGACTCGCCCTTGTCGGCGTGCGTGAAGCTGGTCACGCCCATCCACTCGCCCTCCTTGACGGCCGGACGGCCGGAGACGAGCGTGCCGGGGTGGCGCGGATCGAAGGTATTGCGTATGCTGAAGGCGATGCCGGCGGCCATCGCGGGGCCCACGGTGGGTGCGTAGAGCACCTTGGCACCGTTCTCCGCGAGGGTCAGGGCGGCTTTGTAGGAGATGTCGGGGATGCTGACGGCGGCGGGGACGACCTTGGGGTTGGCCGTCATGATGCCGGGCACGTCGGTCCATATCTCGAGCACGGAAGCCTTGGCGCCGGCGGCGTACAGCGCGGCGCTGTAGTCGGAGCCGCCGCGGCCGAGCGTGGTCACGCGGCCGTCGCCGTCGGAGGCGATGAAGCCCGGGGCCACGAAGAGCTGCACTTCCGGGGCGACCTGCACGGCGCCGAGGATGTTGGCGTAGGTCAGGCCCTCGGCCACCACGCCGCCCAGCGTACGGACCAGCTGGCGCGAGTCGAGCCACTTCGTCGCGACGTCCTCGCAGGCGAATTTCCGCGCCAGGATGCGCGTGGAGAAAAGTTCGCCGAAGGTCACGCAGGCCTCGGGCTCCGCGGCGGACAGTTCCTCGAAGAGGCCGTCCAGCTCCGCGATCATATCCGCCCGCTCGGCGCCGGTGAAGAGGCGCCGCGCGATGGCGTGGTGCTTGCGGCGCAGGGCGTCGATCTGCTGCGCCTTCGCCGCGGGGTCGGTCTCGGCGCCGATGGCGATGAGCGCGTCCGTGCAGCCGCTGATGGCGGAACTGACCAGGATGGTGCGGTCGCGCGCCACGGCGGCGAGCACGATGTCAATCACCTGCGACATACGGGTCGCGTCCGCGACCGAACTGCCTCCGAACTTGAGTACTTGCATGGCTATTTGCGTTCAATATGGGCTCCGAGCGCGTTCAGGCGGTGTTCGATGTCCTCATAACCGCGGTCGATCTGCTCGATGTTGTCGATGGTGGAAGTGCCCTTGGCGGACATGGCCGCAAGGAGCATCGCGATACCGGCGCGGATGTCCGGGGAGGTCATCCGGCCTGCGCGGAGGTTGAGTTTGTGGTCGTGGCCGATGACCACGGCGCGGTGCGGGTCGCAGAGGATGATCTGCGCGCCCATGTCGATCAGCTTGTCCACGAAGAACAGGCGGCTCTCGAACATCTTCTGGTGGATGAGGACGCTGCCCTTGCACTGCGTGGCCACGACCAGCATCACGGACAGCAGGTCCGGGGTCAGGCCCGGCCAGGGGGCGTCGGCGATGGTCATGATGGAGCCGTCGATGAAGGATTCGATCTCGTAGCTCTTCTGGGCGGGGATGTAGATGTCGTCGCCGCGCTGCTCCAGCTTCACGCCCAGGCGGCGGAAGCA